>NZ_UNRI01000005.1:0-244450 GCF_900537145.1 Dietzia sp. Alg238-R159 | reverse complement strand
TGAAGTACGTGTCCGAGATGTGGAAGTCGATCGGCGCCGAGGCCATCATCACGCCGGTCAGACCGCCGAAGAGGAAGGTGATGATGAAGCCGAGGGCGAACAGCATCGGCGTCTCGAAGGTCATCTTGCCGCGCCACATCGTGCCGATCCAGTTGAAGAACTTCACGCCGGTCGGGACCGCGATGAGGAACGTCATGAAGGAGAAGAACGGCAGCAGCACCGCGCCGGTGACGTACATGTGGTGCGCCCACACGGCCATCGACAGTGCGGCGATCGCGAGGGTCGCGAAGACCAGGCCGGCGTAGCCGAACAGCGGCTTGCGAGAGAAGACCGGGAAGACCTCGGAGACGATGCCGAAGAACGGCAGCGCGAGGACGTACACCTCGGGGTGACCGAAGAACCAGAACAGGTGCTGCCACAGGATGGCGCCACCGTTGCCCGGATCGTAGATGCGCCCGCCGAACTGCCGGTCGTAGAAGACGCCGAGTGCGGCCGCGGTGAGCAGCGGGAAGATCAGGAGGATGAGGACCGACGCCACGAGGATGTTCCACGTGAAGATCGGCATCCGGAACATGGTCATACCCGGTGCGCGCAGGCAGATGATGGTGGTGACGAAGTTGACGGCACCGAGGATCGTGCCGATGCCGCCGATGCCGACGCCGAGGATCCAGAGGTCCGCGCCGACGTTCGGCGAGTGGATCTTGTCCGCCAGCGGCATGTACATGGTCCAGCCGAAGGACGCCGCGCCACCGGGGGTCAGGAAGCCGGAGAGCATGATCGTGCCGCCCGCCGCGAACAGCCAGAAGCCGAACGCGTTGAGCCGGGGAAACGCCACGTCGGGGGCGCCGATCTGCAGCGGAATGATGTAGTTCGCGAACCCGACGACGATCGGGGTTCCGTAGAGCAGCAGCATCACCGTGCCGTGCATGGTGAACAGCTGGTTGTACTGCTCATTCGACAGGAACTGCATACCCGGGAAGAAGAGCTCCGCCCGGATGAGCAGCGCCATGAGGCCGCCGACGAAGAAGAAGATGAAGCAGGTGACGATGTACATGATGCCGAGCAATTTGTGGTCGGTCGTCGTCAGCATCTTCCACACGAACGAGCCCGGCCGGGCATCACCCGTGGGTTCACCCGGCGGGTGGTCGAGTTCGTGGACCGGCTTGGGGGCCACTGCGGTCATAAGGGTCCTCCTGAACGCCTCACCCGACGTCGTGGGTCGAACCACCGACCCCACGTCGAACGCATAGGAATAGTGCGTGACCGCAATCCTAACCCCCTCCTGAGAGAGACGCCCACCCACCCCGTCGAACTCGTCACCGGTGGTCACCCCCGCTTATCGCGCCGTGGTCCGACACGCCGGGACAGGCACTCGTCGCCGACCCGCGACCTCCGCATGAGCGACCCCTCCCGGCCGATCTCCTAGGCTGTTGTCCCATGACCGATTCCGTGACCGCCCCCCGCCGATACAGCGCGCGGGGGTATGCGCGGCGCGCCGCCGGGGCGGCGATCCCCCTGGCGGCAGGACTGACGCTCGTGGCGTGTGGCCCCTCCCCCGTCGACATGGTCGAGCACCCGATGACGACGACCCCGTCGCGGTTGGCCGGCGAGGAGTTGCAGCGCTCGGCGGAGCCGGAGGAGTCGTGCGCCCCGTCACCGGTCCCCGCGGAGTTCGCCGGGTCGGGTGGCCGCATGGTCCCCACGGAGGGGCCGGGTCCGGACCGGGTGGAGGTGCCGCGGTCGCCGGAGAGGATCCTGGCGCTCGGCACGGGCGCGGTGGACACCGCCTGTGCACTCGGGTTGCAGGACCTCGTCGTCGGCACATCCGGCCTACCCGACGGGGCGGGCGTCTACCTGCCCGACTCACTGGTCGGGCTCCCGACGGTCGGTCCCCTCGTCGGCGCGGACGCCGACGAGGTCGCGCGGGCCGCGCGGGAGCTTCGACCCGACCTCATCGTGCTGGCCGGGTCGGACCGGCTGGACCGGGCCGTCGTCGCCGCCGTGACGGAGGTCGCCCCCACCGTGGTCTACGACGCCGACGTCGTCGACTGGACGGACGCCACCGAGGCGATCGCCGACGCCTACGGTCGGCCCCGCGCCGGCGGCGATCTCCTGCTGGAGGTGATCGAGCGGGCGCAGCGCACCGCCGACGCGACCACCCCGTCGGACACCCGGGTCTCCCTGGTGTCGGTCACCGGAGGGGCGGGTGACGGCGTGGAGGTGCAGCGGCCGGACACGCTGGGCTCCCTGATGCTCGAGGCCGTGGGTGCCGAGCGGCCCCCGGCGCAACGCACGCGCGACGGCGAGCGCATCCCGCCCCTACCCCAGTCCCCGGCCCTGGGTGACGAGCTGGACGGGGATGTGATCTTCGCGGTGGTCGGAGGCGAGGCCGGCTCCGAGGACGCGGCGCGGGAGGTCTTCGCCTCGGACAGGTGGACGGACCTCGACGCCGTGGGGTCGCAGCGCATGTTCGTGGTGGACCGTGCCGTGTGGGAGGGCGCGGGCCCGGTGGCGGCGCGAGCGGTCCTCGACGACATCCGGGGATCGATCAACGGGGTCGCACCGGACGGGTAGCCAGCAGTCCCTCCACGACCGTGGATCGACGACGCCCCTGCGACCGTGTTCGGTCGCAGGGGCGTCGTGGGTCAGAACCGGTACGTCAGAAGTCCCAGTCCTCGTCCTCGGTGGCCTCGGCCTTGCCCATGACGTACGAGCTGCCGGAGCCGGAGAAGAAGTCGTGGTTCTCGTCGGCGTTGGGGCTCAGGGCCGACAGGATCGCCGGGTCGACGTCGGTCTCGTCCTTCGGGAACATGCCCTCGTAGCCCATGTTCATCAGCGCCTTGTTGGCGTTGTACCGCAGGAACTTCTTGACGTCCTCGGTCCACCCCACCGGATCGTAGAGATCCTCCGTGTAGTCCGCCTCGTTGTCGTACAGCTCGAACAGCAGCTCGAAAGTGTAGTCCTTGAGCTCGTCCCGCTCTGCCTGGGTGACGTGCTCGAGGGCGCGCTGGTACTTGTACCCGATGTAGTAGCCGTGCACCGCCTCGTCGCGAATGATGAGCCGGATGACGTCGGCGGTGTTGGTGAGCTTGGCCCGCGAGGACCACCGCA
This sequence comes from Dietzia sp. Alg238-R159, assembly GCF_900537145.1. Classification (NCBI taxonomy): domain Bacteria; kingdom Bacillati; phylum Actinomycetota; class Actinomycetes; order Mycobacteriales; family Dietziaceae; genus Dietzia; species Dietzia sp. Alg238-R159. The sequence continues at coordinate 241,339 of NZ_UNRI01000005.1, read as the reverse complement.
TGGGCAGGTAGAAGCCCGAGTAGAACATGAACGACTCGAGCATCACCGAGGCGATCTTGCGCTTGAGCGGATCGTCCCCCGCGTAGTAGCCGAGCACGATCTTGGCCTTCTTCTGGAGGAAGGGGTTCTCCTCCGCCCAGCGGAACGCGTCGTCCACCTGCGGCGTCGAGCACAGCGTGGAGAAGATCGTCGAGTAGCTCTTGGCGTGCACCGACTCCATGAACGCGATGTTGGTGAGCACCGCCTCCTCGTGCGGGGTCGACGCATCGGGGATCATGCTGACCGCGCCGACCGTGCCCTGCAGGGTGTCCAGCAGGGTCAGGCCGGTGAAGACGCGGGTGGTGAGCTGCTGCTCGTACTCGGTCAGGGTCTGCCACGACGGGATGTCGTTGGAGACCGGCACCTTCTCCGGCAGCCAGAAGTTGGTGGTGAGCCGGCCCCAGACCTGATCGTCGACCTCGTCGGGGACGCGGTTCCAGTTGATGGCCGACACCCGGTCGACCAGCTTGGGCTGGATGCCGGCGGCGGGACTGTGGGATCCCGGAGCGTGCAGCTCGGCGGTCATCGGATCTCCTCCTGGTGGCGTGTGGGGTTCGGGACGCGGGCCTGTGGCCGGGCGGTCAGAGCATGCACGAGACGCAGCCCTCGACCTCGGTGCCCTCGAGCGCGAGCTGACGCACGCGGATGTAGTACAGGGTCTTGATGCCCTTGCGCCACGCGTAGATCTGGGCTCGGTTGACCTCACGGGTGGTGGCCGTGTCCTTGAAGAACAGGGTCAACGACAAGCCCTGGTCGACGTGCTGGGTGGCCGCCGCGTACGTGTCGATGATCTTCTCGTAGCCGATCTCGTACGCGTCCTGGTAGTAGTCCAGGTTGTCGTTGGTCAGGTAGGGCGCCGGGTAGTAGACGCGCCCGATCTTGCCTTCCTTGCGGATCTCGATCTTCGACGCCACGGGGTGGATCGACGAGGTCGAGTTGTTGATGTAGCTGATCGACCCCGTCGGCGGCACGGCCTGCAGGTTCTGGTTGTAGATGCCGTACTTCTGCACGTCGGCCTTCAGCGCGCGCCAGTCCTCCTGCGTGGGGATGGTCACCTCGGCCTCGGAGAACAGCGTGCGGACCCGGTCGGTGGCCGGCTCCCACACCTGGTCGGTGTACTTGTCGAAGAACTCACCCGAGGCGTACTTCGACTCCGGGAACCCGGCGAACCAGGTCCCCCGCTCCCGCGCGATCGCGTTGGACGACCGGAGCGCGTGGTAGAGCACGGTGTAGAAGTAGATGTTGGTGAAGTCGACGCCCTCCTCGGATCCGTAGTGGATCCGCTCACGCGCGAGGTAGCCGTGGAGGTTCATCTGCCCCAGGCCGATCGCGTGCGACTCCGAGTTGCCCCGCTCGATCGAGGGCACCGAGTCGATGTGGGTCTGGTCGGAGACAGCGGTCAGTCCCCGGATCGCCGTCTCGATGGTCTGACCGAAGTCCGGCGAGTCCATGGCCTTGGCGATGTTGAGCGAACCGAGGTTGCAGGAGATGTCCTTGCCCACCTCGGAGTAGCTCAGGTCCTCGTTGAACTCCGATGCCGTGGAGACCTGGAGGATCTCCGAGCACAGGTTGGAGTGCGTGATCTTGCCGGCGATCGGGTTGGCCCGGTTCACGGTGTCCTCGTACATGATGTACGGGTAGCCGGACTCGAACTGCAGCTCGGCGACGGTCTGGAAGAAGTGCCGGGCGTTGATCTTGGTCTTCTTGATCCGGCTGTCCTCGACCATCTCGTGGTAGTGCTCCGAGATGTCCACGTCCGCGAACGGCTTGCCGTAGATCCGCTCGACGTCGTACGGCGAGAACAGGTACATGTCGTCGTTGCGCTTGGCGAGCTCGAAGGTGATGTCCGGGATCACCACGCCCAGGGAGAGCGTCTTGATACGGATCTTTTCGTCCGCGTTCTCACGCTTGGTGTCGAGGAACTTGAAGATGTCCGGGTGATGCGCGTGCAGGTACACGGCGCCGGCACCCTGGCGGGCCCCGAGCTGGTTGGCGTAGGAGAACGAGTCCTCCAGCAGCTTCATCACGGGGATGACGCCCGAGGACTGGTTCTCGATGTGCTTGATGGGCGCGCCGTGCTCACGGAGGTTGGACAGCAGCAGTGCCACGCCGCCGCCGCGCTTGGACAACTGCAGCGCGGAGTTGATGCTGCGGCCGATGGACTCCATGTTGTCCTCGATGCGCAGCAGGAAGCACGAGACGGGCTCCCCGCGCTGCTTCTTGCCGGAGTTGAGGAACGTGGGCGTGGCCGGCTGGAATCGACCGTCGATGATCTCGTCCACCAGCTGGCGGGCCAGCACCTGGTCGCCGGCGGCGAGGGTGAGCGCCACCATGCACACGCGGTCCTCGTAGCGCTCCAGGTAGCGCTTCCCGTCGAAGGTCTTGAGCGTGTACGAGGTGTAGTACTTGAACGCGCCGAGGAAGGTCGGGAAGCGGAACTTCTTGGCGTATGCGTGGTCGAACAGTTCGCGGACGAAGTTGCGCGCGTACTGGTCCAGCACCTCGCGCTCGTAGTAGTCCTTCTCGACCAGGTAGTCGAGCTTCTCGTCCAGGTTGTGGAAGAAGACCGTGTTCTGGTTGACGTGCTGCAGGAAGTACTCCCGCGCCGCCCGGCGGTCCGCGTCGAACTGGATCTTCCCGTCCGCGTCGTAGAGGTTGAGCATCGCGTTGAGGGCGTGGTAGTCGAGACGCTGACCGTCGCCCGCCTCTCCCGCGGTGATGCTCTCGGGGTTCACGGTTGGTGCTGCCAAAACTCTTCCAATCCCTCTCGGACGCGGATGACGTCCTCGTGTGTGCCCATCAACTCGAAGCGGTAGAGGTACGGGACCCCCACTTTCTTGGCGATCACGTCGCCGGAGCGACCGAAATCCCGTCCGAAGTTGGTGTTGCCGCCGGCGATGACTCCCCGGCAGAGACTTCTGTTGTGCGCGTTGTTGAGGAACGCGACCACCTGCCGCGGGACCGCGGCTCCGTTCTTGCCTGTGATCTCGAGGCTTCCCCCGTAGGTCGGAACGATCAGAACATACGGGTCCGACACCGTCGGGACGGGCTCGGTCCTCCGCACCGGGATACGCAGTGCGGGGAGACCGAGCCGGTCGACGAATCGTTTGGTGTTCTCGGAGATGTTGGAGAAGTAGACGATCCTCACCGGCTTCTCGGCCGGTATCGGAGCCGCCATCGCCGCCCCCTTGTCGAAGGAATCCTGGTGTTACCGCGCCGTCGGACTGCTACTGCGCGGTCAGGCCGCCACGGAGGCGAGTGCCTTGATGCGGTCCGGGCGGAAGCCGGACCAGTGGTCGGAGCCCGCGACCACGACGGGCGCCTGGAGGTACCCGAGCGCCATGACGTACTCCCGAGCCTCGTCGTCCATCGAGATGTCGATGATCTCGTATTCGATGCCCTGCTTGTCGAGCGCCTTGTAGGTGGCGTTGCACTGGACGCAGGCGGGCTTGGTGTAGACGGTGACCATGTGTCTCAGGACCTCTTTCGGCACGGCGCCCGGACGGCGCGAGGGGCTCTTCTCGTAGCGGCCTCCCGGGCCCGGGCTCTCGCCCGGCCTGTGGATAACCGCGGTGTCTGTCGGGGGTCACGGTCCGAATCCCACGAGTGACATTCATTGGGGCCGCAACGCTTCTAGACACTACCCCTAGTGGCCAGCGAGTCAATCGACCACAACATTTTGGTCTTACATCGCTGGTATTCCCAGGTCGCGATCCCGCCTTGTGGACACCGCGGGCCCCCGGTGGGAACCCCGTCCCCGGACCGTCGATCCGGCGCCGCGCACACCTACCGTCGCACGCCGATCACCGTCCCGGAGCGGCGGGTCGGCATCCCACAGGACCTCCCCAGAGACCCCACAGATTGTCCCCACGCCCTCCACAAGCGAGCGGATGGTCACCGCCGCGGGGCGCGCCGGGGAGGCCACGACGACGAGGGGACGACGACGAGGGCCCGCCGCCGGCGAACCGGTGGCGGGCCCTCGAGGGTGCGTGAGGACTCACGCGGACATGTCAGCCCTGGCGGGCCTTGAAACGGGGGTCCTTCTTGTTGATCACGTAGACCTTGCCGCGACGACGGACAACCTGGGCGCCCGGCTTGTTCTTCAGCGACCGAAGGGACTTGCGGACCTTCATCTGGCGCTCCTTAGGCTCTCGGGGCGGCCGCTATGGCCGCCGACACGACTGGGGATCACTGTGCGACACGTCCGTCCCGAAAGGCCGGATGTACGACACACAACTGGTCCATCGTAACGGACTGCCCGACCAGAACTCCAACCGGCGACGGAGGGCGCCCCGGCCGCACCCCGACCGCGCTCCGGGCACTCGCGGCCACCGGCGGAGATGTCACGCGGTCGTCACACGTGGTTCCTATGCTGACGCCATGACCGAGACCACGACAGACCGCGCTGCTGCCCTGCGCGCCGCCATCATCGCCGAACTCGGCGTCCGTCCCGACATCGATCCCGCGGAGGAGGTCGAGTCGCGGGTCACGTTCCTGGCCGACTACCTCCGTTCGACCCCCGCCACGGGCTTCGTCCTGGGGATCAGCGGCGGGCAGGACTCCACCCTGACCGGCCGGCTCTGTCAGCTCGCCGCGGAGCGACTCCGGGACGAGGGGATGTCGCGCGCCCGGTTCGTGGCGATGCGCCTGCCCTACGGCGAACAGGCCGACGAGGCCGACGCGCAGGCGGCCCTGGAGTTCATCCGTCCGGACGAGAGTCTCACGGTGGATGTCCGCCCCGCGTCCGACGCCGCCTCCGAGGCCGCCTCCGCCGCACTCACGGCTCTGCCCGACGAGGCGGGGCCGCTCCGTGATTTCGTCCGCGGCAACGTCAAGGCGCGTGAGCGGATGATCGCCCAGTACGCCGTGGCCGGGCAACTGAACCTCCTCGTCGTCGGCACCGACCACGCCGCCGAGGCGGTCACCGGCTTCTTCACCAAGTACGGCGACGGCGGGGTCGACCTGACCCCCCTGACCGGTCTCACCAAACGACAGGGCGCGGCACTGCTACGCCACCTCGGCGCGCCGGACTCCACCTGGCGCAAGGTCCCCACCGCCGACCTCGAGGACGACCGGCCAGGCCTGCCCGACGAGGTCGCCCTCGGCGTGACCTACGCCCAGATCGACGATTACCTCGAGGGCCGCGACGGCGTCCCGCCCGAGGCGTCCGCGCGGATCGAGCAGCTGTTCCTGGGCTCGCGCCACAAGCGCACGGTGCCCGCCACCCCGCTCGACACGTGGTGGCGCTGACCGGTCCGCGAGGACGGGTCGTCAGCGCAGCAGCGTCCAGACGGTCTCGAGCGCCTCGGCGGTGCCGGGGACGTCGTAGGACTGGGTGGTGAAGACCGCCGCGGCCCGCCCGGTGCCGCGGTCGACGTAGCCGATCGTCCCCAGTCCCCCGGCCCAGCCGACCACGCCGCCCGGGCGCACCTCCACCTGGAACCCGTAGCCGCAGCCGGGCTCGAGGAAACCCTCCGCGCTCGCCCGCTGCCGCGCTGTCAGGTGGTCGGTGGCCATCAGCCGAGCACTCTCCGGGTCGAGCACCGGGCCACCGTCGACGAGCACACCCAACAGCTCCAGATAATCGCCCACCGTCGCGGCGAGGCCGCAGGCGAGGGACTCGAAGACCGGCGGCACCGCGAACCTGCCCGCGGTGTCCAGTGGCCGTACCCGGCCGTCGGGCCCGAGGCCGTACGAGGTGGGGAGACGGGAGAGGTCGGCCGTGAACCCCGTGTCCGCCAGCCCCAGTGGCCCGGTGACGTACTCGGCCAGCAACTCGGTCACGGACGAGCCGGTGGCGCGGGCGAGGAGCACCCCGAGGACATCGCTGCTGGTGTGGTACCACCACGCCTGACCCGGCTGGCCCGCGAAGGGCAGCTCCGCCAGCCGCCGGAGATACTCGTCCGGCGCGACGGCCGGGGCGTACGGCCCCGGGGCGACCCCACGGTCGGACATCGCCTCCGACAGCGCGGGGTTCTCCCCCGCCCAGCCGACACCCGCGGTCATGGTGAGCAGGTGCCGCAGGGTAACGGGCCGCTCGGCCGGGACCGTCTGGTCCGGCGGGCCGTCCGGCGTGGCCAGCACGCGAGGGTCTGCCAGCTCGGGCAAGAACGTGTCCACCGGGTCGTCGAGGGTCAGTACGCCTCGTTCCACGAGACGCATCGCCAGGATCCCGCCGACCGGCTTGGTGTTGGACGACAGTGGGAACACCGCGTCCTCCCCCAGCGCGGGTCCGCCCACGGTACGGGCTCCGCCGGAGACGATCCTGGAGCGCCCGCTCTCGCGGACGCCACAGACGTACCCGACCAGCCGACCGTGGTCGACGAGCGCGTCGAGCACGTCGACGACGTCCGTGATCTCCCCTGGCCCCGCCACACCCCGACACTACGACCGCGGACCGGATGGCGGAAGACGCCAAATGGCGAGATCCCGGGACATCGTTTCCGTTGTCCCGGGATCTCGTCCTCGGTGGAGCTAAGGGGACTCGAACCCCTGACCCCCACACTGCCAGTGTGGTGCGCTACCAGCTGCGCCATAGCCCCGTATCCATTTGTCCGCCGCTCACCTCTCGGTGACCGGCCCGACCTAAGTTACACCACCACGGTTCGGGCCTCCAAATCGGGCCCGGCCCCGCCGGGAGGGGCGGGGCCGGGCCACAGTTGCGCACCCGGCACGAGCACCGGGCGGTTCGCCGGACGAGTTACGCGATGATGTCCTGGAGCCAGGCCGCGTTGCCGATGTCGACGACCTCGCCCTCGTAGGCGACAGTCGGGGTGGACACGCGATCGGTGATCTCGCGGATGCTCTGCTGGGCGTTGTCCGCACTGTCGGAGGCCTTGTCCATGCCGCCGTTGGACTCGACGTTGCCGATGCACTCGACCGAGTCCGCGTTCGCGCCGGCCGATTCCGCGATGTCCGCCAGCTCGCGGGCCGAGAGGTCGCCGCCGCCCTCCCCCGGCTGCTCGGCGAAGAACGCATTCTTGACGTCGAAGAACACTGGCAGGGAGTCCTTGGCCGCGACACACTGGATGGCCGCGAGCGCGCGGGTGGAGTACTCACCGGAACCGGACTGTCCGTTGAGGAAGTTCAGGGCGTAGAACTCGACCTGCAGGTCCCCGGCCTCGACGGCCTCGGAGATGGACTCACCGTACTGCGCCTCGAAGGAGCCACATGCGGGGCACATGTAGTCCTCCCAGATCTGGACGGTCGGCGCCTCGTCCGGGCCGACGACGACCACGCCGGCCTCGGTGATGTCGATCAGCTCGTCGTTGGTCTCGCCGAACGTGATGGGGTTGGCCTCTCCGCCCCGCTGGGCCATCCAGACGACGCCACCGAGGACCACGACGGCGACCGCGATGAGCGCGACCACGGTGATGATCATCCCGTTGTTGGACTTGGTCTGGAGGACCTTGGTGTTCTTGTTGGGCTTGGCGTTCACGTGTACGCAGGCCTTTCTCTATTGGGAGACCGTCGACCTCTTCCGGGTGACCGGCACTACGCCAAAGGGTACCGAAGCGGCGGGAGCGACCCCGCGCGCGCACCATCGATGCAAATGCACCACACCCCCGGTCGGTGTCGACCGGGGGTGTGGCCCGAATGGTGGAGCTGCCGGGAATTGAACCCGGGTCCTCCGCAGCATCGGCAGGGCTTCTCCGTGCGCAGTCCGCGTTGGCCTCTACTCGGATCTCACCCTCATGCGGACATGTCGGTGATGACGATCCCAGTCACTGTGTGATGTCCCGACCCACCCCGTGACCGGGTGAGCCGGTGATCTCTCTGAATGATGCCGGTGACCGGGGCGAGAGCGACCCCGGGCCGACAGACTACGGGCTCGCTATCAGGCAGCGAGGGCGTAGTCGCGCTGATTGGTATCGGCGCGTAATTGGTTGCCACGACGCTTACGGTGGTCTCTGGCCTGCACCGGCACGCTTCCCCTGCGTCAACTCACGTAGTCGAAACCAAGTCAGCCCCGTCAGGACCGCCGACTTCCGCCGACGGACTCCCCACCCTACCCCGGTGACACGCCGCCCGCCAGGGTGATCCCGCTCTCCCCGGTCAGGCGAGCACCCGGCTCCGCCGAGCACCCCGTTCAGCCGAGCGCGAGCAGGGAGATCGCCACCCCCGCCAGGACGAGTCCGACCAACTGGACCGCACGCATCCGCTCCCCGCCGTGGGCGATCGCCAGCGCCACGGTGAAGGCGGGGTACAGAGCCGCGATCACACTGACCAGTGAGAGCATCCCCGCCTGCGAGGCGAAGTAGAAGGCACCGTTGGCAACGGCGTCGAACACGGCGATCACCACGCCGATCGCGATGAGACGCCGGGAGAAACTGAATGACTCGCGGGCTGCGACCGCGGCGACCAGCAGCATCGCCGTCGCCCCGATCCGCGAGGCCGCGACCGGCCACAGGCCCTGGCCCGGCGGCACCTGCGCCAACAACACGAAGAACGCGGCGAACGCCAGCCCGGAGAAGACCGTGAGCACCAGCAGACGACGGGTGAGGCGCCCGTGCCGGACCGAGGAGCCGTCCCGGCTCTCCATGGAGACCAACACCGTCGCCACCAGCGCGAGCGCCATGCCCGCCCCCGCCGCGGGCGCGGGCCGCTCCCCCGCCGCCAGACCGAACGCCAGCGGAACCGCCGCCGCCAGGACCGCCGTGATCGGCGAGATCACACTCATCGGCCCGCGGGAGAGCGCGAGGTAGAACGACCACACCGCGACACCCGAGGCCAACCCGGAGGCCAGGCCCCACCCCAGACCGACCCCGGTGGGCGCCCCTCCGGCAACCAGGGCCGCGACGCCCACCAGCACGATCGACAGCGGATAGGAGACGCTGACCACGCGCAGCACGCGGGCGCGGCGGGAGGCCACGCCGCCGAGGTAGTCGCTGATGCCGTACGCCACCGCCGAAGTCGACGCCAGCGCGACCGGCATCATGCCCGCATGCCCTTGATCTTCCTGCCGAGTTCACGCACGGCCTCACGCTCGGCGGTCCGGCGGGCGATGTCGTGGCGCTTGTCGTGCGCCTGCTTGCCCCGTGCGACGGCCAGCTCGACCTTCACCCGGCCGCCCACGAAGTAGAGCGACAACGGGACGAGGGTGGCATTGCCGTCGCGCACCTTGCCCACGAGCGAGTCGATCTCGCGGCGGTGCAGCAGGAGCTTCCGGGCACGCTTCGGGGCGTGGTTGGTCCAGCTCCCGTGCGAGTACTCGGGGATGTGGAGCCCGCGGAGCCACACCTCGCCGTCGTCGACCGTCGCGAACGCGTCGACCAGCGAGGTCTTGCCCTCACGCATGCTCTTGATCTCGGTCCCGACCAGCGCGATGCCGGCCTCGTGCGTCTCCAGGATCTGGAAGTCGTGCCGGGCCTTGCGGTTGCTCGCGACGATGCTCCCGTCGGAGCCGAGGGACGACGCGCCCTTCTTCTTGTTCTTCTTGGCCACGTCGCGTCACCTCCTGATTGCCGTGCCCTCGCCGCCGTTCCGCAGCCCCCAGAGTCTAGATGGAGGGCGCGTTCAGTGCCGAACCGTGAGCCTCAGGGCGATCCAGGCGGTGAGCGCGGAGACCACCGCGCCCGCCACGACCAGCCCCGGTGCGAGGAGGAGGATGTCGGGGGTGGTGATCCGCTCGACCAGGTTCGCGCGGTAGGCCTCCGCCAGCACCCTGTCGAGGAAGACGTTCTTGGCCACCAGCAGGCCCCCCACCGCGAGGAGGGCGCCGGCCACCGCCGCGATCACCGCCTCGAGGACGAACGGCAACTCCGTGTACCAGCGGCTCGCGCCCACCAGTCGCATGATCCCCAGGGCGGTCCGCCGGGTGAACGCGGCGATCTGCGTCATGTTGGCGATGAGCAGGACGGTCGCCAGCAGCTGGACGACCGCGATCGCGAAGGCCGCGTTGCGGACGCCGTCGAGGACGGAGAAGACCCGTTCGACGAGCTCGCCCTGCCCCTGGACGATCTCGATGCCGTCCACCTCCGCCAGGTCACGCGCCACCGCCTCGGCCCGCGTGGGGTCGGTCAGTGTCAGGGTGAACCGCGAGCCGAGGGCGTCCGGCGAGGTCGACTCCACCAGCACCGGGTCTGTCGAGGAGAACAGGTCGACGAACTCGGCGTAGGTCTGCTCGGGATTCTTGTACTCCACCGACGCCACGCCCGGCGTCGTCTCGAGCCGCTGGAGGATCCGGCCGCATTCCGCCGCGCAGTCCGGATCCTCCAGCGAGATCGACCGGTCCACGTAGACGCGGAACTCGTTGAGATAGTCGTACTTCTCCTGACTCGCGGACGCGGTCATGGCCACGAGCAGGCCCGCCCCCAGCATGCCCAGGGCCACCGCCGTGGTGATGATCATGGCCAACGTCATGGACAGGTTGCGGCGCAGTCCCTGCCCGACCTCGGAGGCGACGAACGTAGCGGCCATCAGCGGTCCACCCCGTAGGTTCCGCGGGCGTCGTCGCGGACGACCGAGCCGTCGACCAGTTCCACCACGCGGCGCCGCGAGCGGTCCACGATGTGCCTGTCGTGGGTCGCCATGAGCACGGTGGTCCCCGTCCTGTTGATCCGGTCGAGCAGGAGCATGATGTCCTCGCTGGTTTCGGGGTCGAGGTTGCCCGTCGGTTCGTCCGCCAGCAGCAGCACCGGGCGGTTGACGAACGCCCGCGCGATCGCGACCCGCTGCTGTTCCCCACCGGAGAGTTCGTGAGGTCGGCGATCGGCCTTCCCGCCCAGCCCGACCATGTCCAGGGTCTCCGGCACCACCTTGTCGATGGTCCGGCGGGACTTGCCGATCACCTGCAGCGCGAACGCGACGTTCTCCGCGACCGTCTTGTTCTCCAGCAGACGGAAGTCCTGGAACACGCAGCCGAGAGAGCGTCGCAGCACGGGCACGTCGGAGCCCTTCATGCGCGTGAGGTCGTGGCCGGCGACGGTGAGGGTGCCCGAATCCGGGCGGTCCTCGCGGAGAACGAGCCGCAGGAACGTGGACTTGCCCGATCCCGACGCACCGATGAGGAACGCGAACTCGCCGTCACCGATCTCCACGCTCACGTCGGACAGCGCCGGACGCGTCGAGGACGGGTACGACTTCGTCACACGGGAAGCAGTGATCACTCCGATAGCCTAACGCCACGCAGGCCACAGTCACGGGAGCGGTCGAACAACGCGGCGGCGGCCGCGGCGCGGCCACCCGGTGGCGCTACCCCTCGAGGGCGCCGCCGGGCACCGAGGTCTCCCCGGCGCCCGGGGCCTCCTGCTGCAGCTGCGGTTGCGACTGCTGGTCAGGCTGCTGCTGCGGCGACTGCTGTGGCTGTTGTTGCTGCGGGGCCTGCGGATCGGCGCCACCGGGGAACCCCTCGGCATCGGGACCCGTCGTCGCGGTCCCTCCCGTCACCGTGGTGCTGGTCGTGCGGGAGCCCGTTCCCGTCGGAGTCGGAGACGAACTCGGGGTCGGGGCCGTGGTCTCGGTGGTCTGATCCGTCGGCGTGGACGACGGGTCGACCGGTTCGGCCGGTTCGGCCGGTTCCGAGGTCCCGGTGGGGTCCTGCGCGGGTTGCGGCCCGAAAGCGACCACCGGCTCGTCGCGGACGAGCAGATACAGCACGCCTGCCAGGACGAACGCGCCGAGGAGGATCGCGGTCGTCCGGGACATCCTGAAGAACTCGCCGAGCAGTGCGACGATCCGTGGCTTCGGACTCCGCGAGGGAGCGTCCGGTGGTGGCGTCCCGCCCAACCCGAGCGGGTCGGGCCGGTCGAGGATCGGGTCGTCGTCGATCGCGGCGCCCTGCGGGGCTGTCCCGTCGGGCCGGGTCATGTCATCGTCCCTGTGCCGGGCCATCAGACGCTCCCCTCTCCGGCCTGCGGTCGCAGCATCCCGGCGCGGATGGCGGCCAGCGCCTCCGGCTCCAGGACGATCCCCTCCTGGCGGAAGCGGCGGAGGATGACGGCGCGCATCCGACGGCCCACCTCCCACTGCATTCCCGGCTTGGTCCGGGCGAGCAGGCGGATGACGGTCTGCTCGAGTTTGATCGACTGCACACCCATGACCGACGGTTCGTCGAGCACGTACTCACCCACACGGTCGTCGTGGACGATGTCGCGACAGACCTCGGCGAGCACCTCGTGTGCCTTGTCCATGTCGGCGTTGTTGGGGACGGGGACGTCGATGATCGCGCGAGCCCAGTCCTGGGACTGGTTGATGGCGGTGACGATCTGCCCGTTGGGGACGATGACGGCCTCGCCGTCCAGGGTGCGTAGCCGGGTGACCCGGAGCGTGACGTCCTCGATCGTCCCGGCGGCGACGCCGGTCGCCGTGGTGAGCTCGACGATGTCGCCGTAGCCGTACTGCCGCTCGGCCAGCACGAAGAAGCCGGCGAGGAAGTCCTGGACGATCTTCTGCGCGCCGAAGCCCAGCGCGGCGCCCAGAACGGTGGCCGGCGCCACGAGGGTGACGAGGTTGACGCCGAACCGCAGCAGGATCTGGATTCCGAACAGGATGTACAGGATCCCCACGGCGACGTAGGAGACGACCTGGACGAGGGAGTGGAGATGCTTCGACTCCTCCGACCACAATTCCTTGTCGGCGTTCCTCGCGTCGATCCGGCCTGTCCACATCCGGGCGATCTTCCCGATCACCCGGGTCATCAGGGCGGCCCCCAGGACGAGGAGGACGACCTCCAGTCCGTCGTTGCTCAGCCAGGCCAGGACTCCGCTGAAATCTGTCCGGAAGGCCACTAGGCGTCCGCCCCCTCCCGCATGCGCCATCGGATGCCGGCCTCGATGAACCCGTCGATGTCACCGTCGAGGACCGCGGACGGGTTGTTGACCTCGTACTCGGTGCGCAGGTCCTTGACCATCTGGTACGGGTGCAGGACGTAGGACCGCATCTGGTTACCCCAGGAGGCGTTGCCACCCGCACCGAGCGCGTCCATGGCGGCCCGCTCCTCCTGCCGCTTGCGCTCGAGCAGCTTGGCCTGCAGCACCTTCATGGCCGCGACCTTGTTCTGCAGCTGGGACTTCTCGTTCTGACACGTCACCACGATCCCGGTCGGGACGTGGGTGAGGCGGACGGCGGAGTCGGTGGTGTTGACGGACTGACCACCCGGGCCGGAGGAGCGGTAGACGTCCACCCGGACCTCGTTCTCCGGGACCTCGATGGAGTCGACTGTCTCCACGACCGGCAGCACCTCGACCTCGGCGAAGGAGGTCTGGCGGCGGCCCTGGTTGTCGAACGGGGAGATCCGCACCAGCCGGTGCGCTCCCTGCTCGACGGACAGGGTCCCGTACATGTACGGGTCCTTGACCACGAAGGTGGCGGACTTGATCCCCGCCTCCTCCGCGTACGAGGTGTCGTACACCTCGACCTTGTGGCCGGCCTTCTCCGCCCACCGGATGTACATACGCATGAGCATCTCGGCGAAGTCCGCGGCGTCCACGCCGCCGGCGCCGGCACGGATGTTGACCACGGCGTCACGCTGGTCGTACTCGCCGCTGAGCATCGTCTTGACCTCCATGGCCTCGACGTCCTCACGCAGGCTGGAGCGCTCGGCGTCCGCCTCCTCGACGGCACCGCCGCCCTCCTCCTCCGCCAGCTCGTACATCAGTGGCAGGTCCTCGATCCGCTGCCGCAGATCACGGCAGCGGCGCAGATCGGCCTGGATGTACGACAGCTCGCTGGTGACCTTCTGCGCCCGGTCCTGGTCGTTCCACAGGTCCGGGTCGGCGGCCATCTGCTCGAGCTCGTCGACGCGGCGGGCGAGCTCCTCGATGTCGAGGACCTTCTCGACCGTGGTCAGGGTCGCGTCGAGGGCAGCGATGTCGGCAGAAACTTCAGGGTGCACGTCTACCAACTCTACGCGGCCCGGGCGCCTTCCAGCGTTTGCCCACCCGCCCCCTCCCCGTGGCCTGCCGCGCCTCCGATCGTCACCCCCCGGCGGTAGCGTCGGATGCCTCGGACCCGCTACCGCTCGTGGTCAGCGAGCCGCGACGACCAAGCGGAGGAAGTGAACGTCCATGGACACCCGCCACCCGGGCCCCCTGCACGACGAGTCCACCGGGGGGATGACCGACGCCGATCTGGCCGCCCGCCTCGTCGTCGACGCCGGAAACCTCGCGCGGCGACTGCGCGAGGACGGGCTCGACGTCCGCCGCAAGACCTCCGTCTCCGACGTGGTCACCGAGGCCGACGACGCGGCCGAGCGACACATCACCGCACTCCTCGCCGAACACCGCCCGTCCGACGGCGTCCTCGGCGAGGAGGGCTCCCTCGTCGCGGGCGACGGCGAACGGCGGTGGGTCGTGGACCCGGTGGACGGCACCTACAACTTCGTCTCCGGCTCCGACTACTGGTGCTCGGCCGTCGCGGTCACCGGCGGTGACGACTACCTGCTCGGGGCGGTCCACCGACCCGTCACCGGGGAGACGTTCGTCGGCGGCTCGGACGTGCCGACGCGCCGCAACGGGGTGCCCGTCGCGCGCCTGGCCCCCGGGGACCTGGCCGCCGGCAGCCTCGCCACCTACCTGCACCCGCCGTTCTTCGACGATCCCCATCTCGCCGAGCCCTTCCACCGCGTGAGCCGCGGCGCGGCGACCATCCGGATGCTCGGGTCCGGGTCCGTGGACCTGGCCTCCGTCGCGTGCGGGATCCACACGGTGTGGTGCCAGCACTCCTGCCCCGAGTGGGACTGGCTACCCGGCCGCGCCCTCGTCGAGGGGGCGGGCGGGGTGTGCGCGACCGTCGAGGTGAACGGCTACGACTGGTTCGTGGCCGGTCGCCCGGGCGCGGTCGAGCAGGCGGTCGTCCTCCTGCGCGGCTGACACCGCCCGCCCACCGGCGGCAGGGACGTGTTCGAGGAAAGTGTGGCGCTCGGAACTTACTCCGAAGTAAGGTGTCGGGGACAGCACAGTCCACCGTCCGTCACGAGAACAGCTGGTGATGATGAGCAAGAACCCCACAGCCCCGTCCACGACCGGACGCGCGGAGACCTCGACACCGGGTAAGAACCCCGCGCGCATCGACGCCATCGGCGCCGCCATGCGCGCGCTGACCACCATTACCGGGTCGGAGTTCGCCGAGCGCTTCGGCCTGCGGCAAAAGGTCGACCGGGTCACCTACGAGGCCACCAAGACCGGTTTCAAGACCCTCGGTGCAGCGACCAAGTCGTTCAAGAAGGTCTCCGGCGGCGGCGCACCCAAGCGTCTTCCCGACTCCGAGGCCCGGCCCGACCTGTTCGACCTCACGCTGGACGAGGACCAGCAGATGATCTCGCAGACCGTGCGAGAGTTCGCCGCCGAGGTCATCCGGCCGGCCGCGCACGACGCCGACGCCGCCGCCGAGGCACCCGCGTCGCTGCTCGAGCGCTCGGCCGAGATCGGCGCCACCATGCTCAACGTGCCCGAGGAGTTCGAGGGCATCGCGTCCGAGCGCGGTGTGGTGACCAACTCGCTGGTCGCCGAGGCCCTGGCCTACGGCGACATGGGCCTGGCCCTGCCGATCCTGGCCCCCTCCGGCGTGGCCACCACCCTGACGCAGTTCGGCTCGGACACCCAGCAGAAGTCATACCTCCCGGCGTTCGCCTCCGAGCAGGTCCCCGCCGCCGCCGTCGTGGTGGCCGAGCCGCAGCCACTCTTCGACCCGTTCAATCTCAAGACCACCGCCACCCGCACCGTCGGCGGGTTCACGCTCAGCGGCGTCAAGTCGATGGTGCCCACGGCCGGCAGCGCGGAACTCTTCGTCGTCGCCGCCTCCCTCGACGGCGCGCCGACCTTCTTCGTCGTGGAATCCGACACCGACGGACTCGTGGTGGAGGCCGACCCGTCCATGGGCCTGCGCGCCGCCGGCCTCGGCCGACTCGTCCTCACCGACGTCTCCCTTCCCGCCGACGCCATCCTCGGTGGCGCTGACGTCTCGCCGGAGGACCGGTCCTCGGCCTACGCCGACGTCATCCGCCTGTCGCGTCTGGGCTGGGCCTCCCTCGCCGTGGGCACCTCCCACGCCGTCCTGGACTACGTGACCCCGTACGTCAAGGAGCGTCACGCCTTCGGCGAGCCCATCGCCCACCGGCAGGCGGTCGCGTTCGCCGTGGCCGACATGGCCACCGAACTCGACGGCATGCGCCTGGTCACCTGGCGCGGCGCCGCCCGCGCCGAACAGGGACTGTCCTTCGCCCGCGAGGCCGCGCTGGCCCGCAAGATCGCCGCGGACAAAGGTATGAAGATCGGCCTCGACGGTGTCCAGCTGCTCGGTGGCCACGGGTTCACCAAGGAACACCCGGTCGAGCGGTGGTATCGCGACCTGCGCGCCGTGGGAGTGGCCGAGGGCGTGGTGGTCCTGTGACGTCCGCCCGCTCCGCCACACTCCCGAACCGGACCAAGGACCTGAAGCGATGATCAATCTCGAAATCCCCAAGAAGCTGCAGGCGGGTGCAAACCAGGCCCGCCAGGTGGCCATGCAGATCTTCCGACCCATCTCCCGCAAGTACGACCTCGCCGAGCATGAGTACCCCGTCGAGCTGGACACCCTCAAGGCCATGATGGAGGCCATGGAGGACGCCGGTCAGGCGGCCTCCGGCGCCACCATGGGATCAGGTCGCGCACCCCGGCGCGAGGGCGTGTCCAACGGCGGCAATATGAAGTCGCTGCTCAATGCCATCGAGACCTGCTGGGGCGACGCGGGATTGACCTTGTCCGTCCCCGGCCAGGGGTTGGGTAACTCCGCCATCGCCGCCGTGGCGAGCGACGAGCAGATGCAGAAGTTCGGCCGGGTGTGGGCCTCGATGGCCATCACCGAGCCCGAATTCGGCTCCGACTCGGCCGCCGTCTCGGCCACCGCGCGGTTGGACGGCGACGAGTACGTCATCAACGGCACCAAGATCTTCGTGACCTCGGGCCAGCGCGCGGATCACATCGTGGTGTGGGCGACCCTGGACAAGAGCAAGGGCCGCGCCGCGATCAAGTCCTTCGTCGTGCCCCGGGACCATCCCGGCGTCTCCGTCGACCGGCTGGAGCACAAGCTCGGCATCCGGGCCTCGGACACGGCGCAGATCAGCTTCACCGACTGCCGGGTCCCCAAAGAGAATCTTCTGGGCGATCCGGAGGTCCGCGTGGACAAGGGCTTCGCTGGTGCCATGCAGACCTTCGACAACACCCGTCCGCTGGTCGCCGGCATGGCCGTGGGCGTCGCCCGGGCCGCGCTCGAGGAGATCCGCACCCTCCTCGAGGAGGCCGGCATGGAGATCGACTACGACCGTCCGGCCACCAGCCAGCCGGCCGCCGTCGCCAAGTACCTCGACCTCGAAGCCGACTGGGAGGCTTCCTACCTGCTCACGCTCCGCGCGGCGTGGATGGCAGACAACAAGATGCCCAACACCAAGGAGGCATCGATGTGCAAGGCCAAGGCCGGGCGCACCGGTTCCGCCGTGACCCTGGGCGCGGTCGAGCTGGCCGGCAGCTACGGCTACTCCGAACGCAGCTTCCTGGAGAAGTGGTCGCGCGACTCCAAGATCCTCGACATCTTCGAGGGCACGCAGCAGATCCAGCAGCTGGTGATCGCGCGCCGGATCCTGAACCTGTCAAGCGCCGAGCTGAAGTGAGCCGACCCCGGCGCGATCACCGCACTGAGCGGCGCCCCCGCGGACATTTGTCCGCGGGGGCGCCGCCCGTTTCGGCCGGCTCACTCCAGCCGACTGATCGGCGTCCACGACATGATGGTTCCGCACTGTCGGCAGATGTGGACACGGTGACCGTGGTCGAGACTGCCGCTGCGACCGGCATCCCAGCCGACGAGGACCCGGTCGGGCCCGAGTTCATGCCCGTACGGGCAGTGGGTGGGCGCGTCCTCGGTCCAGAGCATGGAGCGGACGGTAGCGACGGGGTCGGACACAGACGAGGGCCCGGTACCGACCGCGTCGGTACCGGGCCCTCGTCCGCCTCTCGCCCACGGGGCGGGGTGCCGGGCGGTCAGGCCATCCGGAAGCCGCTCCCCGGCCAGTCGCGCGCGGTGGCGTCGGCGACGATCGCGTCGAACGAGTACGCCACCGCCGGCAGGAAGAACGGAGTCTGCGCCGGGTGGATACACGAGGGCAGGATGGGGCCGATGCTGCCGGCCGATCCCGCGTCCGGCGGCATGTGCCCGCCGGAGAGGAGCCCGACGAGACGCCCCTCGCGGATCACGGGGCCACCGGAGTCGCCGTAACCGGCACAGGTGTGGGTCCAGAACCGGTCGCCCTCGCGCTGCCACGTGATGCCACAGGTGTGTCCGGTGGTCAGCCCGTCCTTGCAGACGACGTCACCGAACTGCGGCGCGGGTCCGCGGCCCACGATGCCCGCCTGTCGGACGGGGACGGCGACGCCCGGGTCCAGACGGATCACGGAGTAGTCGAGGATCTCGTTGCGGGTGGCGATGGTGCCGATCACGCCGGCACCCGGGTCGTCGCGGAGGATCACCGGGGCGTCGATCCGCTCACTGCAATGGGCGGCGGTGAACGCGACTGGCGCTCCGGAGTCGTCGTACCCGGCGGCGGTAATGGTGCATCCGGCCACTCCCCCGACCAGAACAGGGGTCGCACCCCCGACGGGCACGGCGGCTTGGGCAGCTGCGGGCGCCATCAACGTGGCGGCACCGGCCATCACGGCCGTCGCGGCGAGCTTCGCCACACGGGTGAGCCTCATGAATGTGTCCTTCCCACCCCGGGCGGACTGCCCGGGTATACGCCCTCGACAGGGTAGCGGCGATCAGCCGCCGGTGCACCACGCGCGGGCCGGCCGGAGCCCCACCACCCGTGCGGCGCTGGCCCCGACACGTCGGATCCCGGCCGATCCCCCGGTCAGCGGCCTTCGACGATGATGCGGATGGAGGGCCGCTCGTCGGGGTCTCCGCCGATCTGTGCCCAGATCCCCGCGACGACGGGCTCGAGGAACAGCTCGCCCACCTGACCCATGAGCGTGCGGACCACCTGGACCTTGTCCGAGGCCCGCGTCGAGGCGTGGCCACCGCGCCGCAGACTGTCGACCTCCCTGGTGGTGAGCTCGACGATCGCCTCGAGAAGCGGGACACCCCGGCCGTCGGGTTCGAGGAGGGCCCGGTTGATGTACTTCACCAACATCGGGTTGCGCTCGAGCATCTCCCGCACCGCGGCGTCGCGGGCCGCCACGACCTCCGCTGCTGATCCGGAGTGCTCGACCGTCGCCAGTGCGGCGACCACCTGCTCCACCACGAGCTCGTCGACAGCGCGGCGCAACCCCTCCTTGGTGCCGAAGTGGTGCTGGATCAACCCGATGGTGACCCCCACCCGGGCGGCGACCCGCCGCATCGAGACGCGGTCCTCGCCGTGATCGGAGTAGAGCTCCAGCGCCGCGTAGCGGATTCGCGCGCGGGCGGTGAGGTCACCGTCAGCAGAGCGCGGGACACCGTCCCCCGACCCGGGTTCAGTTGCGATCACTCGCCCCACCTCGTCTCGCCGCGACGTGCGACGCCCGAGGGCGCCGCCGGAAGGTCGACCATACACATGCATGTCAGGCAATGCAGTTGTATGGTGGGGATCGTCATGGCCGTCAACCGGCCCCCACCCCATCGCTGGAGTCCCCCGTGCTAGAGACCGCCCCCTTCCGATCCCCGTGGATGACCGACGATCTGGATGCGCTGCGCGCCCATACGCGTGCGTTCCTGGAGAAGGAGACCGCCCCGCACCTCGAGCGCTGGGCCGAGCAGGGCGCCGTCGACCGTGAGTTCTGGAACAAAGCCGGCGACGCTGGCCTGCTGTGCATCTCCATCCCGGAGGAGTACGGCGGTGGCGGCGGCACGTTCGCCCACGAGGCCGTGATCGCCGAGGAGCAGACCCGCGCCCTCGACGACGGCTGGGGCAATTCGGTGCACAGCACGATCGTGGCCCACTACATCGTCCAGTACGGCACCGAGGAGCAGAAGCAGCGGTGGTTGCCGAAGCTCGCGACCGGCGAGATGGTCGGCGCCATCGCGATGACCGAGCCGGGCGCCGGGTCCGACCTGCAGGCGCTGCGCACCTCGGCGGTGCGCGACGGTGACGACTTCGTGGTCAACGGTGCCAAGACCTTCATCTCCAACGGTATGCACTGCGACCTGCTCGTCATCGTCACCCGCACGGGTGGCGAGGGCGCGCAGGGCCTGTCCCTGCTGGTCGCGGAGACCACCGACCTGCCCGGCTTCGACCGGGGCCGCAAGCTCGACAAGATCGGCCTGAAGTACCAGGACACGATGGAGTTGTTCTTCGACGACATGCGGGTGCCCGCCGGGAACATCCTGGGCGGCGAGGAGGGCGTGGGCCAGGGGTTCATCCAGCTCATGCAGCAGCTCCCGCAGGAGCGCCTCATCATCGCGGTGACGGCGGTCGCGGCGGCCGAGACCGCCGTGACGCTGGCGACGGATTACGCCAAGGAGCGCGAGGCGTTCGGCAAGCCAATCCTCAAGTTCCAGAACCTGCGTTTCGAGCTGGCCGAGTGCAAGACCGAGGCGCTCGCCTCGCGCACCCTGCTGGATCACTGCATCGGCCTGCATCTCAAGGGTGAACTGGACCCGTCGACGGCGTCGATGGCCAAGTACTTCTGCACCGACAAGCAGTGCGAGATCATCGACCGTTGCCTGCAGGTTTTCGGTGGTTACGGCTTCATGACGGAGTATCCGATCGCCCGCATGTACGCCTCGGCCCGCGTGCAGAAGATCTACGGTGGCACCAACGAGATCATGAAGGAGCTCATCTCGCGGACCCTCTAGAGTTCGTCGGCGACAACTAAAGCTCGGCGACGATCGCCCGGACGGCGTCACGGCCCGCCCGGTTGGCCCCCACGGTCGACTGGGACGGGCCGTAGCCGATGAGGAACAGACTCGGCTCGTCGAGGGCCCGGCCCTCCGCCACCCGGATGCCCCCCTCGGGGGTGCGCAGGCCCAGGGGCGCGAGGTGGGCGACCGCGGGTCGGAACCCGGTCGCCCAGAGGATGACGTCCGCCGGTTCGTGTCGCCCGTCGGGCATCCGCACCCCGTCGGGTTCGATGCGGGTGAACATGGGGTGGCGGACCAGGACGCCGCGCTCGTCGGCGCGCTCGATCCACGGGGCGCGGTACATGCCGGTGACGCGGATGATGCTCTGCGGGGGAAGTCCCTGCGCGGTGCGATCGGCGACCCGGTCGATCGCGGCGGAGAAGTTCTCCGGGGCGGGGTCCGTCTCCCACTCGATCTCCCGCCTGGTTACCCAGAGGGTGTCGGCGACGCGCGAGATCTCCTCGAGCAGCTGGGTGGCGGAGATGCCGGCGCCGACGATCACGACGCGCTGTCCGGCGAACTCCTCGGCGTCGACGTAGTCGTGGACGTGGAGCTGTCGGCCGCGGAACGTCTCCTGGCCGGGGTAGTACGGCCAGAACGGTCGGGTCCAGGTGCCGGTGGCGTTGATGACGTAGCGCGCCGCCCAGGCCTCAGGGCGGGTGTCACCGCCTGGATCGGTGACGACGACGAGGTGGTCGGACTCCGGCCCGTCCCGCCCGGGCGTGGGTCTGCGGACCGAGCGCACGCGGACCGGCCGCCGGACGTCGAGCCCGAATCGGTTCTCGTAGTCGGCGAAGTAGGGCGGCAGGACGTCCCGACTCGGGGCGGTGCGGTCGACATCGGGGACGGGTCGGCCCGGCAGTTCGAAGATGCCGTTGACCGTGCTCATGGTGAGGGATTCCCAGCGGTGCCGCCAGGCCCCGCCGGGGGCGTCCTCGGCGTCGAGCATGACGAAGTTGCGCTCCCCCGCCTCGGCACGGCCGACCGGCGCGAACCCCCGCCGCCTGAGGTGGTAGCCGGCCGACAGTCCGGCCTGGCCGGCGCCGATCACCACCACGTCGACCGGACGGGTGGGGCTCTCCTGATCGGGCGTCACGCCACCATGGTGGGCCATGCGGCTCCGGCGAGGACGGGCGGGCGCGGGATCGTCGCAGACGCCGGGGTCAGCACCCGTCGGGCAACGAGGCGAAGTCCGGCGTGCGCCCTTCGGCGAATGCCGCCAGCGCCTCCGCGTTCGCCGGTCCACCCATGAGGTCGGCGAAGGCCCGGTTCTCCCGTTCGCGGGCGTCTGCGATCTGGCGCGCCAGCGGTTCGGTCATCGTCCGCTTGACCGCCCGCAGACTCGAGATCGGGAGCCGCGCCAACCGTGCGGCGTGCTCGCCGGCGACCTGCTGGAGTTCAGCGGGGGCGCACAGCCGCCAGACCAGTCCCATCTCGTGGGCCTCGCGGGCCGTGATCCACTCCGAGGACAGCAGGGCCCACGCGGCGTTCTGCCGACCCACCAGCCTGGGCAGCAGGTAGCTCGACGCCGCCTCGGGCGCCACTCCCAGGCGGGTGAACGGGCACTTGAGCCGGGCGTCGTCGGCCATGAACACCAGGTCGGCGAACCCGATGATCGACATGCCGATACCCAGTCCGAGCCCGTTGATCGCCAGGACGAGCGGCTTGTCGAACCCGGTGAGCGCGTCGACGAGTCCCAGGAATCCGTGCTCGCCGGGGACGAAATCGGGGTTGGTGATCCGCTCACCCATCTCCAGCAGGTCGGTGCCCGCGCTGAACGCCCGGCCCTCACCGGTGAGCAGGACCACCGCGACCGTGGGGTCCGCCGCGGCGGCGTGCAATGCCTCGGTGACCGCGTCGTACAGCGCCTCGTTGAAGGCGTTGAGGGCATCGGGGCGCGCCAGTGTCAGGGTGCGGACCCGGTCCGCATCGCACACTGACAGGCCCGTCGTCCTCTCGTCTCGCGCCATGGTCAGCTCTGCTCCAGGTAGACGGACTTGAGCTCGGTGTACTGGGCCAACCCCTCGGGGCCGAACTCGCGACCCACCCCGGAGGCCTTGAAGCCGCCGAACGGGGCGGAGAAATCCATCGTGTAGGTGTTCACGCCGTAGGTGCCGGTCCGGACCCGTCGCGCGACGCCCAGCCCCGCCTCCCGGTCGGCGGTCCACACGGTGCCCGCCAGTCCGTACTCGGAGTCGTTGGCGATGCGGACGGCGTCGTCGACGTCGTCGTAGGCGATCACGGAGATGACGGGACCGAAGATCTCCTCCTGCGCGATGCGCATCGAGTTGTCGACGCCACCGAAGACCGTGGGTCGTACGTACCAGCCGGTGTCCAGGCCGTCGGGGCGGTCGGAGCCCCCGGCGAGCAGCGTCGCACCCTCCTGCTGCCCGATCTCGATGTAGGAGTTCACCCGCTCCTGCTGGCGACGGGCGACCATCGGCCCGATCTCCGTGGCCGGGTCGAGCGGGTCCCCCACGACCATCGACCCGATGCCGTCGGCCAGCGCCTGTGCCACCTCGTCGTGGCGGTCGCGACTCACCAGCACCCTGGTCTGTGCCACGCACGCCTGGCCGGAGTTCATCACGCCCACGAACTTGAGCCCCTCGACCACGGTCGTCAGGTCCGCGTCGTCGAGCACGATCGCCGCGGACTTGCCGCCCAGCTCGAGGGAGCAGCGCTTGAGCTGCTCGCCGCAGATCGCGCCGATTCTCCGGCCCGCCGCGGTGGATCCGGTGAACGCCACCTTGTCGATCGCGGGGTGCCGCACCAGGTGCTCGCCCACCTCGCGGCCGCCGGCGACGATGCTCACGACGCCCTCGGGCACGCCCGCCTCGATGAGCAGTTCGCCCAGCAGGTAGGTGTCCAGCGGCGTCTCCGGCGCCGGCTTGACCACGATCGTGCACCCCGTCAGCAGCGCCGGGATCAGCTTCGACAGGACCGTGAACTGGGGGACGTTCCACGGCGGGATCGCCGCGACCACGCCCACGGGCTCGTGTCGCACCAGCACCTCCCCGCCGAGGACGCCGGGGCGGGTCTCCTCCCACGGGAATTCACGCGCGATGGCGAGGAAGGCTTCGATCTGCATCCACGGGGCGGGCGCCTGGGCGAGCTTGCTGAACGAGATCGGGGAGCCCATCTCCGTGGAGATGACGGTCGCCATGTCGTCGAGCCGCGCCGCGTACAGGGCGGACAGCCTGGCGACGACCTCGATCCGCTCGTCGGGGCTCATGCGGGGCCACGGGCCGTGGTCGAAGGCCTCGCGCGCGGCAGCCACCGCGGCGTCCACGTCCGCCACCGATCCCTCGGGTACCCGGGCGACGACCTCCTCGGTGTGCGGGCTGATCACCTCGATGACGTCATCGGTGGCGGGGGAACGCCACTGGGTGCCGATCAACAGGGCATCGCGGTCGAGTGAGGTGGTCATGTGGCTCTCCTGCCGTCACGGGGCGTCGTCGTGGCCGCATCGGACATGCGAACAGACACCTGTCCACCATACGAGGACCGAACCACTGTGTGGGCCGGAACACACGGACAGGCGCGATGATCGCTCCGGAGGCATCTACGACGTCCGCACTCCCGACCACGGCGTCGGCATACTCGAGCGAGACAACTCCAGAAATAAACTCAGGCCCGGCTCCCTTTCGGGAACCGGGCCTGGTGCGTGGTAGCGGGGACAGGATTTGAACCTGCGACCTCTGGGTTATGAGCCCAGCGAGCTACCGAGCTGCTCCACCCCGCGTCGTTTGCGTCTATGACACTACGTGCCATTCACCGGACATTGCAAATCGGTGGACGCTCGACGACTAGAAGATGACGTAACTCACACCCCCGCACCCATCGCCCCAGGTCACGTCAGTTCCCCAGGCCCTGATAAGCGTCGACGGCGGCCTGCAGGTCCTCGAGCGCCTGCCCCAGATCGGAGAGGTCTCCCCCGCTCTGGGCCGAGCGGACCGCGTTCAGCGCCGAGTTGAGCTCGCGCACGGCGGCCGCCCGCTCGGAGTCGTCAGCGCCTCCCCCAGTGGCCGGCGACGACGGTCGCGGGGCGGCGCCCTCGGCGGGCCGCGCGGCGCCTTCCTCTGCCTCGGCCTCCGCCTCCCCGCTCTCGTCGATCCGCACGACGTCCGGGTCTGCCTCGATCCCGACCTGTCGCAGCGCCTCGTACAGCGTGGGCGCGTAACCCACCGCCCGGTCGTACGAGACCATCACGCGCAGAAGCCTCGGGAAGGCGGAGTCCTGGTCCTTGCGCTGGGTGTAGATCGGCTCCACGTAGAGCACCGAGTCGTCCGCCAACGGCAGCGCCAGGAGGTTGCCCTCAGTGATCTCGGCGGTCTCACCCCACAGTCGCCGGTCCTCGGCGATCGCCGGCGAGGCGATCATGATGTCCTGCGCCTGGTTGGGCCCCTGCGACAGCGGCTCTGTCGGCCTCTGGACCCGCACCGTGATCTGCCCATAGGTCTCGGGGTCCGAGCTCGCCGTCATGTGCGCGGCGAGGAACTCACGCTCATAGCCGCGGAACGCCGAGATGAGCTGGAACGACGGCTCGTCGGACTCCGGGTCGGTCGGATCGGAGGCCACCACGTAGTACGGCGGCTGGGCCGGCCCGTCACGGTCGACGGTCTGGGCGCCGGCGGGACCACCGGCGGGGCTGCCGGCCGGACCACCGGCGGGCCCGCCCACGGGCGGACCCTGCGGGTTCTGGATCGACGAGGTCACCGTGGGATCGGACGGCACCGACCAGAAGGCGTCATTGGTGAAGAACTGACCCGGGTCGTCGACCTGGTACTTGGCCAGCAGCTCACGCTGCACCTTGAACAGGTCCTCCGGGTAGCGCAGGTGCTCCTCCAACTCCTCGGAGATCGCCTCGCGTGGCTGGACGATGTCCGGCAGTGCCTTCATCCACGTCTGCAGCACGGGGTCCGACTCGTCGAACGCGTACAGGTCGACGGTGCCGTCGTACGCGTCGACGGTCGCCTTGACCGAGTTGCGGATGTAGGAGACCTCCTCGTCCGGCAGGACCCGACCGCTCGCGTCGTTGAGCGAGTCCGAGGT
Source organism: Dietzia sp. Alg238-R159 (assembly GCF_900537145.1). Classification (NCBI taxonomy): domain Bacteria; kingdom Bacillati; phylum Actinomycetota; class Actinomycetes; order Mycobacteriales; family Dietziaceae; genus Dietzia; species Dietzia sp. Alg238-R159. The sequence continues at coordinate 215,464 of NZ_UNRI01000005.1, read as the reverse complement.
CATGGCCTCCAGCGAGCTGAGCTCGGCGTACGGGTAGGTCTTGAGCGTCGTGTACCCGTCGACGATCCACTTGATACGGCCGTCGATCACCGCCGGATAGGTGTTGGTGTCCGTGGTCAGCCACGGGGCCACCTTCTGCACCCGGTCCCGCGGGTCGCGGTCGTAGATGATCTTCGAGTCGTCCCCGAGAATGCTGGACAACAGGATGTTGCGCTCGGCGAACTTGAGCGAGTAGGCGATCCGGTTGACCCAGCCACCAACGGGGACACCGCCCTCGCCGGTGTAGGTGTACTGCTCGGTGTCGGTGTCGTACTCACGGGGCCCGTCGCCGTTGTCCCCCACGATGGCGTAGTCGGGGTCCGCCTGCGCGATGAGCGGACCGAAGTAGGTCCGCGGCTGGGTCACCGGGATCATCATCTCCTGACCACTGGAGATCGCCTCGAGGTCGGAGACCTGGAAATTCGGCAGGCCGCCGCGGTCCGAGCCGGCGTCGTCGGCGATCTCGTTGACCCGGTTGGCCGGTGCGGCCACGAACCCGTTGCCGTGCGTGTACACCGTGTGGCGGTTGATCCAGTCCCGCTGGTTGGCCTGCAGGGACTCGGGGTTGAGCTCACGCGCGGCCACGAGGAAGTCCCGCATCTCGCCGTCGATCGTGTAGCGGTCGATGCCCAGCGTCTCGGGGAAACCGTAGAAGTTGCGCAACTGGTGTAGCTGGGTGAACGTCGGCGCCAGGACGCTCGGGTCGAGCACGCGGACGTTGGACAGTGTCGTGAGATCCGAGGCCGCCTCGCGGGGGTTCGGATCGGCCGCCCCCCAGTTGTCGATGTAGGTGACCCGCTCCTCACCGATGTCGTACGCGGCGCGTGTCGCGTCGATGTTCCGCGCGATGTACTCCCGTTCCTTCTCGGCACGGTTGGGCTTCACCGAGAACTGCTCGACGGCCAGCGGCCACGCCGACCCCACCACGAGCGCGGAGAACAGCAACAGGACGGTGGCCAGCGCGGGGATCCGCAGATCCCTGATCACGATGGCGGAGAAGAACGCGGCCGCGCACACCAGCGCCACCGAGAACATGAAGATCTTCGCCGGCATCAGGGCGTTGACGTCGGTGTAGCTGGCGCCGGTGAACGTGCTGTTCTCGCTGAACAACAGCTCGTAGCGATCCAGCCAGTACGCGGCGGCCTTGGCCAGCACGAACAGCCCGGCGAGGGTCACCAGCTGGATCCGGGCGGCGCGGGTGAGGGCGCCCTCGCGGGCGCCGGGTCGCAGTCCGCCGAAGAGGTAGTGGGTGAACAGGTTGGCCAGGAGGGCCAGCACGACGGCCACCATGAGCCAGGTGACGATCGCGCGCCACATCGGGAGCTCGAAGGCGTAGAAGGAGATGTCCAGACCGAACTGGGGGTCGGTCTCACCGAACGGCGTCGAGTTGAAGAACGCCAGCACGGTCTGCCACCCGGTCTGCGCGACCGACCCGGCCAGGATCGCCAGGACGACCGGGATCCAGAGCACGGTCCTGCCGGGCGAGGCCCCCATGGCCGCCCGGTAGCGGGACAGCGCGTCCGGCATGCCCGCCTGCGCCAGGAACACCGGGCGATACCGGTAGGCCAGCAGAATGCCGGCGCCCACCGCCAGGCCGACCAGGAGGGCGACCGCCACGAAAAGACCGAGCCGCGCCAGCAACTCGGTCCGGAACACGCTGGTGGCATCGACACTGCCGAACCACAGCCAGTCCGTGTACGCGGTGTTCAGTCTGGGCAGGACCTGGATGAGGAGGATGAGGACGACGACGGCGACGGCGACGGCCCGACCGCGACGAGAGATCGCGATCGGCCGACCGGGGGAATTGCCGGGTGGGCGGACGGACACCTGGAAAGCTCCTGCACTGCTGGGGCGGACATGCTCGTGACCCCCACCTTACGGAAAAGCCGTGCCTCAGCCGCAGGTCGGTGGCTGGCCCCCGGAGGCCGCCGTCTCCAGCGCCTCCAGCGCGCCCTCCAGCGTCTCCACCTCGATCAGCCGGACGCCCTCCGGCGGGCCCTGCACAGCCTCCGCACAGTTGGCCGCGGGGACCAGGAACTCGCTCACCCCCGCGTCGTGGGCCGCCCGGATCTTGTGCCGGATACCGCCGATGGGCCCCACCGTCCCGTCGGGACGGATGGTGCCCGACCCCGCCACCCGCGTCCCCCCGGTCGCCTCACCCGGCGACAGCTTGTCGACGATCGCGACGGCCAGCACCAGGCCCGCCGAGGGGCCGCCCACCGCGGGGTCCACCGTGATGTCGACGTCGGTGCCGTCCGCCGGGGTGTCGCCGACCAGGATGCCCAGTCGGCCCTGTTCGGGATCGCCGTCCGGTCCGGCGGACTGCAACGTCGCCGTCGTCGTCTCCTCACGCCCGTCACGGGTGAACCCGATGCGGACCTCGTCACCCGCGCGGCGCTCACCGACCCGCTCCACCACGGCCGTGGCGTCGTCGACGGATTCCCCGTCGATGGAGGTCAACACGTCGCCCGGGCGCAGGCGCCCGGCGGCGGCACCGTCCGGCTCCACCCCCTCGACGCGCGGCTGCATGGGGATCCCCAGGAACCGGTAGGCGGCGGCCTCGGCGGAGTTCTCCGAACCGACCATCTCCGCGGCGTTGGACTCGCGCACCTCGTCGCGTGAACGGTCCGGAGGGAACACCTGGTCGCGCGGTACCACCACCTGCGCCGGATCCACCCAGAACCGCATCGCGTCGAGCAGCGTCAGCCGGTCGCGGACCGCCACCGTCGTCATGAACAGGGAGCCGGCGGTCTCGTCCGCCTCCCTGCCCGCTACGTCGACCACCGGAACCCGCTCCGTGTCACCGTCCTCCGTCTCCACCTCGGCCGTGCCGAAGGTGTCGTAGGTGGGTCCGGGCCCCATCGACACCAGGGGGACGGTGGCCGACGTCGCCAGGACGAGCAGCAGCACCGCCGGTACCAGCGCGGCGAGAACGGTGAACAGGCGACGACTCACGGGGCAAGGGTAGACCGCACCCGCTGCCGGCCGCGTCGCGGCCGGACCCCCCACCCCTGCACGCTGTACCGTTGTGGCATGAACCAGCCCTTCGGTTTCTCCGCTTCCGACGACGACGGGCGCGACGACGACCGCGACCGCGGCCAGGGCGGTCCCGGCGGTCCCGGCGGCTTCGACCCCTCGCAGTTCGGCAACTTCGGCCAGATGCTCTCCCAGTTCGGACAGATGCTCGGCTCCATGGGGTCGGCCATGTCCGGCCCGGGGAGCTCGGGGCCCGTCAACTACCAACTGGCGCGGACGGTCGCCCTCCAGTCCCTCGGTCGCACGCCCGTGATCACCGACGCCTCGCGCACCGCCGCGCAGGAATCGGTCCGCCTGGCGGAACTGTGGCTCGACGAGACCACCCAGTTCCCCTCCGGAGTGCACCGCACCGAGGTGTGGACGCCCCAGCAGTGGGTCGAGCACTCCCTGCCCACCTGGGAGAAGATCTGCACGCCCGTCGCCGAACAGATGAACTCGGCCACCAAGGGCGCCATGCCCGAGGAGGCCCGCCAGCTCGCCGGCCCGCTGCTCGGCATGCTCGACCAGATGGGCGGCATGGGCTTCGGCATGCAGCTCGGGCAGGGGCTGGGCAAGCTCGCGCCGGCCGTGCTCTTCTCCTCCGAGGTCGGGATCCCGTTCGGCGACGACGGGGTGGCCGCGCTCAGCCCGGCCGCGATCGACGAGTTCGCCGACGAGCTGGAACTGCCCCGGCAGGAGGTCGTGGTCTTCCTCGCGGCACGCGAGGCCGCACACCTGCGACTGTTCGCCGGCGCCCCCTGGCTGCGCGCCCGGTTCCTGGCCACCGTGGAGGAGTACGCGCGCGGCATCCGCGTGGACACCTCCGGGCTCGACGACCTCGCCTCCGGACTCGACCCGTCCATCCTGCAGGACCCCACCAAGCTCCAGGAGTTGCTCTCCGGCGGCGCCGGGGCGATCGGCCCCAAGGTGACCAACGTCAACGAGGCCGCGCTCGGCCGGCTCGAGACGCTGCTCGCGCTGGTCGAGGGCTGGGTCGACGCCGTCGTCGCCGCGGCGGTCGGCGACCGGCTGCCCAGCGCCGACAAGCTCCGCGAGATGTGGCTGCGACGCCGGGCCACCGGCGGCGCCGCCGAACAGGCCTTCGCGTCTCTCGTCGGACTCGAACTGCGTCCACGCAAGGCGCGTGAGGCCTCCGAGCTGTGGCGCCGGGTCGGGGAGGCCGTGGGCACCGAACGCCGCGACGGGCTGTGGAGCCACCCCGACCTGCTGCCCGTCGGCGAGGACCTCGAGAACCCCGCCGCCGTCATCGACCGGCTCCTCGACGAGTCGACCGGGGACTCCAGCGGCGTCGACGAGATCGAGCGCTTTCTCCGCGAATCGGGTGGCGGGACCGGAGAGGCCGGCGGGACAGGCGACGGCGGACCCGAGGCCTCAGGCCCGAATGGCCCGGGTTCCGGCTCTGACGGCTCCGGCTCCTAAGGTTCCGGCTCCGAGGGGTCAGGCTCCGAGGGTTCAGACTCCGGAGGGGTCAGGCTCCGAGGGTTCAGGCTCAGAGGGGCCGCACGACGGGGCCTGATCGGCGGGCGTCGTGACGGGCGGGCCGACCTAGTACTGGCCGGTCTCGTCGTCGTCGCCCTCGACCAGGTCGCCCACGCCCTCGCCGACGGTCCCCGGCCCTCCCCCGCCACCGGGGGCGTCCGACCCGGCCCCCTGCCTGAGCACCCGCGAGTAGGCCTCCAGGTACCCCATCGCCCGTTCGGTACGCGGATACCTGCGCACCACCTCCCAGAACTCGGGCGGGTGACCCCCGGGGACGACGAGGTGGACCAGCTCGTGCATCACGACGTAGTCCAGCACGTAGGCAGGCACGTCCCGCAGCGTCTCGCTGATCCGGAGCTCCCCGGAATCCGGTGAACAGGACGCCCAGCGGGTGGTCATCGCCGGCACCCACCGCACCGATGCCGGCCGCGCCCGACCCTCCAGCCACTTCGTCGACAGCTCCGTGGCGCGCCGCATCAGGTCCGCATCGGACGCCCGGTGACCCTTGCGGCGACCGGACCGGGCGAGCCGGCCGAGCATGTCGGTGATGAGACGTCGTTCCTCCGCGCGCGGCAGCCCCGCCGGCATGAGGACCACCACGGTCTCGCCCTCCACCCGAGCTGAGACCGTCCTCCTGCGGCGTGTGGAGCGGCGGACCTCGATCCGAGGATCATCAGGCTCGGTGGGTAGCGCCGGTGCCGGGCCCGGGCCGGGTGACGGTGGGCTCGCGGACGCGGCGGCGGGGCGTGGGGCTGGCGACACGCGGACCACGGTAGACCACCCGACACGGTGCGGTTATCCACAGGCGCCGACGAGACCGGGGCCTGTGGACAACGAGGCACGAGCAGCGTCCGGACACGGTCGTCGCGTGCCACGATGTGCCCCGTGACCCCAGTGACCGCTCCCGCCGACGACCCTCCACGCGCCGCCACCGAGGCCGGCACCGGAACCGCGGCGGTGGCGCCCGTCTCCCCGCGCACCGCCGCCCCCGTCATCGCCGCTCAGGCCGAGGCCCCGGTCTCCCGGGTCCGGGCCACCCTGCGTCCCGGCACCGTGGTCGTCGCGCGGGATGACCACACCGTCCAGGTGGGACTGGCACCTGACCGCGCGGTGGTGGTCGACGCCCCCGCCGTTGTGGGCGCCCGCCGCCTCACTGCACTACTCCGCGGCCTCGACGGCGGGGCCCATCTCGACGACGTGGCCGCCCGCGCGGGGATCGACGCGTCGGGGATGTCCACCGTGGCCCGGATCCTCGTCCACCTGGCCGACCTCGGTCATCTACGACTCGACCCGACGGAACCGGGAGCAGACACGGACGCAGACGCGCACGCGACGGGCCCCACTCCTAGGCCCGCGCCGGTGCGTCGGGTCCACATCCTGGGGGTCGGCCAGATCTCGGAGGTGCTTCGGGGGCCGCTGTCGGTCAACGGCTGTCGTGTGACCACCGGCCCCAGCCCGGGCTTGACGCTCGACGCCGAGCGGCCGCCCTGGTTCCGCCGGGGCAGGGCCCCCGACCTGGTCATCCTCACCGGCACCGTCTCGGTGGATCCGGTGGTCACCACCGCACTCGCCCGGTCCGGGCAGGCGCACATGCACGTGTACTGCCGGGACGGCCGTGTGGTGGTGGGCCCGACCGTGATGCCGGGTGTCACCCCGTGTCTGCGCTGCACCGACCTGTACCGCGCCCGCCGGGACCCGCGGTGGCCGTTCGTCGCCGCGCAACTCATCGGACACAGCCCTGACGCGGCCGTTCCCGCCCTCACCGCCGCCGCAGCCCTGGTGCTGGCGGAGGTCGCCGCCAGCCGCGAACCCCGCACCAGGCTCCAGACCATCGGTGCCACCGTGGAGATCAATCCGTCCGAGGGACTGTGGCGCCGGCTCGAATGGCAGGCCGACGCAGGCTGCGACTGTGGCGCCGCCCCGCATGTCCGTCCTCTGTCATGATTGAAGGCGTGTCCGACCTACCCCGCACCTCGTCCCGCCGCGCAGCACGCCTCGCGGGACTCCCACTGGGCATCGCCGGTCGCGCCGCCGGTTCACTCGGTCGACGCGCCCTCGGGCGGGGTGACGGGGATCTGAGCGAGGAACTGGCCGATCAGGCCGCCGAGCAGGTCTTCGCCGTCCTCGGGGAACTCAAGGGCGGCGCCATGAAGGTCGGCCAGGCCCTGAGCGTGTTCGAGGCCGGGATGCCCGACAAGTACGCCGAGCCGTTCCGGGAGGCCCTCACCAAGCTGCAGGCCGAGGCTCCACCCATGCCCGCCGCCGAGGTGGAGCGGGTCCTCGACGCCCAGCTCGGGCTGCGCTGGCGCGAGCGGTTCGCAGAATTCAACGGTGACGCCGCCGCGGCCGCCTCCATCGGGCAGGTCCACCGCGCCGTCTGGTCCGACGGTCGGGAGGTGGCCGTCAAGATCCAGTATCCCGGCGCGGACGAGGCCCTCCGCTCGGACCTACGGCAACTCCGGCGACTGGCTCCCCTGTTCCGGCCGCTCAACCCTGGCACCGACATCAGGGGCATCATCGATGAGCTCTACGACAGCACCGTGAGCGAACTCGACTACCGCGCGGAGGCCGACACCCAGCGGGTGTTCTCGGCCGCCTATCGCGACGATCGCCTCTTCCGGGTGCCCTCTGTGCTGGCCTCGTCGCCGAAGGTGCTCGTTACCGAGTGGGTGGACGGGCGGGCCCTGAGCCGTATCTCCAGCGACGGCACCCCCGAGGAACGCAACCGGGCCGGCGAGCTCCTCACCGAATTCCAGTTCAGTTCCCCCACCCGTGCCCGGATGATGCACGGTGATCCCCACCCCGGTAATTTCCTGCTCGCCGATGACGGTCGGCTGGTGGTCCTGGACTTCGGCGCGTCGATCCCGCTGCCCGAGGGCGTGCCCGAGGTCCTCACCTCCATGATGCGGCTCGCCCAGGCCGGCGATTCCGCGGAACTGGTCCGGTTGATGACCCGGGCCGGATACGTCGGCCGGAACGGCCTCGACCCCGCCGACGCGATGGCGTTCCTGAACCCGTTCATCGAGCCGATGCGCGAGCCTGTTTTCCACTTCAGCCGCGCGTGGATGCAGAGCATCATGTCCGTCTACGGGGACGTGTCGGGGCGGGAGTTCCGGACCTCCCGCTCGTTCACCCTGCCGCGCGAGTACGTCCTGATCCACCGGGTGCTGTCCGCGTCGGTGGGCATGCTGTGCCAACTCGAGGCGTCCGCCCCGTACCGGGAGATCGTGCAGCGCTGGATGCCGGAGATCTTCCCCGACGAGGGCTGACCAGCCCCCGGCTCGGGGATCCTCCCGCGCGGCGCGGGTTCAGGTGGCGCGGATTAGCCTCAGCACGTCGTCGCCGTACTCGCTCAGCTTGTGCGCCCCGATCCCGCCGATCCGGCCCAGTGCGCGGGTGTCGGCGGGCCGCTCCCGGGCGATCTGGGCGAGCGTGTCGTTGGTGAACACCGTGTAGGCGGGTTTGCCGATCCGCTCGGAGGTCTCCTTGCGCCAGTCCCGCAGTCGTTCGAACAGGCCGGTATCGACCTCCACCGAGCATTCCGGGCACAGCCCGAGCGCGCGGTGCATGGGCCCGGTGAGCTTCTCCCCGCACCCGCGGCACCGTCCCTTGTCCGAGGTGTCGGTGGACCCGCGCGGTCCGACCGGGGACTGGGCCGGGCGAACGGGGTCGAGGAAGCGGCTGGGGCGTCGGCCGGCCCGGCCACCGGCGCGTCGACTCCGACTCCACGACACGGTCAGGTGCTCGCGGGCGCGGGTGACGCCCACGTAGAGCAGGCGCCGCTCCTCCTCGATCGCGTCCGGTCCGGCGTTGATCGCGTGGCTGATCGGCAAACTCCCCTCGTGGACTCCGATGAGGAACACCGCGTCCCATTCGAGCCCCTTGGCGGCGTGGAACGACGCCAGCGTCACACCCCGCTCGTCCGGGGCGTGACGTGCCGCCGCCCGTTCTCGAAGCCCCGCGACCACCGGTAGCAGGCCCTCGCGAGCCTCGGCCGTGGCGATCTCCTCCGCGAGACCCACCAGCGAGTTCAGTGAATTCCAGGTCTCCCTGGCCTGGGCACCGGACGGCTCGGCGGCGGTGAGACCGAGGGGCTCGAGCGCCTGCCTGATGACGGCGACGATCTCCGTGGGGTCCGACAGCTGGGAGTACGCCTGCGCCCGCGCCTCGTCCGAGCCGTCGATCAGTCGGTCGATCGCCGACATGGCCCGACGGACCACCGGCCTCTCGAAGAAGCCCTCTCCCCCCTTGAGCCGGTATCCGATCCCGGCCTCGTCCAGGGCCGCCTCGACCCGCTCGGACTGGGCGTTGATGCGGTACAGCACCGCGATCTCCGAAGGGTCCATCCCACCGTGGACGAGATCGGCGACGGCCCCCGCCACCGCCTCCGCCTCGGCGTCCTCGTCGGGGTACTCGGCGAGGACCGGCTCGGGGCCCGGCGGCCGCATACCCCGCAGGGTGAGCCCGGCACTGCGGAAACGGCCGCTGCCGGCGCCGATCACCGCATTGGCCAGGTCCACGACCTGAGGCGTGGAGCGGTAGTCGGACTCCAGGCGCACGACGGTGGCACCCGGGTAGCGGTCCGCGAAGCCGAGCAGGAAGTCCGGTTCTGCGCCGGCGAACGAGTAGATGGTCTGGTTGACGTCACCGACCACCGTCAGGTCGTCCCTCCTGCCCAGCCACGCGGTGAGCAGCCGTTGTTGGGCCGGCGTGACGTCCTGGAACTCGTCGACGACGAAGCAGCGGTAGCGGTCCCGGAACTCCTCGGCGATCGCCGGGACCTCTTCGACGAGTTCGGCCATGTGGCTCAGGAGATCGTCGAAATCGAGCATCCGGACCGGTCCGGAGACCTTGAGGTCCTCGTACGCCCGGAACGCGCGCGCGACCTCGGGGGCCGGCACCGGCAGGTCGCGACCCAGCGCGACGGCCTGCTCCGCGTACGTGTCCGGCGTGAGCAGGCTGGACTTGGCCCAGCCGATCTCGGTCAGCACGTCGCGGATGGTCTCCGTGGCGGGGTCCAGGCCGACCCGGCGCACCGCCTGGGCGACGGCGCGGAACTGCCCGTCCAACAGCTGCCAGGGTTCCTCCCCGTACACCCGTGGCCAGAAGTACGACAGGTTCCGCAGGGCGGCCGAGTGGAAGGTCCGGGCCTGTACGGGTCCCGTCCCGGCGTCCGCGACTCCCAGCCCCGCCAACCGCATGCGCAGCTCCCCGGCGGCGCGGGCGGTGAACGTCACCGCCAGCACCTGGTCACCGCGGACGTGCCCGGTCGTGACCAGGTGGGCGATTCGCCTGGTGATCGTGCGGGTCTTGCCGGTCCCGGCGCCGGCGAGGATGCACACGGGACCCCGCGGCGCCAGCACGGCACGACGTTGCTGCGGGTCGAGACCCTCGAGGGCCGACTCCGCACCGTCTCCCCGTCCGCGACCATCTCCCCGTCCGCGCCGCATGTCACTCACGCCCCCATCGTGGCATCCGCCTCCGACATCGCGTCCGAGGCCTCCCCCCGGGGATGATTCCCGCGGTCGTGCGCGTTACACCCCATCATGAGCGATCTGACGACGAACGACGATGCCGGCGCCCTGACCCTGTACACCACCACGTGGTGCCTCTTCTGCACGCGACTCAAGAAGCTGCTGGACGAGAAGGAGATCGGCTACACCGAGGTCGACGTGGAGGCGGACGCCGATGCCGCCGCTTTCGTCGAGAGCGTGAACGGCGGCAACCGGGTCGTCCCGACGGCGCTGTACTCGGACGGCACCACTGCCACCAATCCCCCGGCCTCGCAGGTGCGCGCCAAGCTCGCCGAACTCGCCGGGGTCTGACGCGTTCGGCCGGGTCTGACGGCGACGCCGGGGACCGGCGCCCTCAGGCGTCGGCGTCCGCGTCGACCGCTGCGACCCAGGACTGCAGCATCACGTGCGCGATGGAGACGGCTGGCGCCACCATGAGGTCGCCACGGCCGGCCAGCGCGTCACGGACCCGGTCGACGTCGAACCACGCGGCCTCACTGATCTCCTCGTCCTCGAGCACGATCGGGGCCTCCGGGTCGCCGATGGCGTGGAAGCCGACCATGAGGGACCGGGGGAACGGCCAGGGCTGGCTGCCCAGGTAGCGCACGCGGTCGACGACCACGCCCACCTCCTCGGCGACCTCACGTCGGACGCAGCCCTCCAGGGACTCCCCCGCCTCGACGAAACCGGCGACGTGCGAGTACATGCCCTCGGGCCAGATCGGCTGGCGGGCGAGGAGCACTCGTCGTCCCCCGTCGTGGACCAGGCAGATCACGGCGGGGTCGGTCCGTGGGTACTCGAGGCCACCGTGGAACGGGTCCTCGATCGCCCATCCCGCGTCGACCCGGCGCGGATGGTGGGTGCGTTCGCGGCCGCGGACGTTGTCGCGATGCCACCCGAGTAGGGCCATGGCCTGGGAGGCCAGCGACCCGTCACCCTCGACGAGGTCGGCCCCGCACGAGCGGAGCGACGTCACCGCGGGCTCGGCGGGGAGCTCGTCGACCGGGACCGCCCAGATGTGCCGGGCGTCCTCGGTCCTCCCGAGGAACACCGCCTCCTCGGGGAGGGTGTCCGCGAGGTCCAGGGCGGGCTCCAGGCGGATCCGCTGCCGATCACCGGGTGCCGGCTCGATCGCGAACTTGTTGCGACGGTCCACCTTCATCACGCGCGCCGTGGCCCATCCTCTGTTCAACTCATCGGAGTCCTGCCGTAGGGGTGCCGCCCTGTCGGGCGCCGCCACCGAGAGCACCGGATCGGAGTCGAGGGTGAAGTCCATCGGCATCGTGTGGGGTCCTTTTCGCGGTCGTGAGGGGCGTCGATCAGCGTAGCCCGGCCACCTCGGCGTCCCCGCCCGACCCGTGCCTCAGTCGGGGATCATCCGGATGTAGAGCAGCCGGTCGCCGCTCTCGAGCGCGTCCGCCTCGGACTCGTTGACCTTGATGAGCTGTCCCTTGCGCACCACTCCCAGAACGAGTTCGGCCAGGTGCCGGGGCGAGCCGCCCACCTCGGACTCCTCGACCCGTCGTTCGGCGATGGAGAAGCCCTCGTCCGGAGTGAGCAGATCCTCCATCATCCCCACGACCGTCGGCGAATTGGTGGCCAGACCGAGGAGACGTCCGGTGGTCTCGGCGGAGACCACCACGGAGTCTGCGCCGGACTGCTTGAGCAGGTGCTTGTTGTCGCTCTCGCGGACCGTCGCGACGATCTTCGCGTTGGGTGCCAGTTCCCGCGCGGTGAGGGTGACCAGCACGGCCGTGTCGTCCGAGTTGGTGGCCACCACGACAGCGGAGGCGCGGGTGAGGCCGGCCAGTTTGAGGACGTCGGACCGGGTGGCCGAACCGTGGACGGTGACCAGACCGTGGGCGGCCGCGGCCTTGAGTGCCTGGGGGTCGGTGTCGACGACGACGATGTCGTCCGGGGCGGTGTCGTCGGCGAGCATCGCGGCGATGGCGGATTTGCCCTTGGTGCCGTAGCCGACGACGACGGTGTGATTGCGCACGTGAGTTCTCCATCGCTGGATCTTGAAGGCTTGACGGGACTGCTCGGTCAGCACGGCCAGAGTGGTGCCGACGAGCAGGATCAGGAATACGAGGCGAAGCGGGGTGACGACGATGGTGTTGATCAGCCGCGCCTGCTGGGTGATCGGGGTGATGTCTCCGTAACCGGTGGTCGAGAGGGAGACCGTGGCGTAGTAGAAGCAATCGATGAGCGTCAGCTCACCATTCGCTCCGCCGCCACCGGTATAGCCCCCGCGGTCGAACCACACCACCAGCACAGCGATGCACAGGGCGACGACGGCCATCACCACGCGCTTGCCGATCAGCCGCCACGGCGTCTCACTGTTCTCCGGGATGCTCACCACGCCCACGAGCGCATGGTCGGGGCTCTCGTCCAGCGGGTCGTGGCCACGGAACCGCGATGCCAGTGCGCGCTTCTTCACCATGGGACTCCGTTTCCGCGACGCGTCCCCCGCGGGGACCGTGCCGTCATCGACATGAATCGTCGCCTATCGCCCGCCGCGGGACAACAACCGACCCCGCCCCGGCCCGTCGGAGAGCAGTCGTGACAGCTCGTCGGCGTCCGGCAGATGGGCCGGTTCGATCGTGCGCCCGGAACGCACGTAGTGGAACGCGGCGCGCACGCGGTCGAGCCCCACGGGTCGTCCCAGGCGGGCACTGGCGATCTGGGCCCAGGCGTACCGGTAGACGGCCAGCTGGAGGGCGACGGCGGGCATGTCCCGCTCGGCGGGAACCCGTCCCGTCTTCCAGTCCACGACGATCCACCCCGGGTCGTCGTCGCCGTCGGTGTCCGCGCTGGCGGTGGCGGTGAACACCGCGTCCATCCGTCCGCGCAACAGGTGTTCGCCGAGCCCCACCTCGAAGGGCACCTCGACCGCTTCGGGTGTCATCCGTGCCCACCGGGATGCCTCGAACGCCTCCTGCAGTGCGGTCAGGTCCGCCTCGGACAGTCCGTCGGCCGCGCCCTGGTCGCCGGCGCCGGGCAGGTCGTCGATGTCGAGGAGGTGGGTGGCGCCGAAGCGGTGCTCCAGCCAGAGGTGGAAGCGGGTCCCGCGCCGGGCGAAGCGGTCGGGACGGAACGGGACCGGCCTGCGGAGTCGGTCCGCGAACTCCCGGGGGTCGGACGCCAGAGCGACGATCTGGCCCGCGGTGAGCCGGCGGGGCAGGATCACCTCGTCCCGCTGTTCGGCCGCCCGCCGCGCGTCGGCCAGCAGCGGTGCCGCGGCGAGGTGCCAGCGGCGTGCCGGTCCAGATTCCGGCGGGTCCTCGTTCTCTGGGTCCACCGGCACGGCCGCGTCGACCGCCCGTGCGACGGCGACGCGGCCGGGGACGGCCGGTCGAGGCCACGTGGCCTCCACGACGGTCGTCGTGGCGGGGTTGGTCGGGGAGGGTGTGACGACGAGGTGATCGATCTCCCCCAGTGGCTCGTCTCCCCCGCACGCCTCCAGGACCTCGTCGAGGAATTCCGACGGGCCCTTGGGTGTGGCGGCCCCTCCGATCCAGTGTGACCCGGACAGCAGCAGCGTCTGCTCGGCTCGTGTCACCGCCACGTAGAACAGTCGCCGATCCTCGTCCAGTGAGCGTCGCCGGACCCGCTTGATATGAGTCTCGAGCGCGTCCTGCAGGAGTTTCCGGTCGGTCACGTCGTCGAGCCGGGGCACAGGGACGCCGCCGGGGTTGTCCTCCGATTCACGGTCCCCCCGCAGGTGCTCGGGCAACTGGGTCGCCGTGCGCACCGAGGTCTGTGGCGCCTGGTCGGACGGGAAGACCCCCTGCGCCAGGTGCGGGACGGCCACGATCTCCCACTCGAGCCCCTTGGCGGAGTGGACGGTGAGGATCTGGACCCGCCCCGGTGTGGCGGCGACCTCGCCGCGCGCGAGTCCCCCGTCGACCGTGCGCGCGAGGTCGAGGTAGGACAGGAAGGCGTCCAGTCCCGTTCCCCGGTCCGGCCGGAACCCCGCCGCCACCTCCTGCAGCGCGTCGAGCTGCTCGCGGGCCTCGCCGACTCCCGCGCGTTGACGTAGGCGGACCTCCGCGTCGAGTCCGAGCGCCTGCTCGGCGGCGGCGACCAGACGGGCGGGGGGTGCCGACGAGCGGGCGCGCAGGCCCGAGATGATCCCGGCGAGTTCGCTGATGCGGGCGGCGCCGTCCGGGCTGTAGCCGCCTGCGGGGCCGGGGTCGGCGAGGGCGTCGGCGAGCCCGGCCGAGTCGGTCTCCTCCCCCCTGGCGATGCCGTCGAGGATGTCCTCCAGCTGGCCGAGAGCGGTCACCGCCCCGCCGGGGGCCGCGGGCCGGCGCAGCGACAGGTGGGAGGCACGCCGGGCGAGCGCGGCGAGGTCCGCGGCTCCGAGAGAGAACCGGGAGCCGCTGAGCAGGCGCAGCAGTGCGGGTCCCGCACCCGGGCGGGAGACCACGGTGAGCAGCGCGACGACGTCGGCGACCTCGGGGACGTCGAGCAGTCCGCCCACCCCCACCACCTCGACGGCCAGGCCGCGCGACTCGAGGGCGGCGGCGATCGCCGCGGAATCCCCGTTGCGTCTGACCAGCACCGCAGCGGTCGGCGTGCGACCGTCCCGGGCGGCCGCGCTGTATCTCGCGGCGATCGCGTCTGCGAGCCATTCCCGTTCGTCCGACGCGGTGTCCAGGACGGCGACCCTGAGGTCGGCGGCCTCGACACCGGGTCGGGCTCGCAGTTCGGGGACGGGGATCGACCCCGGCCGGTCGCGCAGGGGCGCGGTGATCCGGTTGGCCAGCGTCAGGACCTCGGGTGGGTTCCGCCACGAGGTGGTGAGCTCGCGCAGGTGCGACCGCCGACCGTCGGCCAGGGGGAAGTCCTCGCGGAACCGGTCGAGGTTCGAGGCCGAGGCCCCGCGCCAGCCGTAGATGGACTGCATGGGATCGCCGACGGCTGTGACGGCCGGGACGGGTCCCGCCCCGCCCCCGAACAGGGAGGAGAGCAGGACTCGCTGCGAGTGCCCGGTGTCCTGGTACTCGTCCAACAGCACGACCCGGAACGCCCGGCGCTCGGCCTGGCCGACCTGGGGGTGGTCGCGCGCGACGGTGGCGGACAGCGCCATCTGCGAACCGTGATCGAGCGCCGATTCCGTGCGCATGCGGGCCGCGACCGCGTCCACCAGGTCCGCCAGTTCGTCGCGATGCCCCTGCACGTCCGCCGTCTCCTGGAGCCACCGGGTGGGGGCCTGGCGTTGCCGCGGCCCGGGGGGCAGGGTCGCGATGAGGGTGGTCATCAGGTCGGGGTCGGTGCGCAGGTCGTCGGTGGTGACGAGGTGGTCGGACAGCTGTCCTGCCAGCGTGAGCACGTCGCGCGTCACCCGGCCGGGGGTCGATCCGGTCGTCAGGGGACTCTCCCACCTCGACACCACGTCGTGGGCGAGTTGGAAGGCGGCGGTGGGGGTGAGCAGCCGCGCGTCCGGTTCGACGGGGACGAGCAGTCCGTACGTCCCGAGCAGGGTCCCGGCGAACGCGTGGTAGGTCGAGATCTGTGGATCCTCGGTGCGGATGGCCTCCGCGATCCCGGGAGCGGCTCCCGGACCCGTGCACAGGGGACTGCGCGCCAGCGCGTCGAGCCGCCGGCGGATGCGACGGGACAGCTGCTGCGCGGCCTTGCGGGTGAAGGTCAGCCCGAGGATCTCCCCCGGGCGGGCGTAGCCGTTCGCCACCAGCCACACCACGCGGGCGGCCATCGTCTCGGTCTTGCCGGCACCGGCTCCCGCCAGGACCAGCGTCGGTTCCGCCGGACCCGAGATCACCTCGGCCTGCTCGGCGGTCGGCCGGTGGATCCCGAGCGCGTCGGCGATGACGTCGGGCTCGATCATCGTGGTCACCCGATCACCTGCTCTCCCTCGGGCTGCGCCGGGCAGCTGGATCTGACGTCGCAGTGCTCACACCAGCGACCTACCCTCGCGGTGTAGGACGGTCCGATGGTCGCGCGGCCCGCTTCCGTCACCCGCCGGGCGAGTTCCTCCCCGGCCGCCGTCCCGAGGGGGTCCTGCATCCGTTCGGCTGGCATGCGCCCCTCCCTGCCCGCCAGGTAGAGCAGGAGTCCTCCGCCGGGGGCCCGACCCGCCGCGGAGTCGACGGCCCCGGCGGCGACGGCGAGTTGGTAGAGGGCGAGCTGCGGGTGCACGGCGGCCTCGGCGTGGCTCGCCGCGGCACGGGAGGTCTTCACGTCGACCGGGATCACCTGCCCCGCCGTGGTCGCCTCGAGCCGGTCGATCCGTCCGCGGACCCGCACCGGGCCGTCGACATCGAACTCGAACGCCTCCTCGACCCCGGCGGTGGTGTACTGGTCGCGCGTCGAGGCACGCCACAGTCGGAAGGTCTCGGCCATCTCGACCATCGACTCCGCGCCCCGCTCGGCGAACCACCCACGGGCCATCGTGAGGGCTTCCGCCCGTCGCCGCACGGCCCCCCGAAGTGCGTCCTCCGGGATCCCTCCCTCCACCGCCTGTGTCAGCGCGTGGACCGCCGAACCCCGCACGAGAGGGGCCGCCGATCCGGCGTCCGAGGAGTCGCCCCGCACCTTCTGGAGGAACCACCGGAGGGGACACTCCTCCAGGGCACCGAAACCGGAGGGTGAGAGGACCGCGAGGGGTTCGCCCGGCGTCGAGGTGACCACCGGGGTCGTCGAGGACGGCTCGGCGGCGCCGAACCAGGTCCGCGGGTCGGCGACCTCCACCCCGGCGTCGCGGAGCCCGGCGAGGAGTCCGGCCGCGTGCCGGGCGTCCGCGGGGTCGGTGGCCGGGTCGTGGAGTGCCGCCCGCAGGTCCACGGCCAGGTGCGGGAGCGTGAAGACGGTCGGCGCGTGCCGGGGCGGGCCTGCCACCGCCCCGGCGGGCGCCGCGGTGGGGGTGGTGGTGGCCAGGTCCGAGATCTCGTCGACGAACCGGGAGGGCGCGATGTCACCCTCTTCCGGCGACTCGACCGCGGTCACCAGGAGGTGATCCCTCGCGCGGGAGCACGCCACGTAGAACAGTCGACGTTCCTCGGCCGAGCGGGCGGCGGCGGAGGACACGGCCCGCTCGGCCTCGGACGGCACCGGGCCGTCACCGGCGACCTCGGTCAGGTCGACCAGCTCGTCGACTCCCAGGAGACCGGACCGCCGGCGGGGTGCCGGCCACACCCCGTCCTGCACGCCGCACACGGCCACGGCCCGCCACTGCCTGCCCACCGCGGCGTGCGCGGACAACACGCTCACCGCCCCTCCGCGGGCTCTGGTGTCCGCGCGTCCGGGGGCGGGCAGGTCCTCGCCGGAGACGACGTCGCAGAAGAGGGCGACGGACCCGCCGGGCACCCTGTCGACGAAGTCGGCGGCGTGGTCGAACAGCGACACGACCGCGTCGAGCGAGCGGTCGGCGGACCGGGACCACGGGTCGGCGGCGACCGCCTGACGGACGAGGCGCTTCTCCAGTCTCGACGCCGACCACGCGGCCCAGAGGGCCTCCTCCGCGGTGCCGCCCGCCTCGAGTTCCTGCAGGACCGCCGCGCGGGCCCGCCGGATCCTCGTCACCGGCGCGAGCTCCACCGCCGTCAGGCCCGGCGGGATTTGGTCCTCCTCCGCGAGCACGAGCCGGCGCAGTGTGTCCGCGCTCGGTTCGTTCCCGCCGATCCCGGAGCGACGCAGGCCGCGCCGGAGGCGCCGCATGGCCACCGCGTCGGCGCGTCCGATCGGGCCGGAGAGCATCGCCAGCGTCTGTTCCGCATCGGTTCCGGTCTCGCCGTCCACGGCGGAACGCACCAGCAGCAGGAGCGCCGACGCCACGGGGTCGTGGGCGGGCGGGATCTCCGCGCCCGCGTCCACGACCGGGACCCCCGCGGCGTCGAGGGCGGCGAAGAGCGCGTCCGCCACCCGGGGCAGCGAGCGGGTCACCACCGCCATCTCCGCGTAGTCGACGCCGTCCAGGACGTGTCGACGGCGGAGGAAGTCGGCGATGACCGCGGCCTCCGCGGCGGACGAGCCCGCGACGGTCACCCCCACCGACCCCTCGGCCGGGCCCGGCGTCTCGCGGGGCCGGTGGCGGGCGGCCCCGGGGAGTCTCGACGCGACGCGCGCGGCGACGGCCGTGATCGCCGGTGACATGCGGTGCCCGGTGTTCAGGTCGATCGCGCGGCCACCCTGGTCCACCACGGCCCGGGCGAGACCCCCGTCGGCGCCACGGAACCGGAACACCGACTGGTCGCCGTCCTCGGCCACGAGCAGGACGTCCGCCCCGCCTCCGACCGCCGCGACGAACTCGGCGGCCAGCGGATCGAGGTGCTGCGCGTCATCCACCGCGACGAGACGGCGGGACCGGAAGATCTCGCGCAGATCGGGATCGGCGGTGAGGGCGTCCAGTGCGGCCCCGACGAGTTCAGCTGCGTTGAGCGCCTCCGGTATGTCCGACTGTCCGGAACGCACCCCGGACCGCAGCGCCATCTGCTCCTCGTGGCGGCGGAAGAACCCGGCGGCGGCGACCCAGGCCGGACGCCCCGCGGTGCGGCCCAGCCGGGCGAGTTCACGGGGTCCGATGCCCCTCTCCAGCGAACGCAGGAGCAGGTCGCGCAGTTCGCGGGCGAATCCGACGGTGGAGAGAGCCGGCCGCATCTGTTCGGGCCAGTGCGGGGCCCCGTCCGCCAGTTCGCCCATCAGGGTCTCCCGCACCACCGCGTCGTGCTCGGCTCCGGTGCGCAGGCGCGGGGGCGGTGCGTCGGCCCGCGCGGCCGCCAACCGGACGACCGCGTGGGCGAGGGAGTGCACGGTGCGGACGGGCGCGTCGGTGCCGACCACGAGGTGCGGGGGCATCCCGTGGGTGGCCTGTTCGAACAGGGTGGCCGCGGCCGCCGCCGAGCCGGTGAGCACCAGGACCCCGTCCATCCCCACCCCGCCGGCCACCGCGGAGCGCACCACATCGACGATCAGCGACGTCTTCCCGCTGCCCGGGCCCCCGCGCACGACCCACCGGTCCTGCCTGCGCGTCCGGGCACCCGACCAGTCACGCCCGAGGAGGTCGTCGAGTTCCGCCGACCAGGACGTTCCGTGCTCGTCGACCGCGCGTGCGTCGCGGGGGGCGGTCGGGGCAGGGGCGGTCAAGGCAGTGGCGGTCAAGGCGGTGGCGGGCTGTGTCACGGCTCGATGAGACCACACGACCACGACATCCCCCCTGCCCGCCCGGACGAGCCGCTCGCCGGAGGGCATGTCGACCCCGCACCGCGCAGACCGGGCCCGCGACCGGCGCGGGGGACGGTACGCCTCAGCGCAGGGTGTCCTCGAGCATGTTCGGGCGGCACGCGGTCCGCGAGACGACCGTCATGATGGCCAACACCACCGTGAGGAACGCCAGGCCCGCCCCGAGCCCGGGGCCGTCGAACAGCATGCCGAACACGAGCGGCCCGAGGGACGCGGCCGTGTACCCCACGCCCTGGGAGAACCCGGAGAGCGCGGCGGAGCCGGCCTGGGTGCGCGTGCGGAGGTTGATCAGCGTGAGGCAGAGCGGGAACGTGCTGGGTCCCACGCCGAGCAGGCAGATCCACACCCACGCCGCGCCGGGAGCCCAGAGCAGGCCGGCGAACCCGGCCAGGTAGGACACGACGGAGACGACGACGACGGCGTACGGGTCCTCGAAGCGGCCCGCCGCCCACGGCACCACCAACGCCGCGATGAGGCCGATCGCCGAGTACACCGCCAACGCCAACCCGCCCTCCGCGCGCGTCATCCCGATCGATTCGGCCACGGCCGGGAGCCAGGTGAAGAACGCGTACGTGCACAAGGAGTTGGTTCCGAAGAACAGGGCCAGGGCCACGCCGACGGGCGAACGCCACGGGCGGATGCGCCGGGTGGGGGGCGCGGCGGAGCCGTCGGGGGCGCTGGCGGCAGCACTGTCGGTGGGGCCGTCGGCGGGGCGCGGGGATCCGGTGGCACGAGGGGAGTCGGTGGGGGTGCCCGGCCGCACGATCTCGACGATCCAGGGGATCGCGGCGACGACGGCGAGGACCGCCCACCACCCGATGGAGACCCGCCACCCGGCGGCCTCCTCGACCGGTACCGCCACCAGCGCCGGGACGACGGTGCCCAGCTGCAGACCGGTGATGTAGGCCATGCTGACCGCGGCCACGTGCCGGGGGAAGTACTTCTTGACCAGGGGCGGGGCGACGACGTTGCCGATACCCATCCCCGCCAGCGCGATGAGCGACCCCGCTCCCATCACCCAGGGGTCGTGGGCGGCGGCCCGGATGAGCTGCCCGACGGCCGCCGCGACCATCGCCAGGACCGTCAGTATCTCCAGACCCACCCGGCGTAGGACGATCGGGGTGAGCACACCCCAGACGGCGAACATGGCGGTCGGGACCATCCCCAGCAGCCCCATCCCGGCGGCGCCGAGGCCGATCTCGGCATCGATCACCCCGAGCAGCGGGCTGAGGGAGGTGACGGCGGTCCGGAGGTTCAGCGAGACGAGGACGACGCCGACGAGGGCCGCGAGCGGAAACGCGAGGGCACCCGGGCGGGACGATGCCCGCGGGGAACGGGGGGTCATGCCGACGTGTCCCCCACGAACTCGCCGACCTCGCGGGCCATGGACTGCAACCCGTCCATGGCATGTGGGCGCGAACCGGGGTGCAGCGCGTGCACCGCCAGCCGGAACACGGCAGCGCGCAACACCATCTGGGGCCACTGCTCGAGATGGCGCCATCTGCCGAGGACCCCGGTATCGGCCGTCCCCCACGACAGGTGGTCGACGGCGACGACCGCGGCCGACCACGAGGCCGACCGGGCATAGGGCACGACGTCGGTCAGTGCGGGTTCGGCGGACGAGTCGAAGAGCAGACCCCGGGCGAGATCCCCGTGGACCACGCCGGTCACGGGGATCCCGACCGGCCTGCGGTGCCGGATGAGGCCCGTCGCACCGAGCAGAGCGGCCGCACGGTGGGTCGCGAACGGCGTGCCACGGTCCTCCATCCCGGGCGCCAGGTCGTGTTCGGGATCACCGTCCCAGGCGGCCGCCTCGGCGAACGCGAACAGGTCGGTCTCGGACCACGGTCGCCTCGCCGGGCGGGTGGCGGGCCGTGGGGGCTCCACGTCGGCGAGCGCCGCGTTGATGCGGGCCGACCACGCGATGGTCTCGTCGGCGCGCGCCTCGGGGCGACCGGACACCACCCGGTCGGCGCGCCAGCCGGACACGACGTGGCGTCCATCGGTCGAGCGGACGGGGAGGGCCACCCGGAGCCCCGTCACGTCCAGTTCCTCCCGGACCCGGGCGGACCAGTTCGCCAGCGCCGTGTCCGCGACGGGGCGGAGCACGACGGCGGCACCGGAGGTGGACACCAGCCAGCCGGTCCCGGAGCCGGCGACCACGGGGACGGCCGGGCCGTCCGTCACGCCGAACGCGCCACGGACGTGCTCGGGGACCCTCGCATCGTTCACGCCGCCCACGCTACCCACCTCCTCGGTCAATACCCGGGCAGGGACGGGTCGACGTCGCGTGTCCACGCGTCGATTCCGCCCGCCAACGACCGGACGCCGGTGAATCCGGCCCCGGACAGGGTCGTGGCGGCGCGCGCGGAGCGCACACCGGACTTGCAGTAGAGGACCAGGCGCCCCCGGGCGGCGGCGCGACCGAGGACACCGGTGGGGTCCGCGGCGTCCTCGGCGACCGAGTCCAGGGGCACCCACAGCGACGGCTCGATCCGGGCGATGGACCGCTCACCCGCCCCGCGGACGTCCACGAGGACCGGGGCGGCAGCGCCGGGGGACCCCGCCTGCGTCAACTCCTCCGCGAGCTCGGCGGCGGTGACGACCGGCACGGCCGCCGGCCCGGCCGCCGGCATCTCGCAGGAGACGTCGTCGGCCCCGTCGGGCAGTCGGGTGACCGGCTCCCTCGACGGGTCCGGTCGGATCGTCACCGCCCGGTGGGTCGACTCGAGCAGATCCATCAGGACCAGGCGTCCGAGTAGGGGCCGGCCCGCTCCCGTGACGAGCTTGACCGCCTCCATTGCCATCATCGACCCGACCGTGCCACACAACGCACCCACGACCCCGGCCTCGGCACAGCTGGGCACCGACCCGGGAGGCGGTGGGGACGGGTAGAGGTCCCGCAGGGTCACCGGGTCGGCGGGCGCCGGTGGGCGCGACCAGAACACGGCGAGTTGCGCCCGGAAGCGGTCGATGGTCCCCCAGATGAGCGGGATCCCCGCGATCTCGCAGGCGTCGGAGACCAGGTACCTGGTCGCGAAGTTGTCGCTGCCGTCGATCACCAGATCATGGCCCTCGAGAAGCGACTCGATGTTCAGGGCGTCGAGTCGGGCGTGGATCGCGTCGACCCGGACCCCGGGCGCCAACTCGGCCAGACGGTCTCTCGCCGAGTCCACCTTGGGTCGGCCCACGGCCCCGACGGAGTGGATCACCTGCCGGTGCAGGTTGCCGAGGTCCACCTCGTCGTCGTCGACGACCGTGATCCGCCCGACACCCGCCGCGGCGAGGTACATGAGCACCGGGGCACCCAGGCCGCCGGCACCCACGACGAACACCGACGCGGCGCGCAGGCGACGCTGCCCCTCGTCGCCGATCGCGCCGAGCAACAGGTGCCGCGAGTACCGTTCCCGCTCGTCCCTCGTCAGCTCCGGTACCGGGTCCACCAGCGGGGGAAGGCCGCGGTCCCCCGGTCCGCCCGCGGCGGTCATCCCGCCACCGGGGGTCCGTCGGGGAACGGCCACGCGTTGTATCGACACGTGTCGTCGTTGTCCGGGACCACGCCCTCGGGATCCAACTGGTGGATGTCGCCGTTGTTCACGCCGAACGTCTGCTGCATCATGATCGGCGCCAGGGCGCCGTCCGCGGGGCACGGCTCGTGGGCCGGGTAGCCGATCGCGTGGCCGACCTCGTGGTTGACCAGGTATTGCCGGTAGGACCCGATGTCGCCCTGGAACGACCTCGCTCCCCGCACCCAGCGCGCGAGGTTGAGGTAGACGCGACCCGTGGCCGAGTTGTAGCAACTCGCCTCGAGTTCGATGTCGTACCCGCAGTTCTCGCGGACCGTCATGGGGCTCGCCAGCGAGACCCGGAACGCGGGCTCGTCACCGGCGATCCGCCGGAACGCGACTGCGCCGTCGGCCGTCCAGCTCTTGGGGTTGGCCAGGGTCGCGTCGACCATCCTGGCGACCGAGTCGTCCCCGCCGAAGTCGACGGTGTCGATCCCGTCCTCGACCTCGACCGTGTAGCTGAACTGCTCGGCCGTCGGGCGTCCCACCGGATCGGTGCCGCCGGGCACGATCCTGAACTCCCCGCTCGCGGCCCCGATGAAGGAGCCGCCCTCCGGCAACTCACCACTGGGCGGGACCTCACCCGCCGCGGGTACCCCGACCACGGCCGGGGTCTCTTCCGCCCGGACCACCCGGTCCTCGTCCGACGCGCCCGGCGAGACGATGGCGTCCCCGATCACCAGGGCGGTGAGCACCACGAGCACCGGGATCGCGTACGCGCGCCAGCCCCAGGTGGCCAAGAACCTGCCGACCGGGGTCTGCCGACGCAGGTGGTCCCGGGATCCGGGCACCGACCGGCGGCGCCCCGGGGTCGACTCCTGCGGGTCCCACGGCGCGCGCAGCGGCTCGCCGTGCGGAGGGTAGTACGGGGGTCGCTGACGACCCTCGGCGTCCGCACCGCCCGGCGTCCGGCGACGGCCGTCGCTCATCCGTACACCTCCACGTCCACTCCTGAAGTCAAGGCCTACACGATCCCACATGAGGGGTGAGGCGCCTCCTCCCGCACTCCGCGGCTGCGGGTATTGTCCGTCTGGCCCGGACGCCTGTCGACTCCCGCCCGGGCGGAGAAGGAGCCAGCAGATGACGAGCCCGGACGGATCCTTCCCGGCCGCACCGGGCCGCACCCGAGCGGCCCGGCTCCCCCGCGGGGCCCGGCGCAGCCAGCTGATCGACGCCGCCGGGACCGTGTTCGTCGACCAGGGCTTCCACGCCTCCGGGATGGATGACATCGCCGTCCTGGCCGGCGTCTCCAAGCCGGTGCTCTACCAGCACTTCGATTCCAAACGTGACCTGTACATCGAGGTGCTGCGCCACCACGTCGACGAACTGCTCGGACGCATCCGTGCCGCGCTGGACTCGACCTCCGACAACCGGCGCAGGGTCGAGGCGGCCGTCGACACGTTCTTCGCGTACGCCGACGCCGACACCCGCGGGTTCCGGCTGGTCTTCTACTCCGAGTCCGGTGACGAGGACGTCCGGCGGGAACTCGACCGGGCCACCGACGGCTGCATCGACGCGGTCCACGACCTCGTCCGCGGGGACTCGGGGCTCGACGCCCACCGCTCGCGACTGCTGGCCGTCGGACTGGTCGGGGCCAGTCGTGTCAGCGCCGGGCACTGGCTCGACGCCGGCCGGCCGATCCCCCGCGCGGACGCCGTCTCGACGACGGTCACGCTGTGCTGGGGCGGCCTGTCGAAGATCCCTTGTCACGGAAGGGACCGGACCGAGCCGGACAACCAGGCCTGACCCCCGGGGGTCGGGGCCGCGAGGGCGGCCCCGGCCCGGGGTTCACTCCCTCAGGAGAGGAACCCGACCGCGCGGCGCGCGGTCTCGCCGATCTCGACGTACGCCACCCGATCGGTGGACACGAGGTAACGGCGCCCCTTCTCGTCCTCGAGCTCGAGTACCGCCTTGGCCTCCGCGGTCAGGGCCGCCTCGACGCGCTTGTACACGTCCTCCGGCGTCATCCCGGTCTTGAACACGAGCTCACGGTTGCTGTCGGCGATGCCGATCTTGACCTCCACGGTGCCTGCCCTTCTCGTCGTAGGCGCATGTCACGCCGTCATCGGCGGTGCGTGCGATCCAGGCTAGCCCGACGCGCTCGAAAGGCGGCGGCACGGGATAGGATGTGTGCACGTGGATCACTCCCCGGGTCCGGATCGCTCCGGCGCCGGGCGTGACAGGTCCCGTGGAAATGTGCGCGCGCCCCGCTCGCGAGGCCGGACCTTGTGCGGCCCGAACCATCCGCGCGCGAGACGAGAAAGGCACCGCCCTGTCCACCACAGATGTCACCACCGAAGAGGTCGACGGCATGGCCACGACGACCGCCGTCGTCGACGCCCCGTCCTCCGACTCCTCCCCCAGCTTCGCCGAACTCGGCGTCCGCCCGGAGATCGTCACCGCGCTCGCCGAGCGCGGGATCACCCACACGTTCGCCATCCAGGAACTCACCCTCCCGCTGGCACTGGCCGGATCCGACCTCATCGGTCAGGCCCGGACCGGAATGGGCAAGACCTACGGGTTCGGCGTCCCGCTCCTCCACCGCATCGCCACCGGCGAGGCGACGAGGACGCTCGACGGCACCCCCCGGGCGCTGATCATCGTCCCCACCCGCGAGCTGTGCGTCCAGGTCACCCAGGACCTCAAGATCGCCGCGACCGGCCTCACCGCGCCGGCGGCCTCCGGGTCCGGCACCCGCCCGCTCAAGGTCCTCGCGATCTACGGCGGAACGCCGTACGAGCAGCAGACCGAGGCCCTGGAGAAGGGCGTCGACGTGGTCGTCGGCACCCCCGGCCGCCTGCTCGACCTCGCGAACCAGTCGAAGCTCGTGCTGGGCAAGGTCGAGGCCCTCGTCCTCGACGAGGCCGACGAGATGCTCGACCTGGGCTTCCTGCCCGACATCGAGAAGCTGCTGCGCATGGTTCCGGAGAAGCGCCAGACCATGCTGTTCTCGGCCACCATGCCGGGCCCGATCATCACCCTGGCCCGCACCTTCCTCACCAAACCCACCCACATCCGCGCCGAGGCCGCCGACTCCGGCGCCACGCACGAGAACACCACCCAGTACGTCTACCGGGCCCATTCGCTCGACAAGCCCGAGGTGGTCTCCCGGATCCTCCAGGCCGAGGGCCGTGGCGCCACCATGATCTTCTGCCGCACCAAGCGCACCGCCCAGAAGTTGGCCGACGATCTCGCGGAGCGCGGCTTCCGGGTGGGCGCCATCCACGGCGACCTCGGCCAGGGAGCGCGTGAGAAGTCCCTCAAGGCGTTCCGCTCCGGTGACGTCGACGTCCTCGTCGCCACCGATGTCGCGGCCCGCGGGATCGACGTCGACGATGTCACCCACGTCATCAACTACCAGTGCCCGGAGGACGAGAAGACCTACGTGCACCGGATCGGCCGCACGGGCCGCGCCGGACGTACGGGTGTCGCCGTCACCCTCGTGGACTGGGACGACCTGCCCCGGTGGGGCCTGATCGACAAGGCCCTCGGACTCGGGTCCGGTGAGCCCGCCGAGACCTATTCGACGTCCCCGCACCTGCGGTCCGACCTCGGCATCCCGGAGAGCGCTGGCGGACGCGTCGGCGCCCCCACCGGGACCGGCTCCGGCCGCCGCCCGGCCGACCGTGACTCCCGCGGGCCCGCCCGGGAGTCCGGGACCGGATCGGGACCCCGTCGGCGGCGTACCCGGACCGGGGCCTCCGGCGCTGACGGGGCCTCGACGCCCGCCACGTCCGGTGACCCCGCTCCCGGGACCGACAGCGGAGACGGTTCGGCGACCCCCGGGGACGCGCCCCCGCGGCGCCGCCGTCGCCGTCGGCGCCCCTCGTCGTCGTCGCCCGACCAGGCCGGTCAGGACTGACCGGGCCACCACCTCCCCACACACGGCACGTGCGCGCAGACAGACACGCCACCGGCGGCCCGGGCCGACGGTTCCCCGGTGTGCCCTCCGAACGGGGGACACGCCGCGATCTGGCGACCGCGGCCGTCATCGTCGTCGTCATGGCGGTGGTGGCCGCCGCCGTCCTACTGTCGGGGAGCGCGAACCGATCGGACTTCGGCGCCGCCGACGACGAGCAGCCCGTCTACGGCCCCGCGGTCGAGCGCCCCACCTCCCTCCAGCCCCTGTGGTCCCACGCGTCGGGGGGCGCGGGCGCCCCACTGACCACGAAGGGCAACCTCGTCACCATCGACGACGACGGGACCCTCGTGGGCCGCGACGCGGGCTCGGGCGAGCCGCGGTGGACCTACTCGCACGCCGGACGTCCCTGCGCGGCCACGTTCTATGCCGACATCCTCGCCGCGGCGTTCGACGGGGCCGCCGGGTGCAGTGACGTCACCGCCCTCGATCCGACGACGCAGCAGTACACGAGCACCCGACAGAGCGCCTTCCCCGACGCGATGGAACTGACCTCGACCTGGCGGCACGCGCTCGCCTCCAGCCCCGAGCGGCTCGAGATCTGGCGCGACGACCTCGTCCGCACCGTCGAGTACGGCGCCGTCGAGGCGCCCCAGGAAGCCGACATGCAACCACGCGCCGACTGCACCCTCGGAACGGCCGACCTCACCGACGACCGGTTCGCCGTCGCCGAACGCTGCCCCGGCGACGACTCCACACGGCTCACGCTCGCCGAGACCGTCCCCGAGGACAGCCGCAAGCCCGAGGAGATCGCCTCGGAGACCACCGGCGCCCGGGGCCTGTGGATCATCGACGTCACCGACGAGGGCGTCCTCGCACTGACCGACCGTGACGGTGCCTGGGCCGTCGAGTGGTTCACCTCCCCGCGCCAGTACTCCCCCGTCCTGCGACTGGACTCCGAACCCGCGGCGAAACCGGGCGCCACCACACTCTCCGGCGACGACACCCAGGCACGGTGGTTCGACGGCGGCGCCACCCATGCCTTCCGGACCGATACCGGCCAGCACACCTGGACGGCCGGCGGGGCGACCGGCCCGGGCCTGACCGGCGGGTGGTCACCCGACCCCGACGTCACCACCGCGCGGGATTGGGTACTGCTCCCCGTCGCCGGCGGATTCGGTCTCCTGGACCACGACTCGGGCGTCGAGACACTCCGGCTGGGTGCCACCTCCGCGGAGGGCGACGGCGTCACCGGGCTGGCGCAGATCGGCGACATCCTCTACGAACGCCGCGGCGGCTCGATCCACGCCTACAAACTGCTGGCCTGACCGGGCCGCGGACGGCCGTTCAGGCGGCGTATCAGACGGTCAGGCGACGTACCAGTCGGTCAGGCGGCGTACCACTCCACGGCGTCGCGCCGGAACAACGCCACCAGGGCGGAGGCACACACCACCGCCAGAGCGATCCCGGCCAGGTACTGGTGCGATCCCACCCCCACGTACCACGCGACGAAGAGCAGCAACAGCTCGGCGATCACCACCAGACCGCGGCCCCACCGCCGACCGCGCAGCAATCCCAGCCCGGCGGCCAACAACCCGCCCCCGAGGATCGCGAACCACACGGCGGTCCCGTACCCGCTGATGACCACGGTCTCCTCGCGGTGGCCGCCGATCGCACGGACCAACAGGACCACCGCGATGCCCACGCCGATGAGCCCCTGAGCAGAGGCGATCCAGCCGGCGAGGCGGACCGGGCCGGGGATCGCGATCCGGGGGTCGGCCGGAACACGGGGCTCGTCCTGTCGTCTCACGTTCACCTCTCAAGACTATGTGGCACCGGATCCACCGGGCCCCACACCCCTGGTGGGGCGCGCTCCGCCTAGGCGATAACAGCCTCTGGTGTGCGCTTTCGCGCCGATTTGACAAAGCGCGTGACGTTTACCACATCGAGATTCAAGAGGGTTGACTTGTCAGGGAATCGTGGGACGATCAGTTGTAACAGCGCAGACACACCGTGTTTGCCTTGCCTTAACCGGGAGCCACTCCAGCAGGAGCGAGCCCGCGGAGCGGGTACAACCCCCACCACCCCGTCGGGTGTCACCGAACACGCACGTTCTCACGTCGATCGTACAGGTCCACGCCTGAACGGCGCGTTTTCGTGCTGCCCGGCGCACCCGACCTCGGTCTCACGACGAAGGAGTTCCCATGGACTGGCGCCACAAGGCCATCTGCCGCGACGAGGATCCCGAGCTGTTCTTCCCCGTCGGCAATTCCGGCCCCGCCCTCGCGCAGATCGCCGAGGCGAAGATCGTCTGCAACCGCTGCCCCGTCACCGCCGAGTGCCTGTCCTGGGCCCTCGAGTCCGGCCAGGACGCCGGCGTGTGGGGCGGCATGAGCGAGGACGAGCGTCGCGCCCTCAAGCGTCGCCGCGCCCGCACCCGGACCACGGTCTGACCCCGACCGTCTGACGCGTCCGTCGCCCGACCCCAGGACGGCCAGCGTACGAGAGGCCGGTTCCCAACCCGATCAGGGTGGGAACCGGCCTCCCGCCGTTGTGGCGGCCGATCGGTCAGTCGATGACGGCGATGAGATCGCCCGCCTGGATGACGTCGCCGGGCTTCACCGCGACCTCCGTCACGGTTCCCGAGCCCTCACACAGCACCGGGATCTCCATCTTCATCGACTCCAGGAGAACGATCGTGTCGCCCTCGGCGACCTCGGTGCCGACCGCCGCGACGACCTCCAAGACGTTCGCGACCATCTCGGCACGGACCTGTTCAGTCATATGGATTATTCCTCTGCTTCCTCGACAACGGCCCCCGGACACCTCCAATGCAACCACACGGGCCCGCGCATGGAAGACTTGTACACCGACGAAAGGAGGCGACCATGAGCAAGCGTGGCCGCAAGAGGCGGGATCGCCGTAAGAAGAACGCCAACCACGGTAAGCGTCCGAACAGCTGAGTACGGACGCCGTGGACGACGAGGGGGCGGGCACCTGACCGGTGCCCGCCCCCTCGTCGTCCGTCACCGCGTCCGCGGATCAGCCGAAGTCGCGTCTCTCGACGGTCGTGTGTCTGTGAACCACGGTGGTGCCGTCCGCATCCGTCGTGGTCACCGTCGTGCGTCGGATCTCCACCATCAGGCGTTCCCGCAGCCCGGTCGGAGCCTTCTCGCAGCACGAACTGGAGAGCTTCGCCTTGAGGCGGCGCTCCGAGAGGAACAACTCCCGGCAGTCCGGACACCCCGCGAGATGATGTTCGAGTCGAGAGCGGCAGGCGTCGTCGCACTCGAGGTCCACCAGCAGGGACAGGTCGCGCTTCGCCGACCGACAGTCGATCTCGTCGAGTCGTGGGTCGTGCTCCCTCATCACTTCGCCCCCTCCTCGCGGTCGCGGCCGAAACCCCGCTCGGTGGCCACGTCGCGCAGCAGCTCGCGCAGCTGCTTGCGACCGCGGTGTAGACGCGACATCACGGTCCCCAGCGGGGTGTCCATGATCTCCGCGATCTCCTTGTACGGCAGGTCCTGGACGTCGGCGTAGTACACCGCCATCCGGAACTCCTCCGGCAGCTCGGCGAGGGCCGCCCGGATCTCGTCGTCCGGCAGCAGTTCCATCGCCTCGACCTCCGCCGAGCGGAGGCCCGTCGAGGTGTGCTCGGCCGCGGCGGCCAACTGCCAGTCCGTGATCTCATCGGTCGGGTACTGCGCGGGCTGGCGCTGACGCTTGCGGTAGTGGTTGATGTAGGCGTTGGTGAGGATGCGGTGCATCCACGCACGGAAGTTGGTCCCCGGCTTGAACGAGTGGAATCCCGCGAAGGCCTTGGCGTAGGCCTCCTGCACCAGGTCCTCCGCATCGGCGGGATTCCGGGTCATCCGCAAGGCCGCGCCGTAGAGCTGGTCGAGGAGTGGCATCGCCAGCTCCTCGAACTTCTCTGCGCGCTGGTCGGCCTCGTCGGGCTGCAACTCGGTCGGCAACCGGAACTCCTCACCTGTCGGTGTCCCGGAGTCTAACCGCACGCCCGGGGCGTCGAGGACCGCGGTCCGCATCGCACCCTCCCTTCCGACCCGGGACCTACCCCGGGTACCTGCTGGGAATCAACGCGGTGGGCCGTCGGGGTATTCCGGACCCCGTCACCCGCTAGGCTCCCGTCCCGTGGGCAGCAGGAAGGGACGAGGCGGCGCCGCGGCGACCCCGGCGATCGCCGCGCTGCGCGACGCCGGTATCGACCACACCGTGCACACCTACGAGGCGACCGGTGACGCCGCCTACGGCGACGAGGCGGCCCGCGTGATGGGCGACCGACTGGGGGTGGCCGCGGACAGGGTGTTCAAGACACTGGTCCTGGCCACCGGCAGACCTCCCGAGGGGTCACGGGTCCCGCTCGCGGTGGCGGTCCTGCCCGTGACCTGCTCGCTGGACCTCAAGGCCGCGGCCGCCGCCCTGGGGTGCGGCAAGGCCACCCTGGCGCCGATCGACGTGGCGGAGAAGAGCACCGGGTACKTCGTCGGGGGCGTGTCACCCGTCGGCCAGCGGCGCCCCCTGGCGACGGTGGTGGACGCCTCAGCCCTGGACCACCCCACGATCCTGTGCAGCGCCGGCAGACGCGGATGGGAGATCGAGCTCGCCCCCGCGGAATTGGTGGCGATCACCCGGGCGGTGACCGCCCCGATCACGGCCGGCTGACCGCCCGGTCACGGCCGCCCGGACACGGCCGCCCGGTCCCGACCGCCTAGAAGAGCATCCCCTCGGCGGGGTCGACCGGCCGCACCAGCTCCGGGCCGTCGTTGCGGACAGTGGACACCGCCCGCGACACCGGCCTGATCTCCACCGACTCGGCCCACTCGCCCAGGTCACCGCCCGCGCCGTCCACCAGGGCACGCGGGTCACGCATGACGGCGGTATCGAGCCAGTCCCCGAGCACCTCGGGGCGGACCACCAGCGGCATCCGGTCGTGCACCCGGCGCAGCGACCCGAGCGCCTCCGTGGTGAGGATCGTGCACGACAGTTGGGTGACCGTCTCGTCCACCGGGTCCCGTCGGGCCTCCCACAACCCGGCCATGAGCAGGCCGCGGTCCCCCGGCAGGCTCATGAAGTACGGCTGCTTGGGCCCCGCCTTCCCGCCGGGGGTCGCGGGCTCGCCCGCCACCCACTCGTACCAGCCGTCCATCGGAATCACGCAGTGCCGGCGGGCCACCGCGGACCGGAACGACGGCTTGGAGTACGCGGTCTCCACCCGGGCGTTGAACAGGTTCGGCAGCCGCTGTGAGTCCCCCGCCCACGAGGGAACGAGCCCCCACCGCATCGCCCGGAGCACCCGCCGGGGCGTCGCCGTGCCCGCCGCCGCGCCCGGGCCAGGGGTCACGCCCTGACCCGCCGTCGCCGCCGATCCGGCCGGCTCGACGAGCCTCTCGGACCGCGGGACGTCCAGTGCCAGAACCGGGATCGTGGTGGTGGGCGCGATGTTGAACCGCGGCGCCCGGGGCGCGGAGGCGGGGAACAGACCGGGAGGCGGGGAGCTCGCCTCGTCGACCGCGTCCAGCTCCACCGCGAGCAGCGCCGGGTCCGAGGAGAGGGAGAACCGTCCACACATGCCGACATCCTCGCACCCGGGTCCGGCGGATGCCGCCTCGATGGGCGACAATGACCAGGTGAGTCATTGGAACGCGCCCGTCGCCGCCGGCCCCGTCGACGCCGACGTCACCATCCCCGGGTCCAAGTCACTGACCAACCGTGCTCTGGTGCTCGCGGCGCTGGCCGACGGCCCCTCCCGCCTGGTCGGCACGCTGCGCAGTCGGGACACCGATCTCATGATCGGCGCGCTGCAGGCGCTGGGGACACGCATCGAGGGACCGTCCGGACCGCTCGGCCCGGGTGACACCGACCTCGTCATCACCCCCGGTGAGCTGCGGGGCGCCGACGTCGAGTGTGGACTGGCCGGCACGGTGATGCGATTCGTCCCGTCGGTCGCCGCCCTGGCGACCGGCCGTTCCACCTTCGACGGTGACCCCGCGGCCCGTGTCCGACCGCAGGCCACCGTGCTCGACGCCCTGCGCGCACTGGGTGCCCGGATCGCCGGGGACAGCCTGCCGTTCACCGTCGACGGCGCCGGCTCGCTGCGGGGCGGCCGCGTCGAGATGGACGCCTCCGCCTCCTCGCAGTTCGTCTCCGGCCTGCTGCTCTCCGCCGCGCGGTTCGACGAGGGCGCCGAGTTGGTCCACGTCGGCGCCTCGCCTGTCCCCTCCGGGCCGCACATCGAGATGACGCTGGAGATGCTCCGCGAGTCCGGCGTCACCGTCGACCAACCGACCCCGTCCTCGTGGCGGGTCGCGCCGGGTCCGATCGACGCCGTCGACAGGGTCGTCGAACCGGACCTGTCCAACGCCACCCCGTTCCTCGCCGCCGCCGCGGTCACCGGCGGGACCGTCCGCGTCCCGCACTGGCCCGCCGCCACCACCCAGCCCGGGGACGCCATCCGCGTCATCCTGCAGGCCATGGGCGCCACCGTCACCCTCGAGGACGCCGACGGTGCGGGCCATGGCACCCTCGTCGTCGTCGGCCCCTCACGCCTGTCCCCCGTGGACCTGGACCTGTCCGCCATCGGCGAGCTCACGCCCACCGTCGCCGCCCTGTGCGCGCTCGCCGACGGCCCCTCCCGGCTCACCGGCATCGCGCACCTGCGCGGACACGAGACCGACCGCCTCGCCGCGCTCGCCGCGGAACTCGGCGCCGTGGGCTGCGGCGTCACCGAGCTCGACGACGGCCTCGAGATCACCCCGGCCCCGCTGCACGGCGCGCCCTGGCGCGCCTACGCCGACCACCGCATGGCCACCGCCGGCGCCATCATCGGCCTCGTGGCCCCGGGCGTCGGGGTCGACGACGTCGAGTCCACCTCCAAGACCATGCCCGGCTTCACCGCGATGTGGGCCGACATGCTCGCCGGACAGGGCTGACGGGCGGCCATGCCGAGCGGACGGGGTGCGGGCAGCGCACGGGGGTGGGACGAGTCCGACGTCCGGATCCGGCCCGGGAAGGGCTCACGCCCCAGGACCAAACGTCGGCCCAGCCATGACGACGCCGCCGCCGCGATGATCGTCGCCGTGGACCGCGGGCGCTGGGGCTGCGTGCTGCTCGACGACGGCCCCGACCACACCGCCGGGACCCGCGTCGTCGCCATGCGGGCCCGCGAGCTCGGCCGGACCCCCGTGGTGGTGGGTGACCGCGTGGGCGTCGTCGGCGACCTCACCGGCGCGCGCGACACCCTCGCCCGGATCGTTCGCGTCGAGGAACGCTCGACGGTGCTGCGCCGGACCGCCGACGACTCCGACCCCTACGAGCGGGTCGTGGTGGCCAACGCCGAGCTCCTGCTCATCGTCGTGGCCGTCGCCGACCCCCCGCCGCGCGCCGGGTTCGTCGCCCGCGCCCTCGTCGCCGCCTACACCGGGGGGCTGGACCCGGTCCTGTGCCTGACCAAGGGCGACCTGGACGACCCGTCGGTGTTCGCCGCCGAATTCGCCGAACTCGACGTGCCGGTCCTGCGGGTGGGGGTCGACGACGAGCTGGACGATCTCCATGACCTGATCGACGGCCGGATCTCCGCGATGATCGGGCACTCGGGCGTCGGCAAATCGACGTTGGTCAACCGCCTGGTCCCCGATGCCTACAGGGCGACGGGCGTGGTCTCCGGCGTCGGCAAGGGCCGACACACCTCCACGCAGTCCGTCGCACTCGAACTGGCGACGGGCGGCTGGGTGGTGGACACCCCCGGCATCCGCAGTTTCGGGCTGGCGCACGTCTCCCCCGACGACGTGGTGGCCGCGTTCTCCGACCTCGACGAGATCGCCGGCGCGTGCCCGCGCGGATGCACCCACCAGGGCCCGCCCGCGGACCCCGAGTGCGCCTTCGACGCCGTCACCGACCCCGCCGTGCACCGGCGGGCGCTCGCGGTGCGGGAACTCCTCGGGGCGCTACAGTCCAACGACCCGTGGGCGCTGGGGTTCGACCAGGACTGATCCGGTGGACTGCGGCGGGGCGTGGCCCGGCGGCCGGGTGTGGCCCGGCCGGCACCCGGGCCTCACGGGGGCGCCGGCCGGGCGGCCGATCAGATCTTGATCTCGACGTCCCCCAGCGCCACCGAGACGCAGGTCTGGATCCGCTCCCCCGGACCGTGGTCGGTGCCGTTGCGCAGGTCGCGGACGTGGCCCTCCTCCAGGCCCACGACGCACGTCTGGCAGATACCCATCCGGCAGCCGAACGGCATCTGCACGCCCACGCTCTCCCCGCCCTCGAGGATCGTGGTGGCCCCGTCGAGCTCCACCGTCTTGTCAGTCGAGCCGTACTTGACGGTCCCGCCCGACGCGCCCGCGTTGCGGTCCACGGTGAAACGCTCCATGTGGAGGTCGTCCCGTCCCGTTGCCTCGAAGTGCTCGGTCAGCTCGTCGAGCATCGCCGAGGGCCCGCACGCCCAGGTGGGACGCTCCGACCAGTCCGGCACGAGCGCCGACATCTGCTCGGAGTCGATGCGGCCGTCCTCGCTGGTCACCCGCAGGTGCAGCGTGTAACCCGGCTGGGTGCGCTCCAGCGCGAGGAGCTCGTCGTGGAACAGCGCGTCATCACGGTCGCGGATCGAGTGGACGTGCACCACGTCGGGGAACCCCTCGTCGGCCGAGCGGCGGTCCAGCGACCGCAGCATGCCCATCACCGGGGTGATGCCCGAGCCGGCGGTGACGAACATCAGCTTCTCGGGCGTGGGCGAGGGCAGGTGGAAATCACCGGCCGGCGCCTGCAGCCGGACGATCATCCCCGGCTCGACCGTTCCGACGATATGGTTGCTCAGCAGCCCCTCCGGCAGGGCCTTGACCGTCACCGAGTACTCGCCACGCCCCGTCGTGGGCGCCGACGTCAACGAGTACGAGCGCCAGGTCCACCGGCCGTTGAGCAGGACGCCGATCCCCAGGTACTGACCGGGGCGGTACTCGGGCGTGGCGCCCCAGCCCGGCTTGATCACGAGGGTCACCGCGTCGTCGGCCTCACGGCGCACGGAGACGATCTCGCCGCGCAGCTCGCGGGACGACCACAGCGGGTAGATGAGCGACGAGTAGTCATCCATCCGCAGCGGGTGGGTGAGGCGGTTGAGGAACGTACGCGCCCCCCGCGGCTCCGGAACCCGCGCGGCCGCCGCACGCAGGACGCGATTGAGCCCACTTCTCGACTCGGACACTGGTGCCTCCTTGAAAACGGATCCCCGCGGCCCGGGGGTCGGACCGCCGCTTCCGGACTATGAACCTACGGTAGCGTAGGTTCCCGTCCGGCGGGATCCCCCGGGCCGATTCTCCACGCCGTCGACCCGGGTCCGCAGGCGATCGGGGCAGTCCCGGCATCCGGGCGGTGTCCGGCCCGGGTGCGCCCGCACCCCTAGAGCAGCGTGAGCAGGAACGGCAGTTCCACCGCGTCGTACCACGCCAGGTCCACGTCGAGGGCGTCACCGACGGTGAGCTCGGCGTCCTCGTCCCCCAGATCCGCACGGTCCACCACCTCGACCGCGTCCTTCACCAGGTCCACGGCCCCGGCCAGATCAACGTGGACGGCGGCGATCTCCGCGGTCCCCACCGTGGCACCGTCCAGCCGCACCACGGCGGTGTCCAGGTCCGGCCGCGGCTGCACCCGCCCGTCGGGGACGTCCGCGCTCACCACGACCCGCCGGTACGGGTGGGCCTCGTGCGCGGCGCCGGAGTCGAGTTCACCGCCGAGCAGCCGGAGCGACGCCCGCGCGGCCTCGAGGAACGCCACGTGTTCGATCTCCTCCATGTCGCCCTCGGCGTAGGACTCGATGAGCGCGGGGGTCGCCGCGAACGCGGTGCCGCTCCGCACGGGCATCTCCCCTGCCTCGAGCAGGGTCTCGAGCATCGCCATGGTGGCGGGGACGAACAAACGCATGATGGACTCTCCTCGGGCGGGTGATGGTCAGCAGGCGGTGCTGCTCAACCGGCGGTGCCGGTGAGCTCGTCCAACGCGGACGAGATGAGCTCTCCGATCTCCTCCACGTCCGGGACGGCCTGGCGATCCGAGGTGAACCCGCAGTACACGGTCCCGGCATAGCTGCTCATCGACACGGCCAGCGCCTGCCCCTCGAGCAGGGCCGGGACGGGGTAGACCTCGACGAGTTCGCCATCGCCCCAGAACACCTTGCGCTGGGGGCCGGGCGCGTTGGTGACGACCAGGTCGTAGCTCTCCGACGGCAACATGATCGCCGCCCGGGAGGCCAGCGCGTGCAATGTGGGCGGAGCGAACCCGGACAGCCGCGCCAGGGATTTGGCCCCCACGGCCTCACGCGGATGACGCTGGGTGGCCGTCTCGCGGGCGATCTGCGCCAGACGCATACGGGGATTGGGCTCCCCGACCGGCATGCCGATGAGCGCCGAGGCGATCTCCGCCGAGGTGGCCTCGCTCTGGTTCTCCGACCCGTCGGCCTCCGAGGTCACCGCCATCGGCACGATCGCCCTGAGCGTGTCCGAGGTGGACAGGGGGTGGCCGCTCGACAGGATCCAGGACCGCAGAGCCCCGCAGAGCACGGCGAGCACGACGTCATTCACCTTGCAGGAGTGCTCGCGCGCGATCTCCCGCGCCTGCGCGAGGGGGAAGGACGCCAACCCCACCCGGCTCCCGCGGGGACGGGTGGTGCGGAACATCTCCGCCAGACCGCCTGCGGGACGGAGCACCGACAGATTCGCCGCGCCGACCAGTCCGCGGGTGGCCCGCTCCAGCGCGTGAGCCAGGCGGGCCGAGCGGCGCACCAGCTCCAGGGGGTCGGTCGCGATGGTCATGAGCGCGTCCAGGACGAGGACCCCGTCCCCGGGCGCCGGCACCGGGGTCCACGTGGCGACCTCGTCGACATCCGCGGAGGCCCGCTCGTCCGTCACGAGCACCTGGGCGAGATCCACGGCGTGGGGACCGCCCAGCAGCGCATGGTGCGTCTTGGTGAGGATCGCCAACCGTCCATCCGGAAGCCCTTCGATGAGGTACAGCTCCCACAGCGGGCGATCCGCCTCCAGTGGCCTGTCGACGAGCCGCGCCACGAGGTCGGCCAGCTGCCGCATCCCGCCGGGAGCGGGGAGCGCCGACCGCCGGACGTGGAAACTGAGGTCGAAGTCCGGGTCGTCCACCCACACGGCCCTGGCCAGGGAGAAGGGGATGTGCCGGATCCGTTGACGGTACCGGGGCGCGTCGGCCAGGCGGGCGTCGACGAACTCCATGACGCGGTCGATGTCCCACGGTTCGTCCCTGGCGACCAGCGCCAACGAGCACGAGTGCCTGCTCCGGGAACGCGCGGCGTCACCGAGGAGCAGATCCGCGTCCGCGGTGGCCAACCTGGTCGCCACGGTGTCAGACCACCTCGTCCAACCCGAGGAGTCCCCGGATCTCCACGGCCGCACGATCGAACACCTGGTAGAACACGCCGATCATGCCGGTCCGCACGGCGCCGAGGACGTTCTCGATGGCGTCGTCGACCATCACGCACTCCCGCGGCTCGAGTTCGAGCCGGCGCGCCGCCTCCAGGAACGCCTCGGGCTCGGGCTTCTCCACCCCGGTCACACCGCTGAGCACCACGTGCTCGATCCCGAGATCGCGGGCGTCCTCCCGGACACGGTCCGCCCCCGGCCCCTCGGGTTCATTGCTCAGCACGGCGAGACGGACGTCATTCGCCCTCGCACCGGTCAGGATCGACCGCCAGTTCTCACGGTCCTCCTCCGTGCCGTCCAGCACCCCGAAGTAGTCGACTATCAGTCCACGCATGGGGACAGCCTAGGCAACACCCGGGCACGGTGCAGTAGGCGAGGTGGAACCGGGCGCCCGTTCCGGCGCGTCATGAGGGGTAGAGCACGCCAGACCACCCCGGGTCCGGCGCGGGAGGGAGCAGACCCCAGATGGCACCGACGCCCGTTTCGCCACCCACGACGGTGCGGCCTCACCGGTCGGCCGAAACCGATCGGGAGGCCGGCCGCGTCCGGCCCCTACCCTCCACCGAACCCGCGCCGGGAGTGCCGGGGGCCGCGGGGACGACGGATCGGGAGTGCGTCGTCACCCCGCCCGCCAGGCCGGTGCCGGCTCCGGAACGCGGCGTCCCGGTCCCCGCGCGGCGGGCCGCACACGCCCTGGTCGTCATGGCTCTGGAAGTCGTGGATCGCAGGCGGGCCCCGCACCACACCAGGGGCGCGTTCCCGCCCCATCTCGCAGAGATGCTGCGCACGCTCGCGCGTGACGGTGTGCCCGGACAGCACCTGGGACCGGCCAGGGTTCACCGGCTGCACATCCACGCCGCCGACCCCGGTCGGGCGGAGCCCGGCAGGTCGGAGCCCGGCAGGTCGGAGCCCGGCAGGTCGGAGCCCGGCAGGTCGGAAGGCCGCACGGCCGACCCCGGACGAGCGCCGGACGCGGAGGCGGTGGACTACGAGGTCTGCGCCACGTACGCCCGCGGGCCGCGACTGTTCGCCGTCGCGGCCCGCATTCGGGTCACCCCCACCGGTGCCGGCTGCGTGGCCCTCAGGTTGGTCTGAACCATCCCGCGGGCCGCGCGGGGGTGCCGGGTCAGTCCCGGCGGCCCCTCGTGGCGGCCTTGGCCGCCCTCTCGCGGCGCTCTGCGCGCTGCTGCCGCTCCTGAGACCGCCGCTCCGCCCGGTTCGCGGAGGCACCCTCGTCGACCAGCTCCGGGTCGCCACTCTCCGACGGGCCGGAGAACTGCATCTGGTCCGCACTCACATCCCGGCCGGTACCGGCGGCCCGGAGGATCGGGTTGGCGCCGGCGAGTGCCGCCGCCTGCGACGCGGAGGGACCGGCCATCGCCTTCTGCTGCTGGTTGGCCTCGACCTTGACGTTGAAGAGGAACGCCACCGTCTCTTCACGGACGCCGTCCATCATCACCGAGAACATGTCGTAGCCCTCGCGCTGGTACTCGACGAGCGGGTCACGCTGGGCCATCGCGCGGAGGCCGATGCCCTCCTTGAGGTAGTCCATCTCGTAGAGGTGCTCGCGCCACTTCCGGTCGAGGACCTGCAGCATGACCGACCGCTCGAGCTGACGCATGGCACCCTCGCCACCGATGCCCTCGATCTCTGCCTCACGCTCGTCGTAGCGGGCGAAGACGTCGTCGAGGACGGCGTCCTTGAGGTTCTTGGCGGACAGGTCGCCGGACGACCCGTACTCGTCGCCGTCGATGATGTCCTGCGCCGCGATCGTCACCGGGTAGAGCTGGTGGAGCGCGTCCCACAGCTTGTCCAGGTCCCAGTCCTCGACGTACCCCTCGGCGGTGGCACCGTCGACGTAGGCGCTGACGACCTGGTAGATCATCGACTCGACCTGGTCGGTGATGTCCTCGCCCTCGAGGATCCGCTTGCGCTCACGGTAGATCACCGTGCGTTGCTGGTTCATCACCTCGTCGTACTTGAGGACGTCCTTGCGGATCTCGAAGTTCTGCGACTCGACCTGCGTCTGGGCGTTCTTCACGGCCCGCGAGACCATGCCGGCCTCGATCGGCACGTCGTCGGGCAGGCTCAGGCGATTCATGATCGCCTCGACGGCAGCACCGTTGAAGCGCCTCATGAGCTCGTCACCCAGTGAGAGGTAGAAGCGTGACTCGCCCGGGTCGCCCTGACGTCCCGAGCGCCCGCGCAGCTGGTTGTCGATGCGCCGCGAGTCGTGCCGCTCGGTGCCGAGCACGTACAGGCCACCGGCCTGGCGGACCCGCTCCGCCTCCTCCTTGGTGAGCGTGCGCATCCGCTCGATCTCGGTGTCCCAGGCCTGCTCGTACTCCTCCGGGGTGGTGACCGGGTCGAGTCCGCGCTCGCGCAGGTTGAGGTCGGCGATGATGTCGGCGTTGCCGCCGAGGACGATGTCGGTGCCGCGGCCGGCCATGTTCGTGGCGACCGTGACCGCACCGGGCCGTCCGGCCTGCGCGATGATCTGCGCCTCCGAGGCGTGGAACTTGGCGTTGAGGACGTGGTGCTTGATGCCCTTGCGCGTGAGCAGCTTGGACAGGTGCTCACTGCGCTCGACCGAGGCGGTGCCCACGAGCACCGGCTGCTTCTTCTCGACCCGCTCGGCGATGTCCTCCACGACGGCGGCGAACTTCGCCTCCTCCGTCTTGTAGATGAGGTCCGCCTGGTCCTCGCGGGCCATCGGCCGGTTGGTCGGGATGGGCATGACCTCGAGCTTGTAGATCGAGTAGAGCTCGGCGGCCTCGGTCTCGGCCGTGCCCGTCATGCCCGCCAGCTTGTCGTAGAGCCGGAAGTAGTTCTGCAGGGTGATGGTGGCCAGCGTCTGGTTCTCGGCCTTGATCTCGACCCGCTCCTTGGCCTCGATCGCCTGGTGCATGCCCTCGTTGTAGCGACGCCCGTCGAGGACGCGGCCGGTGAACTCGTCGACGATGATCACGTCACCGTCGCGGACGATGTAGTCCTTGTCCTTGGTGAACAGCTCCTTGG
This sequence comes from Dietzia sp. Alg238-R159, assembly GCF_900537145.1. Lineage (NCBI taxonomy): Bacteria > Bacillati > Actinomycetota > Actinomycetes > Mycobacteriales > Dietziaceae > Dietzia > Dietzia sp. Alg238-R159. Next base: position 174,294 of record NZ_UNRI01000005.1, on the reverse strand, counting down.
CCTTGATGGAGTTGTTCAGGTAGCTCACCAGGGGCGAGTTCGCGGCCTCGTAGAGGTTGTCGATCCCCAGCTGGTCCTCGACGAACTCCACGCCCTGCTCGGTCACGCCGATGGTCCGCTTCTTGCGGTCGACCTCGTAGTGGGTCCCCTCCTCCAGCAGCGGCGCGATGCGTGCGAACTCGCCGTACCACTTGCTGGAACCGTCGGCGGGTCCCGAGATGATGAGCGGGGTCCGCGCCTCGTCGATGAGGATCGAGTCGACCTCGTCCACGATCGCGTAGTTGTGGCCGCGCTGGACCAGGTCGGCGGTGTCGTGCGCCATGTTGTCGCGCAGGTAGTCGAAGCCGAACTCGTTGTTGGTGCCGTAGGTGATGTCGGCGTGGTAGGCCTCGCGGCGCTGCGCCGGGGTCATCCCGCCGAGGATCGCTCCCACCGACAGGCCCAGGAAGCGGTGGACGCGACCCATCCATTCCGCGTCGCGCTTGGCCAGGTAGTCGTTGACGGTGACCACGTGCACGCCGTTCCCGGCGAGGGCGTTGAGGTAGGCCGGCAACACACAGGTCAGGGTCTTGCCCTCGCCGGTCTTCATCTCGGCGACCGAGCCGGTGTGCAGCACGATGGCGCCGATGATCTGCACCTTGTAGGGCTTCTGACCGAGGACCCGGTGGGCCGCCTCGCGGGCCACCGCGAAGGCCTCCGGGAGGAGCTCGTCCAACGTCTCCCCGTCGGCGACGCGACGCCTGAACTCGTCGGTCTTTGCCCGCAGTTCGTCGTCGCTCAGCTTCTCCGTCTCGTCGGCGAGTGTGTCCACGTAGTCGGCGAGAGCGGTGTACTTCTTGAGCTTTCGCCCCTCGCCGGCACGGAGCAGCTTGGAAAGAATCGACACAGTCTCGAACGTCCTCGTGGTCGGGGAAGTGGTCGTGGATACGGCGACCTGCGTGGCGACACGCGGGCCCGTCCTCATCCTAGGCGCTGTGGGCCGTCGTGACACGCCGAGGGCGGTCCGGTCAGGGGGGACCGGACCGCCCTCGGGGGTTACGGGACGGGGCCGTCAGCCCTCGTCGCTCAGGGTGATGAGCCCGTAGTCGAACGCGTGCCGGCGGTAGACGACGGTGGCGCGTCCGGTCTCGGTATCCCGGAAGAGATAGAAGTCGTGGCCCACCAGCTCCATCTTCTCGAGTGCCTCGTCGACCGACATCGGGGCGCCGTCGTGCTCCTTCTTCCGCACGATCTGTCCCGGCATCTGCTCGTCGACCCCGTCGTCGTACTCGGCGCCGTCGACCCCGTCCAGCATCTCGGCCGGGGCGGCGTCGGCCGTCAGCTCGGCGGTCGCCTCGGCGACGGACTGGGGGCGCCGGTGGCCGGAGTGGCTGATCTTGCGCCGCGTGCGGGCCTTGCGCATCTGACGCTCGAGCTTGGCGACCGCCGACTCGAGGGCCGCGTAGAAGGTGTCCTCGGCCGCCTCCGCGCGAGCGACGCCGGGCTTGCCCTTGAGGGTGATCTCGATGCGCTGGCTCACCTTGGACAGCCGCGGGTTGTTCTCGTGCAGCAGGATCACGTCGAACCGTTGGATGGCCGGCGAGATCTTCTCGATCTTCGCGAGCTTGGCGTTGATGCGGCTCGCGAAGTGTTCGGGGACCTCGACATTGCGGCCACGGATGGTGACCGGGGCCTCCGGCGTACCGGGGTCGTCCGTCGACGGACCGTCGAAGGTGGCGGGATCAAGCAGGACTGCGGGGGTCTTCGCCATCGAAGCTCCTCCTCATCGGGCCTGCGGCGGACCGCTGCGGCCGATCCGGTAACCGCCCGGAATCCCGGCCGAAGGGGCCACCCACATGGCTGAGTGGATACTCTGCAGACGCTGTCCACCGGAGCCGCCAGGCGGCGAACGTGCTGGTGAACGCGTCCAAAACCCACCCTACCCCCTCGCGTGGGCGCGGACCCGCGGACCGCGAAGGTCGCGTCGACCCCTCCCCCACGGGGAGTCGTCCGCCGTCAGGCGGCGGTCACGGCGAGCACACCCGTGACGCGCAACCCGCCCGCGTCCAGGACCGCGACGCACTGCGCGGCGGTGGCGCCCGTGGTGACCACGTCGTCGACGAGGAGCACGGTCGACGGTGTCCCCAACAGGGCGGGCACGGTCGCCGGCGCCCCCGGGGTCGCCCGCAACCCTGCGCCCACCGGGCGGCGGCGGATCCGCCCCGAGAGATTGTCCGCGCGGGCCTGCGCGCCGAGCCCGGCCGCATCCCGCACCCGTCCCCGGACCTCGAGGAGCGGGGCCACCACCACCGGCCCGCCCGGCACCGAGCCGGCGAGCTCGGCGGCGAGGACGTCCACCACGCCACGGACGTGGTCGAACCCCCGCCGCCGCCGGGCCCGCGCCGACGCGGGCGCGGGCACCAGCACGGTGGGGCGGTCGCCCGCCTCCGCGATCTCCCCGTCTGCCCGGAGCACGTCGACGGCCGCGGCCAGTGCCGCTCCGAGTGGCCGTGCCAGGTCGGCCCGCCCGCGGTCCTTGTAGGCGGACACCGCCCGGGCGGCCGGGCCGGCGTGCCGGGACAGCGCCCAGACCGGCACCCGCAGGTCGGCGCGGGTCCGCACTCCCAGCGGGGCGCCCGCGAGTGTGGCGGCGCAGTCCGGGCACCACCGGTGACGGGGGCGGCCGCATCCGGCGCATTCCACGGGTACGACCAGGTCGGCGAGAGCCGCGGTCCAGGTCTCCCCGCCGCGCCACCGGGCCGGCGCACCCTCGTCCCCGGCGGTCACCGGCTCAGCCCGCCACCACCGGGTCCGCGCGGATGGCGGCCAGTCCGGCGATCTCCCGCCAGTACCTGTCACCGGTGTCGGCACTGGTGTCGAGTCGCAGCAGGGACCGCCGGTCCACCACGTAGATCTCGCGCCCGGCCGCCGCGACCGCGGTCACCGGCCCCGAGATGTTGCGCTGGGACAACGGCTCGGCGATCGCCCCGTCCACGGAGACGGTCGCGACGGGGGCCTCGGTGGTGTCGCGACCCACGACGATCGTGGACCGGTCCCGCCACGCCACGGCGGTGACGGTCTCCCCGAGTGCGCGGCCGACCTGGCGGAACGTGCCCGGCAGCGGTTGTCCGGTCTCGGCGGACAACGCGCCGATGAACACCTTGCCGTCGACGACCACGGCCAGTTGGGTTCCGGACTGGTCGATACGCAGGCCGGTCACCCTCGCCCCGAGGGCGAGCAGCGGCCCGGCGTCCATCTCCTGGACGGCGGGGGCGTTCTCGCCCATCCCGATACGGAGCAGTCGCGCGTCGTCGACCAGCACCCAGGCCCGCCCGGTCACCGGGTGGAACGTCGGGCCGGCCACCGTCCCGGCGGTGAGGGCCTCGGCGGGCGCGCCGTCGATCGGCCCCACCAGGACACGGCGCGGTCCGATCTCCCCCTCCCCGGTCACCACGGCGAGGTTGCGTCCGTCGTGGGAGATCACCGCGTTGGTGCCGCCGCGCACCTCCGACCAGGGCCCCGAGGCCGGTCGTGCGCCGCCGGCCTCGAGCCGCACCAACCCGTCCGCGGCGGTGAGGGCGTATCGCATGGGCTCCGCCGGCGGGTAGGGGTCGAAGTCACGGACGTCCTCGGTGGTCCACCCGGTCGCGTATCGCTCGTCGAGGGGGGCGCCGTCCCGCTCGAGGCGGTAGGGGCCGGGGACGTCGGCGCGGGCGAGGGTCCACACGACCTGCGCGGCGAACTGGGTGGTGGCCTGGCTGCTGAGGACCGGCAATCCGGCGAAGTCGATGGTGGTGCCCGCGGCGTCGGCGCCGTCCTCGTCCTCGTCGGGGCGGACGGAGACGGAGGCGGGTACGCGGGACAGGACCGCGTCGGTGAGTCCGGGCCGGGGGCCGGTGGCGAGCAGATTGACGAGCGAGTACTCGAGATCGGTGCGGTCGGCGGCCGTCCAGCGCGGGTCCGGGACGAGCGCGTCACCGGATCCGGAGAGGAAGAACAGGTCCCGTTGCGCGTAGGTCGACAAGAACTCGGCCTTCTCGATCACCACCCCGGGCGGCAGTTCGTCGATGCGCCACTGGCCGTCGGTGCGGGTCAGGCCGATGGTGACCTCGAGTTGGCCGACGTCCTCGCGGAAGATGCCGCCGGGGTCGAGGGTGCCGACCTTCTCCGCACGCAGCGTGTACTCGGCGCGGTCGGCCGACCGGCCGCCCTCGGCGCTGAGGTCGGCGCGCAGCACGATGATGGTCTCCGCGAGGTCGTCCCAGTTCTCGGCGGCGTCCGGGGTGAGGAACTGACGGGCGGCGGCGTGCCGCTGATCGGCGATCGCCGCGGCCTTGAGGAAGTCGCGGACCAGGAGGTCCGGTTCCTGGTCCGGTACCGGTGTGGGGACCGACAGTTCGCTGCCCTCCGGCGAGAAGGTGTCGATGACCTGGGGGGACGACGACGAGGGCAGCGTGGCGCACCCGGTCGCCGCAAGCCCGGTCGCGCAGGCCAGCGCCACCGACACGAGCAGGGACCGGGGCCGGGGCCGGGTCATGGCCGGCTCTCCCCTGCCCCGGGGACCCGCTCGAGGGGGGTCGGCGAGCCGGTACGCACGAGCCTGGCCTCGTCCTCGGGGGTGAGGGGCAGCGGGCTGGAGGTGAGGGTGCCGCCGCGGCGCCGCGGGATGGTCAAACGGAAGCAGGACCCCTCCCCCGGGCTGCCCCAGCAGTCCAGCCGGCCCCCGTGGAGCTTGGCGTCCTCGAGGGCGATCGCCAGGCCGAGCCCGGTGCCGCCGGAACGTCGCACCCGTGAGGGGTCGGCGCGCCAGAAGCGGTTGAACACCCGGGTCTCCTCCCCGGGTTTGAGCCCCACCCCGTGGTCGCGGACCGAGACGGCGAGGGCGGCGTCCGAACACCGCAGGGTGACCTTCACCGGCTTGGACTCACTGTGGTCGAGCGCGTTCGCCACGAGGTTGCGCAGGATCCGCTCGACGCGCCGCGAGTCGACCTCGGCCATGACCGGCTCGTCGGGCATGTCGACCTCGACCTCCACCCCGGCGGCCTCGGCGATGTGGGCCACGGTGCCGACCGAGTCCGCGACGGAGGTACGCACGTCCATCTCGGCCGTCGCGAGCTCGGCCATGCCGGCGTCGTGGCGGGAGACCTCGAGCAGGTCGGTGAGCAGGCTCTCGAACCGGTCGAGTTCGGATTCGAGCAGCTCCACCGCGCGTTTGGCGGGGGCGTCCAGGTCGGCGGCGGAGTCGGAGATGATGTCCGCCGCCATCCGGACGGTGGTCAGCGGGGTGCGTAGCTCGTGGGAGACATCTGAGGTGAACCGCTTCTGCAGGTCACCGAACTCCTCGAGCTGGGTGATCTGGTCCGACAGGCTCTGCGCCATGTCGTTGAACGCCATGGCCAGGCGCGCGACGTCGTCCTCGCCGCGGATGACCATCCGTTCCTTGAGGTGGCCGTTGGCGAAGCGCTGGGCGATGGAGGCCGCCTGCCGCACGGGCAGGACGACCTGCCGGGCCACTATCCACGCGATCGCCGCGGACAGGACGATGATCGCCAGGCCCGCCGTGGCGACGATCCCCCGCATGATCCCGAGGGTCTGTTCCTCCGCGGTGAGCGGGTAGACGAGGTACAGCTCGAGTCCGGGGATGGAGGAGTCCGTCGGCGTGCCGAGCATGAGCGCCTTGACCTGCTCGCCACGGAAGTCGACGGTGACGTACTGGGAGGCGATCCTGCCCCGCTGGACCAGGGACTGCAGCTCCGGTGGCACCTGCGCCCCGGAGGGGCTGACCACCTGGCCGCGGCCGGTCTGGTCCGGCACCACGAGGATCGGGTCGAAGGTGCCGGCGTGGACGGAGTCCCCGTCGGAGGCGAGCCCGCGGTCGCTGATGGCGCTCCGCGCCTGGTCGATCCGGGACTGCTCGCTCGTGCCCTCGTCGGTGGCGGCGATCTGCGCCTGCACCGTGAGGCGGAGCCTGCTGGCCTGCTCGATGGCCGCATCGAGTTTGGTCGACAGCAGCTGGGCGGCCATCTGGCTCTGCAACATGAACGCGATCGTGAGGATCACGCCCATCGACAGCGCCAGCGTGGAGGTGACGACCCGCAGCTGCAGCGACCGCCGCCACAGCCGCGCGATCCGACCGCCGATGGCGGCCGGGTCGAGTTCGGACAGTCGCTCCCGGAAGGTCGGTGACGAGTCGGTCACGTCCCGGGTGTCGGGCTCGTCCCCGGTGGACGCCACCGCGTCGTCGGGACGAGCGGTGGTCACGAGACCGGACCGGCCTTGTAGCCGACGCCGCGCACGGTGAGGACGACCTCCGGGTTCTCGGGGTCCTTCTCAATCTTCGCCCGCAGGCGCTGGACGTGGACGTTGACCAGCCGGGTGTCGGCCGAGTGGCGGTAGCCCCACACGTGTTCGAGCAGGACCTCACGCGTGAACACCTGGCGGGGCTTGCGGGCCAGTTCCACCAGGAGGTCGAACTCGAGCGGGGTGAGCGGGATCGGCGTGCCCTCGCGGGTGACCGTGTGCGCGGGGACGTCGATCGTCACGTCGCCGATGTGCAGGACCTCGCTGGGCTCGTCCTCGCCGCGACGCAGGCGGGCCCGGATGCGGGCCACCAGCTCCTTCGGCTTGAAGGGCTTCATGATGTAGTCGTCCGCGCCGGACTCCAGGCCGAGCACCACGTCGACGGTGTCCGTCTTGGCCGTGAGCATGACGATCGGCACCCGGGACTCGGCGCGGATCTCGCGGCACACGTCGATCCCGCTCTTGCCCGGCAGCATGAGGTCCAGCAGAACCAGGTCGGGCTGCACCGCGCGGAACGTCTCGATGGCCCGGACTCCGTCGCCGACGATCTCGGTCTCGAACCCCTCGCCCCGCAGGACGATGGTGAGCATCTCTGCCAGTGCGGCGTCGTCGTCGACGACGAGGATCTTCGGGGTCATGGTCACCACTTGTGTCGGCGTGTCGTGTAGGCGTCGTCAGGCTCACCACCCGTGGGCACGCACCGCGGGTCGTGTTCCTGCCCTCTCAGACCTTACCCGGCCGACCCGACGGACCGGGGTGCGGCGCGGCGGCCGGAGGGGGGACGACGACGAGGTCGGCCAACTCCCGCACGTGGGGGTCCGCCCCGATCACGCGCCAGGGCGAACGCCACCCTGCGGCGGCGAGCCGACGGTAGACCCGCCCGGTCGCCGCCTGCAACTCCGCGTCGCGTTCGTAGCGGTCGCGGACGCGCGCCGGATCGGCGGCCTCCCGGGAGCCCGCGCGCCGTGCCGCCAGCTCCACCGGGGTGTCGAGCAGGATCTGCAGGTCGGGGACGGGCAGCCCGAGCCGGTCGAACTCGAGGGTGCCGATCCACTCGACCACCTCGGACTCGCGGTCCGGACCGAGCCGGGCGGCGGTGTACGCGGCGTTGGAGGCCACGTACCGGTCGAGCAGCACCACGTCGTGGGTGGACCCCAGCTGCGCGAGCTCGCCCAGCGCGGCGTGCCGGTCCATCGCGAACAGCAGTGCCATCGCGTGGGGCGAGTCCGCGGTGCCGGCCTGGCCACCGTGCAGTGCGTCGGCGGCCAGGTCGGCGTGCAGGGTGCCGTACCGGGGGAAGGCCAGGCGGCCGACCGAGAGACTGCGGGAGGCGAGCTCGGCGACGAGCGCCGTCGTCAGCGTGTTCTTCCCCGCGCCGTCGAGTCCCTCGACGACCACCAGCCGTGCGACCATCCCCGGCGTCGCTCAGTAGCGGTAGTGGTCGGGCTTGAAGGGGCCCTCGACGTCCACGCCGATGTACTCGGCCTGGTCCTTGGCCAGCGTGGTCAGGGAGCCTCCGAGCGCCTCCACGTGCAGGCGGGCGACCTTCTCGTCGAGGATCTTGGGCAGCAGGTGCACCCCGATCGGGTACTGGTCGGCCTTGGTGAACAGCTCGATCTGGGCGATGACCTGGTCGGAGAAGCTGTTCGACATCACGAACGACGGGTGCCCGGTGGCGTTGCCCAGGTTGAGCAGGCGCCCCTCGGACAGCACGATGATCGAGCGGCCGTCGTCGTCGAAGACGAACTCGTCGACCTGCGGCTTGATGTTGATGCGGGTGACGCCCTCGGCGGACTCGAGCCCGGCCATGTCGATCTCGTTGTCGAAGTGGCCGATGTTGCCCAGGATGGCCTTGTTCTTCATCCGCGTCATGTGCTCGAAGGTGATGATGTCCTTGTTGCCCGTGGCGGTGATGATGATGTCCGCATCGGCGATGGCCTCGTCCACGGTGACCACGTCGAAGCCGTCCATCAGCGCCTGCAGCGCGTTGATCGGGTCGATCTCGGTGACCTGCACGCGCGCGCCCTGCCCGGCCAGCGCCTCCGCGCAGCCCTTGCCCACGTCGCCGTAACCGCACACCAGGGCCTTCTTGCCGCCGATGAGGGCATCGGTGCCGCGGTTGATGCCGTCCAGCAGCGAGTGGCGGGTGCCGTACTTGTTGTCGAACTTGCTCTTGGTGACCGCGTCGTTGACGTTCATCGCCGGGAACGGCAGCACGCCCTCGTTGTGGAAGTGGTACAGGCGGTGGACGCCGGTGGTGGTCTCCTCGGTCACGCCCTGGACCGACTCGGCGATCGCCGTGTACTTGCCCGGGTTGGCCGGAACGGACTCACGCAGCAGCGCGTGGAAGACCTTCTCCTCCGCGGACCAGGCCGAGTCGTCCGAGGGCACGGCGCCGGCCTGCTCGAACTCCTTGCCCTTGATCACGAGCATCGTGGCGTCGCCACCGTCGTCGAGGATCATGTTCGGCTCGGTCTCCGGCCAGGTCATGATCTGCTCGGTGCACCACCAGTACTCGGTGAGGGTCTCGCCCTTCCACGCGAACACCGGCACGCCCTGCGGAGCCTCCGGGGTCCCCTCCGGGCCCACCACGACCGCCGCGGCCGCCTCGTCCTGCGTGGAGAAGATGTTGCACGAGGCCCACCGGACCTCCGCACCCAGCGCGGTCAGCGTCTCGATCAGCACCGCTGTCTGCACCGTCATGTGGATCGACCCCGCGATCCGGGCGCCGGCCAGCGGCTGCTCGGCCGCGTACTCCTCGCGCAGCGCCATCAGACCCGGCATCTCGTGCTCGGCCAGACGGATCTGCTTGCGGCCCGCCTCCGCCAGCGACAGATCCGCCACCTTGAACTCGACACCGTTGACGGACTGAACCTGCAGATCAGCGGACATGTTCCTCGACCAGCTCCTCGTTGACTCGCGAAAGACTTCCGCCCCACACTAGCGGGACGGCCCGCCGGGGTGTCGGCCCCGTCACCCGCCGGCGACGCGGGTCCGGAACACGGTGGCCCCGGCGGTACTGCGCAGACACACCCGGGAGGTCGAGGCCGGTACCCACACGGCCCGCCCGGGCGCGAGGGCCTCGCTCGTCCCGTCGGAGTCCACGACCGCCTCGCCGGAGGTGCACAGCAGCACCTCGGGGCCCTCCGGTCGCCAGGCGGCCGGGTCGCCGTCGGCCGGCACGTCGATGCGCGACAACGCGAAATCGGGTTCGGGCGTGGGGTAGTCGACCTCGCCGGGGATGTCGCGGTCGGCCTCGACCGCCCGGACGGTGGGGTCTGCGAGCGGGCTGAACTCGAGCACCCGCATCAGTTCGGGGACGTCGACGTGCTTGGGGGTCAGGCCGCCGCGCAGGACGTTGTCCGAGTTGGCCATGACCTCCACACCGACGCCCCGTAGGTAGGCGTGGAGTTGCCCGGGCCCCAGGTAGACGGCCTCGCCCGGCTGGAGGACGACCCGGTTGAGCAGCAGCGCACCCAGGACCCCCGGATCGGTCGGGTACCGCTCGGCGAGTTCGGTGATCGTCGCGGCCACCGGGGACCACGGCCCCTCGACCCCGTGGTCGGTGAGGTAGGACACCGCACAGGTCACCAGGTCGGGCACGACGCCGGCCAGTACGACGTGCGGCATCGTGACGAAGGTGGTGAAGACCGCGCGCAGACCCTCGGCGTCGGGCTGCCCGGCGAGCATGTCCCGGTAGGGCTTCAGGGACGCGACGCCCAGCGCGTCGAGCAGTGCCACCGTGCGCTCCACCGGGCGGAAGCCCACGAGGGCGTGGAACTCGGTGAGCGCGACGAGGATCTCGGGCTTGTGGTTGACGTCGCGGTAGTTGCGGTCCGGCGCGTCGACGGCGATCCCGCGCGCGTCCTCCGCCGCGAAACCCTCACGCGCCTTCTCCGGGGACGGATGGGCCTGGAGCGACAGTGCCTGTTCGGCGGAGAGCAGCTTGACCAGGAAGGGCAGTCCCCCGCCGTGCTCGGCCAGCACCCGCGGGCCCAGCTCGCGCTCGGGGTCGGCGGCGATCCGTGCGTCGAGGCCGCGACCGTCCGAGCACCGCGAGGAGCCGGAGTCGTGCGCGCCGAACCAGTGCTCGGCGACGGGGTGGGGCGCCGGCGAGGTGATCCCGCACAGCTCGGGAAGCGCGGTCCGGGAGCCCCAGGCGTAGGCCTGGACCACCGGTTCGAGTGCGACCACGGACCTACAGACCTCCGACGAGGAGGTAGGCGGCGGCCAGTTCCGTGCGGGCCATGAGCGCTGCCACCTTTCCGCTCAACGGGGCCGGGGCGTCGCCGGCCGTGTCCCGACCGCGATCGGTGATCCACTCGACATCCGCGAGCGGGCCCGCGGCCAGCCGGACGATCTCCTCGTCCGCGCCCAACACCATACCGACGTACCTGACGGGCAGATCGTCGCGTGGTCCGTCCAACTCCTCGTCGTGGAACAGGCTCGCCAGCGGATCCGTCGGCGGACGACCCTGGGCCCGTTCGGCGTGCGCACGCACCGCGTCGGGGACCGAGGACGCGGCCGTGACCCTGCCGGCGTCGCAGAACGCGGCGACCGCGCGGTCACAGTAGGCCGCGGACACCGGGTCCGAGTGGATCCACACGAGAGGATCACGGCCCGCCACCGATGTCGCGAGCAGCTTCGCCGGGTTGACCGGGGTGGCCAGTTCCGGGCCGAGCCCCTCGAGTTCGATGTCGACGGCGTCGGCCGCAGCGGCCACGTCCAGGCCCCGGGCGCCCAGCGCGGCGAGCACGGCCATCCCGGCCGCCAGGTGGCGCAGCACACCACGGTGGGGCGGCACGTACGGGAGCGGTTCGAGCCACGTGGCCCGGCCGCGGCCGGACTCGGCGACCGGGCCCTCCCGGGGTACGTCCACGATGACGGTCGCGCCGCGGCCGGCGGCGGAGTCGATCGCGGTCACCAGTCGAGGGTCGCCGGCGTCGTCCCCGGAGACGAGGACCACGTCGAGAGCACCGACCCACGCGGGCAGGGTGCGCGCGAGCACCAGCGGGGGGACGGCGGGGCCGCCGCCGATCTCCGCCAGTGCGGCCACCACGCCGGCCGCGTGGCGCGCACGGTCCGACCGCCCGGACACCCAGACCACCGCCCTCGGACGGAATCGGTCGAGCGAGTCCAGCGCGCCACCGCCCGCCGCGGTGGCCACGGTGCGCAACTGGGCTCCCGCCATCGACGCGTGGAGCAGCGCACCCGTGGCGTCGGCGGCGCGCAACGCCCCGGGGTCGTCGAGGTCGACCCGACCGGCCCCGGTGTCGCTGGTCAGGTCAGGCACGGACGATCGCGAGGACCTCGTCGACCACGGCGGCGACGTCCTCCCTGGTAGGCGCCTCGGCGTTGAGACGCAGCAGCGGCTCGGTGTTGGAGGCGCGCAGGTTGAACCACGATCCGTCGCCGAGGTCCACCGTCACGCCGTCGAGCCGGTCGATGGACTCGGCGCGCTTCGAGAACGCGGTGACGACCTCCTCCATCCGTTCGGTCTGGGCCTCGGCGGAGTCGAGAGTGGAGTTGATCTCCCCGGAGGCGGCGTACCGGGTGTACTCGGCCATGAGCGCCGACAGGGTCCCGTCCTGCCCGCCCAGCGCCGCCAGGACGTGCATCGCGGCGAGCATGCCCGAGTCGGCGCCCCAGAAATCGCGGAAGTAGTAGTGCGCCGAGTGCTCCCCTCCGAAGACGGCACCGGTGTCGGCCATCTGCGCCTTGATGAAGCTGTGCCCGACCCGGGTACGGACGGCGACGCCGCCCTTCTCCTCGACGAGCTCGGGGACGGCCCGGGAGGTGATGAGGTTGTAGATGATCGAGGCGCCCGGGTCCTTGGCCAGCTCACGCTCGGCGACGAGGGCGGTGATGGCCGACGGCGCGACCGGCTCGCCGCGCTCGTCCACCACGAAGCAGCGGTCGGCGTCGCCGTCGAACGCCAGGCCGATGTCGGCCCCGCTCTCCCTGACGAGGGCCTGCAGGTCGACGATGTTGGCCGGTTCCAGCGGGTTCGCCTCGTGGTTGGGGAAGTTGCCGTCGAGCTCGAAGTACAGCGGCACGATCTCGAGCGGCAACCCGCCCAGGACGGCGGGCACGGTGTGGCCACCCATCCCGTTGCCGGCGTCCACCGCCACCGTGAGCGGGCGGATGCCCGACAGGTCGACCAGTCCGCGCAGGTACTCGCCGTAACCGTCCAGGACGTCCCGCTCGGTGACGGTGCCGGCCTCGCCGTCGTGAGCGGGGACCCCCTCGATGACCTCGTCCGCGATGGTCCGCAGGCCGGACTCCTGCCCGACCGGCTTGGCGCCGGGGCGGCACAGTTTGATGCCGTTGTAGGCGGCGGGGTTGTGACTGGCGGTGAACATGGCACCGGGGCAGTCGAGTGAACCGGAGGCAAAGTAGAGCTGGTCGGTCGAGGCCAGGCCGATGGTCACCACGTCCAGTCCCTGGGCGGTCACCCCGTCGGCGAAGGCGGCGGACAGGCCCGGGGACGAGTCCCGCATGTCGTGGCCGATCACCACGGTGCGGGCACCCTCCGAACGCATGAGGCGGGCGAACGACGCCCCGACCTCGCGGACGAAGTCCTCATCGATCTGTTCGCCGACGACACCACGGACGTCGTACGCCTTGATGACTGCTCGGACGGACTCGGCGCTACGTGCCACGTGTTGCTCCAGGGGTGTGAGACGGGTCGGTCGGTGTTCTGCCTGACACTACCCGCGCCGTACTGGCGGCGGACCGACCTCGCGGGCCGCGGCTCAGCGGGGGGCGGGGCCCGGCTCCGGTCGGCCGTCGCCGGACCCGCCGGTACCGGTGTCGGGTGCGGTGGCCATGTCCGGCACGACCCGCAGGTGGGGACGTCCGGTCGCGCCGGAGGGGCCGGTGGCGGGGCCGGACCCTTCCTCCGTGCGGCTCCGTGCGTCGTCGAGGACCGGCCCGGGATCGGAGACACCCAGACGACGCAGGCGATCGGCGTCGACCAGTGCGGCGCCGGTCCTGCGCCCGCCGACCGGGCCGCCGGTGACCGCGTCGAGCAACGCCGTGAGGTCCGAGTCCTCGGCCGAGGTGTCGATGTCCGGGTGGCGCACCAGGTCCCAGCCCCGGGGGGCGGTGATGCGCAGTGCGTGGGCCGCGCAGAGATCCCAGGCGTGCGGCTCGCGGACCGCGGGCAGCGGACCGATGACGGCCGTCGAGTCGGCGTAGACGTAGGTGAGCGTGGCGACCGCGCGGTTGGGACATCCCGGACGGCAGCAACGACGGTTCTCACTCACGAGGCCCCAGGGTAGTCCCGCACCCGGGGCGGAGGGGCCGCGACCCGCCCACGCCGGTTCGACGCACCCGCCACGAGCGGGGTTATCCTCGCGCCATGACCCCCACCGCCCCGGTACCCGGCCGACCGCCCACCGGCACCGCGATCCCCGGTGCCGGCCAGAGCGACGTGTGCGCCGGCAGCCGGATCTCGGTCCGAGATTTCCCCGGGGACCCGGGGCGTCGCGGCCCGCGTGTGGTCACCTCCCGGCGGGCGGACCGACGCGGGCACGGCCCCCGCGGCCCGATCCTGCCCCCGGAGGTGCCGAGGTGGCGCAGCCGGTCGGCCGAGTTCGACGCCGCCGCGCTCGAGGCGTTCGCGGAGATCGACCAGCACTGGCACTCCCGACTGGTGCATCTGGACCTCGCGGTCGACATGGTGCCCCGCATGCGACTGCGTCCCGGCGAGACGTGGCCCGAGGAGGTCGTGGCCGACGGCGACGTCCCGCTCGCCCGCCTGGTGCCAGCGGGCGTCGACCGCTCGGGGCAGCCGACCCGGGCGCGGCTGGTGTTGTTCCGCAAGCCCCTGTCCCGGCGCGCGCCGGACAGCGATGACCTGCGGGACCTCATCTACTCCGTGTTGGTCGAACTGGTCTCCCAGCACTTGGAACTCTCCCCCGACGAGGTCGAGGCCGGCCCCGACGAGAACTGACCGCCCGGTACGGGGCGGTCAGGGGTGGGAGGTGGCGCCGGAAGACGGGGCCGGGTGACGGGCTGGGATGACCCGCACGCGGCTCACATGACGGCGTCGCGCTTGATGCGCCGCCGCTCACGCTCGGACAGCCCGCCCCAGATGCCGAAGCGCTCGTCATTGGCCAGCGCGTACTCGAGGCACTCGGCCTTGACCTCGCAGCCGGTGCAGATCTTCTTGGCCTCGCGGGTCGACCCGCCCTTCTCCGGGAAGAACGCCTCGGGATCGGTCTGCGCGCACAGAGCCCGTTCCTGCCAGCTCTCCTGCTCGTCCTCGACGAACAGGCCGGAGACACCGAGGTCGACCAGGGCCAGCTCGGGTCCCGCGACGGTGCGTGACTGTCGATCCACGGTCATCCCTTCGTGTTGCATGTTCGTGCGCGATGGTCCGCGTCGGAGTGCCCGTCGCCGACACGGCCGAGGGAGCCCTGCCGGATCGCGGATTGTCTGATGTCTGTGCGATGTTTACCGTCACCCACCAGGGAATGACACACCTGTGATTACACACATGCAAGCCGCGTAGGTCAAGCGAAATCGGGGATACCTACCATTTTCCCCACCCGCCGCGGCCGGTGACACGCCGCCCCGATTGTGGCGTGAGACACGTCCCCGGCGCGCCCGCCACCCTCCCGGACCGGGCCTGTCCGGCCCACCGGCGCGGCGTCGCACGCACCGTCACTACTCTCGTCCGTGTGAAGATCTGTGTTCTGGCCGGCGGCGTCGGTGGCGCCCGTTTCCTGCTCGGCGCCCGCCGACTACTCGGACTGGACGCCGAGTCCGCCCGAGCGGGTTCGCCGCATCGTATCGACGCGGTGGTCAACGTCGGCGACGACGCCTGGATGCACGGGGTCCGCATCTGCCCCGACCTCGACACCTGCATGTACACCCTCGGCGGCGGCATCGACCCCGAGCGCGGCTGGGGCCACGCCGGGGAGACGTGGAACTGCCGGGACGAACTCGCGGCATACGGCGTGCAGCCCGACTGGTTCGGGCTGGGCGACAAGGATCTGGCCACCCACCTGGTGCGCACGCAGATGCTCGACGCCGGCTACCGGCTCACCCACGTCACCGAGGCGCTGTCGACCCGCTGGTCCCCCGGCGTGCGCCTGCTGCCCGTGACCGACGACCGCTGCGAGACGCACGTGGTCGTGACCGGCGGCACGGCCGACGACGGGACCGGCGCGGGCGACGCGGCGACCCCCGGCGACGGCCCTGACGCGGACGCCCCCGGCCCGCGGGCGATCCACTTCCAGGAGTGGTGGGTCAAGCACCGGGCGCAACTGACGCCTTCCGGCTTCGTGCAGGTCGGCGCCGATGCCGCCACGCCGACCCCGGAGACGCTCGAGGCGATCGAGACGGCCGACCTCGTCGTCGTCGCCCCCTCCAACCCCGTGGTCTCCGTCGGCGCGATCCTCGCGGTGCCCGGGATCCGCGCCGCGCTGCGGTCCACCCCCGCCCCCGTGGTGGGCATCAGCCCGGTGATCGGCGGGGCGGTGCTGCGCGGCATGGCCGACACGTGCCTCACGGCGATCGGAGTCGAGACCTCCGCGACGGCCGTGGCGCGCCACTACGGCGCCCGCTCCGGCACCGGCCTGCTCGACGGCTGGCTCGTGGCCCCGGGCGACGCGCCCGCCGACGGCTCCGGCGCGGTCGACGGCGTCGCGATCCGGGAGGTCCCGCTGCTCATGACCGACCCCGACGCCACCGCGGACATGGTCGCCGCCGCGATCGACCTGGCCGGCCTTGAGGTCCCCGCCCGGACCGACCGATGACCGACGGCGCGCTCCCCGAGATCCGCCGCTGGACCGTCGAACACGCCGCGCCCGCGGACGTCGTCATGTGGGCACCCGACGGCCTGCCCGAGTTCCGGCCCGGTGACGACCTCGCGCGCGCCCTCGCCGACGCGCTCACCGCCGACCGGCACGGCCTCGTCGACGGCGACGTGGTGGTGCTGACCTCCAAGGTGCTGTCCAAGACCGAGGGGCGGATCGTTCCCGCCCCCACCGACCCGGACCAGCGCGACGCCCTGCGCCGGCGGCTCGTGGACGCCGAGTCGGTCCGCGTGGTCGCGCGCGTCAACCGCACGCTCATCACGGAGAACCGGCTGGGGATCGTCCAGGCCGCCGCCGGGGTCGACGGCTCCAACGTCGAGGCCCGCGAGCTCGCGCTGCTCCCCGAGGATCCTGACGCCTCCGCCGCCGCGCTCGCCCGCGAACTCCGACGCCTCACGGGCGCGCGCGTCGCCGTCGTCGTCACCGACACCATGGGCCGGGCCTGGCGCACCGGCCAGATCGACATGGCCATCGGCGCCGCCGGACTGCGGGTGTCGGTGGGGTACGACGGCGCCGTGGACCGCCAGGGCAACGAACTGCTCGTGACCGACGTGGCCGTGGCCGACGAGATCGCGTCGGCGGCGGACCTGGTCAAGGGCAAGCTCGGGGCGCGACCGGTCGCCGTGGTGCGCGGGATCGGGCACCTGCTGCTGGACGACGGTGACGACGACGATGTCGACCACGATAGTGACGACAACGACGACGACGACGGCGAGGTGAACGTCCCCCGGCGGGCCCGCGACCTGGTCAGGGACGGGTCCGCGGACCTGTTCCGGCTGGGCACCGCCGAGGCACTGGCGCAGGGGCGACGTGAGGCCGTGCCCGCCCGCCGCTCGGTGCGACGGTTCTCCGACGAGTCCGTCGACGCGGACCTGCTGGCCGGCGCCGTGGCGGATGCGCTCACCGCCCCCGCACCGCACCACAGCACTCCCGTCCGGTTCGTGCGGGTCGCGGGCCACGCGCGCGTGCGGCTGCTGGACGCCCTGCGCGCGGACTGGGAGCGCGACCTGCGCGCCGACGGACACACCGGCGAGGTCCTGGCCCGTCGACTCGGGCGCGGCGACCTGCTGCGCACCTGCCCCGAGCTGATCCTGCCGTTCGTCGACGACGACGCCGGAGCACACGACTACCCGGACGCCCGCCGCGCCGCCTGCGAGGAGACCATGTTCACCGTCGCCGGAGGTGCCGCGGTGCAGTCGCTGCTGGTGGCGCTCGCCGCGCGCGGCCTGGGCTCGTGCTGGGTGGGGTCGACGATCTTCGCCGCCGACACCACCCGCCGCGAGCTCGGACTGCCGGGCTCGTGGCGGCCGCTCGGTGCGGTCGCGGTGGGCGTGCCCGCCGAGACGGTCCCGCCACGGGAGCCGCGGCCGGCAGGCGACGCCTACCTGACGGTCGAGTGAGTCGGTAGCCGCACGCCGACCGGTCCCCCGGCCGGATCCGCGCCGCCGGCCGGATTCGCGCCGCCGGCCGGAACGGGCGTTGCCGGAACGGGCGTGGCCCATCGAAATGCGCTCCAGCGGCCATGAGCGCCAGCCGCCATGAGCGCCGCCTATCCGATGTCGCGCCACCTGCCGGATCCGATGGGTGGCGCGACATCGGATGGGTGGCGAGGGCCGGCCGGGCCTACATGTCGGTGGAGTAGCGGATCCCGCCGTCGGGGATCTGCACCCCCGGCCACACGCGGGCACCGCGCAGGAGCTCGCAGCGGGCACCGATGTCGGCGCCGTCACCGATCACGCCGTCCCGGATGAGCGCCCGGTGGCCAATTCTCGCGCCGAATCCGACGATCGAACGCTCGACCGTCGCCCCGGCCTCGATGCGGGCACCGTCGAAGACGACCGCGCCGTCCAGTCTGGCCCCGGCCCCGATCTCCGCGCCGCGCCCCACGACGGTCCCGCCGACCAGGACGGCGCCCGCCCCGATCCCGGCACCCTCGTGGACCAGGGACTCCCCCGCGTGGCCGTCGAGCGCCGGCGACGGGGCGATGCCGCGGACCAGGTCCGCCGAGCCGCGCACGAAGTCCTCCGGCGTGCCCATGTCCCGCCAGTAGGCGGAGTCGACGAACCCGTAGACGCGCCGGCCCTCACTGAGCAACTGGGGGAAGGTCTCACGCTCGACCGACACCGGCTGGCCCTCGGGGATCTGCTCGATGAGCTCACGGCGGAACACGTAGCAGCCGGCGTTGATCTGGTCGGTCGGCGGATCCTGGGTCTTCTCCAGGAAGTCCTGGACGCGCCCGTCGTCGTCGGTGGTGACGCAGCCGAACGCGCGCGGATCGGAGACGCGGACCAGGTGCATCGTCAGGTCGGCGTTCTTCTCGCGGTGCAGGGCGAGGATTTCCCGCAGGTCGGTCCCGCCGAGGACGTCGCCGTTGAACACCATGACCGTCGAGGCGGTGAGCTCGGACAAGACGTTGCGGATGCCGCCGCCGGTGCCCAGGGGTTCGGTCTCCACGACGTAGGAGATGTCCAGGTCCAGGGCCGACCCGTCGCCGAAGTACTCCTCGAAGACCTCGGCCTTGAAGGAGGTCCCCAGCACGACGCGCCGGATGCCGGCCGCCCGGATCCGGGAGAGCAGGTGGGTCAGGAAGGGCAGGCCCGCGGTGGGCAGCATCGGCTTGGGCGCCGAGATCGTCAGGGGCCTGAGCCGGGTGCCCTTGCCGCCGACCAGCACCACCGCCTCGGTGTCCGCGATCAGGTCGTCGTCGGCGGTGGCACTCCCGGGGGTCGTCGAGGTCACGGTGAAGGCTCCTGCTGTCGAAAGGGCCGCGGGCGGGGGCGCGCTCGCCCCGCTCCGGTGGCCGGTGGATGGGACTCGGTTCCGGGGTGTCGGGCTCAGCCCGCGGCGCGCCGGGCGGACCGGATCGCCAGGCGACACCGCAACTCCAGGCCCGCTCTGAGCGCCCAGCGTATCGGTGCCTGCCAGGCGTGTGGGTGCCTGTCCGCCTGGAACAGGTACGCGCTGCGGTGGTGCGCCCGGAGGGTGAACTCCGGCACCGCGTTCGCAGCGTGACCCTGGTCATGGTGGATGACGGCGGCGGGCACGTAGACGTTCTGCCACCCGGCCCTGCCGAGACGGTCGCCCAGGTCGATGTCCTCGAGGTACATGAAATACCGCTCGTCGAACCCGCCCAGGGCATCGAACGCCGCCCGGCGCAGCAGCAGGCACGAACCCGACAGCCACCCGGCGGCCCGCTCGGTCTCCATGTCCGCGTCGTCGAGGTATCCCGCCGTCCACGGGTTCCGCGGCCACACCTGGCCGAGCAGGGCGTGGCCGATCCCCGCGCCCAGACGTGGCACCGCCCGGGCGGACGGGTACACGGACCCGTCGGTCTCGGAGATCCGCGGGCCGAACGCGGCGGCCCGCGGCCAGCGTGCGGCGGCGGCGAGGAGCTCGTCCACCGACCCGGGTTCGAAGGTCACGTCCGGGTTGACCACCAGGACGAACTCCTGGTCGAAATCCTCCGGCCGGCCAGCGATCAGCGTCACCGCCCGGTTGATGGCGGTGCCGTACCCCAGGTTGTCGCCCGTGGGGAAGAACTCGGCGAACCCGTACTCCGCCGCGACCTCCTCCGGCACCCCGTCCGTCGACCCGTTGTCCGCCATCACCAGGCCGACCTGCCGGGTCGTGGCCGCGGGGAGGGTCTCGACGAAGCTGCGGAGGTGGTCGCCCGGCGAGTACGTCACCGTCACGACGGGTAGTCGGGTCGTCACGCGAAACACCCTACGACGCACCCCACGGATTCCGACGCCCGGCGCGCGGCGCGGTACCGTTGATCATCATCGGCGGCCTCGGGCGGCCCTACTCGACGACAAGGACGGTGGATGAGCGCCGAGCTGCCAGCGACGCCCCGTCGTGCCCCCGGCCGGGCACGGAGACGGCGTCACGCCACCCCGGCCCGCCCGGTCGCGTACCGGGTCGGTCGCGTCGTGGCCGCCCTCGTCTCCGCCCTGTGTCTCCTGGTCACCGGCGTCGGGTGGACCCTGTTCAACGGACTCAGCTCGGACCTGACCTCCGCCGGCGGTCTCGACGTGGGTGACGGTGGCCTCGACGGCGCCGTCGACATCCTTCTGGTGGGCACGGACAACCGGACCGACGCGCAGGGCAACCCCCTCAGCCAAGAGGAACTGGCCACGATCCGGACCGGCGAGGAGGAGGGCGAGAACACCGACACGATCCTGCTCATCAGGATCCCCGAAGACGGCAGTTCCGCCACCGCGATCTCCATCCCCCGCGACGTCTACGTGGAGACCAGCTCGGTCGGCGGGAGCAAGATCAACGGCGTCTACGCCGCGAACAAGGAGGCCCATCTCGAGCGTGCCGTCGCGTCCGACCCGGACGGTGAACTGACCGAGGAGGACCAGCGCGCCGCGGTCAAGGCCGGGCGCAACGGCCTCATCGGCGCCGTCGAGGATCTCACCGGCGTCCAGGCCGACCACTACGCCGAGATCGGCCTCCTGGGGTTCGTGCTGCTCACCGACGCGGTCGGCGGCGTCCCCGTCTGCCTCAACGAGCCGGTCGACGAGCCGCTGTCGGGCGCGAACTTCCGTGCCGGCGTCCAGACGGTCTCCGGATCGGACGCCCTGAGCTTCGTGCGCCAACGCCATGACCTGCCCGCGGGCGACCTCGACCGGATCGTCCGTCAGCAGGTGTTCATGTCCCAGCTGGTCAAGAAGATCCTCTCCGCCGGCACCCTGGCCGACCCCTCGAAACTCGGTGCGCTGGTCGACGCCGCCAAGCGGTCCTTCGTCATCGACGAGAACTGGGACTTCGTCGACTTCGCCATGAAGCTCCAGGACATCAGCGGCGGCAACGTCCGATTCGAGACCATCCCGGTCACCAGCATCGACTCGTTCACCGAGTGGGGCGAGTCCATCGTCACCGCCGACCCCGCCGAGGTGTCGGAGTTCGTGGCCGGTTTCGCCAGCACCGAGGATCGGGAAGCGGACGCCGACGCCACCACCGATCCGGAGCAGACCCCCACCGACGCGCCGGGGCCGGACCCCGCCGAGGTGACGGTCTCCGTGGTCAACACCACCGCGATCGACGGTCTGGCCGCGCAGGTCTCCGGAGCCCTCACCGAACTCGGCTACACCGCAGGCGACCTGCTCACCGACCCGGCCGCCGCCTACACCTCGCACGTCGCCGCAGCCTCCGCCGACGACGACGCCGCCTTCGCCGTGTCGGAGGCCCTCGGCGGCCTGCCCGTGCAGGTCGACCCCGCGCTGCCCGACGGCTCCGTCCGCGTCGTCCTGGCCGAGGACTACAGTGGCCCCACCGGCGACGCCGCCGGCACCGAGTCCTACTCCCCCACCACCTCCTCCTATGCGCCGCTGCCGCCGTCCATCGCGGATCGCCCGACCTTCGACGCCGGCTCGGACGTGCCCTGCGTCAACTGACCGACTGCGCCCACCGACCGACTGCGCCCACTGACCGACCACCACCCGGGAGGCCCAGAGTGACCACCGCCGCCGACACCGTCCTGCAGCCGCTCCTCGCACTCGACCCGGGAACCCCCATGGTCACCCACTACGACCAGGCCGCCCCGTCACGAGTGGAACTGTCTGTCACCTCCACCGCGAACTGGGCCGCGAAGATCGCCGGACTCCTGCGCGACGAACTCGGGGTGGTGCCGGGCGACGTGATCGTGTGCGACCTGCCCGCGCACTGGCTCACCGCGGGCGTCCTCCTCGGCGCCTGGTGGGCGGGCGCCGAGGTGAGCACAGGGGCCGCGGACGACGCCGTCGCCGTCGTCACCGTCTCCGACCGCCTCGACCGCCACCCCACCGACGTCGAGACCCTCCTCATGACCACCGACCCGATGGGCCGCCCGCTGGCGGCCGCCGGCGTCGAGGTCCCCCCGGGCGTCACCGACCTCGCCGAGGCCTGCCGCATCCACCCGGACGCGTTCGTGCCCTCCGGCGGGGGTCCGCTCGCTCTCGACGGCGCTCCGCTGTCCGAACTGGCCGACCCCGCCCTTGCGGGCCGCGCCCTCGTGGCGGGCTCCGATCGCGACGACGTGGTGCAGGTCCTGGCCCGGGTGTTCGCCTCCGGAGGCACGGCGGTGCTCGTCACGGGAGCAGACGCGGACGATCCCGCGGTCGCCGACGTGGCGGCCACCGAACGCACCACGCTCACCCTCTGATCGCCCGGCGCCCGCGACACGCGCCCCAGCGACGCCGCGCCCCAGCGCCCCAGCGCCCCAGCGACGCGAAAATCCGCTACTCCGATTCCGGATCCGCTCCCCTGATGCGGGTAGCAGATTCGGAATCGGAGTAGCGGATTCGTAGAGGGTGTACCGGTCAGCGGGCCGGCGCCCCGGGCATCAGGCCAGGAGCTGGCGGGCCATGACCATGCGGTTGATCTGGTTGGTGCCCTCGTAGATCTGGGTGATCTTGGCGTCGCGCATCATGCGCTCAACAGGGAAGTCACGCGTGTACCCGGCGCCGCCGAACAGCTGCACGACGTTGGTGGTGACCTCCATCGCGACATCCGAGGCGAAGGTCTTGGAGGCGGCGGCCATGAAGCCCAGCTTCTCGCCACCGGGCGCGGAGCCGCGCTCGGCGTTGGCGGCGGCCGTGTAGACCATCAGGCGCGAGGCCTGCACCTTCATCGCCATGTCGGCGAGCATGAACTGAGTGTTCTGGAAGTCCGAGATCGCGCGGCCGAACTGCTTGCGCTCCTTGGTGTAGGCGATCGCCGCGTCCAGGGCGCCCTGCGCGATACCGACGGCCTGCGCGCCGATGGTCGGGCGGGTGTGGTCGAGGGTCTGCAGGGCGGTCTTGAAGCCGGTGCCCGGCGCGCCGATGATCCGGTCGCCCGGGACGCGGACGTCCTCGAAGTACAGCTCCGCGGTGGGCGAACCCTTGATGCCGAGCTTCTTCTCGGTCTTGGAGACGCCAAAGCCCTCGTCGTCGGCGTGGACCATGAACGCCGAGATGCCGCCGGCACCCTTCTCGGGGTCCGTCACGGCCATGACGGTGTACCAGGTCGACTTGCCGCCATTGGTGATCCACGCCTTGCTGCCGTTGAGGATCC
The DNA here is from genome assembly GCF_900537145.1 of Dietzia sp. Alg238-R159. Taxonomy (NCBI): domain Bacteria; kingdom Bacillati; phylum Actinomycetota; class Actinomycetes; order Mycobacteriales; family Dietziaceae; genus Dietzia; species Dietzia sp. Alg238-R159. The sequence goes on along the minus strand of NZ_UNRI01000005.1, from coordinate 151,150 downwards.
AGTCGTCACCGTCCTGGCGGGCGCGGGTGCGCATGGCTGCCGCGTCGGAGCCGGCCTCGCGCTCGGACAGCGCGTAGGAGGCCATCTTGCCCTCGGCGATCTCGGGAAGGACCTTCTGCTTGAGCTCCTCCCCACCGGCCAGGATCAGGCCCATGGTGCCGAGCTTGTTGACGGCGGGGATCAGCGAGGACGACCCACAGACGCGGGCGACCTCCTCGATCACGATGCACGCCGCCACGGAGTCCGCACCCTGCCCGCCGTACTCCTCCGGCACGTGGACCGCGTTGAAACCCGAGGCGTTGAGCGCGTCGAGGGCCTCCTGGGGGAACCGCTCGTCCTCGTCGACGGCCGCGGCGTGGGGCTCGATCTCCTTCTCCGACAGGGCTCGGATCGCGGCCCGGAGCTCTTCGTGCTCCTCCGCCGGGCGGTACAGGTCGAAGTCGGGGTTACCGGACATATGCGGGCCTCCATGAGGGATTCGTCGGTGCTGATCGCGCGGCGGGCGCCGGCCAGGTTCTCGCGGAGGGGCCACTGACGCTCGTCGGCCGCCAGTATCGCCGCGGGAGACGCGAGGCCGCGTCCGGCCCTTCAAATTACCAGTCGGAAGTCGGTCCCCGTCGGCGCCGTCGGCCCCGCCGCGCCCCCGCGATGGCGATCAGCCGAGCAGTTGGCGGCGCAGGGCCTCGTCCTTGCGCTCGACCATCGCCTCCAGCTCGGCCTGGAACGCCTCCATTCGTTCGCGCAGGGCGGGGTCGGAAGCGGCGAGGATCCGCACCGCGAGCAGACCCGCGTTCCGCGCCCCGCCGATCGACACGGTGGCCACCGGGACACCGGCGGGCATCTGCACGATCGACAGCAGGGAATCCATGCCGTCCAGGTGCTTGAGCGGCACGGGGACACCGATGACCGGCAGCGGCGTGGCCGAGGCGACCATCCCCGGGAGGTGCGCGGCGCCGCCCGCACCCGCGATCACCACGCGGACGCCCCGGCCGGCCGCCGAGCGGGCGTAGTCGAGCATCTTCTGCGGGGTGCGGTGTGCCGAGACCACCCCGACCTCGAAGGTGATCCCGAACTCGGCGAGCGCCTCCGCCGCGGCCTCCATGGTGGGCCAGTCGGAGTCGCTGCCCATGATCAGACCGACCTGCGGCCCGTCCTGTCGCTCGGTCATCTCGTCGCCTTTCCTCGGTGTGGTGCGCTCAACGTCGCGGTGGTGCACTCAGCGTTCGAAGTCCCCGACGGCAGCCCCCGTGTGGGGGTCCCAGCCGTCGGCCCACTGCGCGTGGGAGAGCCAGTGGGCCGCGAGTTCCGCGACCGCGCGGACGGAGGCCACCTGGTCCGCGTCGTCCGGGTCGACACCCGGGTCGGCCAGGACGTTGACGTGCCCGATCTTGCGGCCGTGCCGCTCGGACTTGCCGTAGAGGTGCACCTTCGCATGCGGGAACCGGGCGGCGAGGTGGTGGACGCGCTCGTCCATACTCATCTCCGGCGTCTCGGGAGCGCCGAGGACGTTGGCCATCACGGTGAGGGGCGCGGTCGGGACGGTGGAGCCGAGCGGGTAGTCGAGTACCGCCCGCAGGTGCTGCTCGAACTGGCTGGTGGTGGCCCCGTCCATCGTCCAGTGGCCGGAGTTGTGGGGTCGCATCGCGAGCTCGTTGACCAGCACTCCCGGGCGACCGTCCGAGCCGATCACCTCGAACAGTTCCACGGCCATCACGCCGGTCACGTCGAGGTGCTCGGCCAGTCGGAGTGCGGTAGCCTGCACGGCCGAGCGCAGGTCGTCGGGCAGCCCGGGGGCGGGCGCGATCGCCACCGAGCAGATCCCGTCACGCTGGACGGTCTCGACGACCGGCCACACCGCCCCCTGCCCGAACGGGGACCGGGCCACCATCGCGGACAGCTCCCGGGTCCACGGGACGCGGGCCTCGGCCATCATCGGCACCCCGGCGGCGAGCTGCTCGTCGGCGATCCGCTCTGCCTCCTCCAGCGAGCCCGGCATCCACACGCCCCGACCGTCGTACCCGCCCCGCGCGGCCTTGAGGACGATGTTCCCGTCCTGTTCCGCGTGGAAACGCCGGACGTCGTCGAGCGAGTCCACGCCGGTGAACGGCGGGACCGGGGCGCCGATCTCCGCCAACGCCCGCCGCATGACCAGCTTGTCCTGGGCGTGGATGAGCGCGGACGCGCGGGGACGGACGGCGACCCCGGCGGATTCCAGCTCGAGCAGGATCTGCGGGGGCACGTGCTCGTGGTCGAAGGTCATGACGTCGGCGCCCTCCGCGGCGGCGCGGACCGCGTCGGGATCATCGTGCGCGCCGATCACCACATCCGGCGTGACCTGGGCGGCCGGGTCCTGCGGGTCGGCGGCGAGCACGCGGAGCGTCTGGCCGAGGGCGACGGCCGCCTGGTGGGTCATGCGGGCGAGTTGTCCCCCGCCGATCATCGCCACGACGGGCGTGCCGAGGGGATTGCGGCGGATGCGCGAGTCGTCGTTCACGTCGCCCATGGTCTCACGCGGGGCGAGGTCGTCACCGCCGCCCCGGGAGCCCCCAGCGGAACCGTGGCGCCGCGGCGACCGGAGCGGGCGGGGGCGGGGGTGGCAGTCGCATGAGCTCGTCGTAGACGGCGGCGTGGACGCGGGCGACCTCCGGGACGTGGTCGATCTCCACCGGCGGCAGGTGACCGAGCTCGAGGATCAGGCATCCCGTGCCCAGGGCGCGGTCGGTGAGGGTGTGGCGGAACCTGACGGCGCTGATCCTGCGCAGCGGCACGTCCACGCACCGCCGCGAGGACCCGGACGGCCGGTAGAGCACCCTCTCGTCGGTGACCACCAGGTCGGTCCGCGTCCACCGGGTCAGGGGCCAGAGTCCGAACCGGAGGACGACCAGGGCGTACAGCACCGCGACCATGGCCCAGGTCGCCGTACGGTCCCCGGCGTGGACCACCTGTACCTCGATGAAGCCGCCGGCGATCCCCGCGAGACCGGCCCCGACCACCGTGACCAGGGCCGGGCGGACGAGGGCGCGCCAGTGTGGGTGGGTGTGGACGATGAGCGTCTCCCCCGGCGCGAGGACCGATCGGATGAAACCCACGGCTCAGCCGCCCCACCGACCGCCGGCGCCACGGACGTGGGTGACGTCGCCGGCGGCGACGGCGAACTCACCGTCGGGGTCGACGACGACGAGGCGGCCGTCGCGGTCGACCCTGTCCGCGCGCCCGGTCCTGATGACGCCCCCCGGCAGTTCGACCCTCACCTCGGTGCCGACGGTGGAGCAGGCCTCGGTGTAGGTCGCCATGAGCTGGTCGGAGACGGTCGATCCGCTCCCGCGCTCGCACTCGCGCCACTGGCGTTGACGCAGGGCCAACGCCTCGAGAACGGCGAGGGCCACACTGTCCCGGTCGTCGGACCCGCCAGAGAGCGCGAGGGAGGTGGCGTGGGGCACCGGCAACTGCTCGCCGGTGAGCGAGACGTTGATCCCGACCCCCACCACGACGGCCGGTAGGCGGACCGAGTAGTCCCCACCGGCAGGCACAGTGGTCATCTCGGTGAGAATCCCGGCGATCTTGCGCCCGTCCACCAGGACGTCGTTGGGCCACTTGAGAGTCGCGTCCACGCCTCCGGCCTCGCGCAGCCCGTCCCTCACCGCCAGCCCGGTCACGAGCGGCAACCAGCCAAAAAGCCCCGCAGAGACGGCGCCGGGTCGGATGAGCACGCTGACGACCACCTGCGTGCGCGGCGGGGCGGTCCACACGCGACCGAGGCGACCGCGACCGGACGCCTGGTGCTCGGCCAGCAACACGCTGCGGTCCGGCGCACCCATGGCCGCGCGGGAGATCAACTCGGCGTTCGTCGAACCGATGTCGTCGACGACGTCGAGAGACGAGTACGGCGCGTCCGGGCCCTCCACCAGAGCGCGACGGAGCGCGTCGGCGTCCAACCTGGGCGGGGTCTCGGTACCTGGATCTGCGTGCACGACCCCCAGCGTATGTCGCCGCTCGGACATCGGTCGGGGTCGCCGCCGGGGGATGTACGCCGGGTCACGTCGCCACGGAGGCGGGTCACTGGTTAGAGTCTTGCAACATGACGACTGCCTCAGAACCGGACGTGAACTCGGCTCTGTCTAACGACGTACCGACGGCATCCGCGACCCCCGACATCCACACGACCGCCGGGAAGCTGTCCGAGCTGCGTCGGCGCCTCGACGAGGCCCGGGCCCCGATGGGGCAGGCCGCGGTGGACAAAACCCACGACAAGGGCCTGATGACGGCCCGCGAGCGCGTCGAGAACCTTCTCGACCCGGGCTCGTTCGTCGAGATCGACGCGCTGGCCCGCCACCGGGCCACGACGTTCGGTCTCGCCGAGCGCCGGCCGCTGGGCGACGGTGTCATCACCGGCTACGGCACTATCGACGGCCGGAGCGTCTGCGTCTTCTCGCAGGACGCCACCGTCTTCGGCGGGTCGCTGGGCGAGGTCTACGGCGAGAAGATCGTCAAGGTCATGGATCTGGCCCTCAAGACCGGCCGTCCGATGATCGGCATCAACCACGGCGCCGGCGCCCGGATCCAGGAGGGCGTCGTCTCGCTCGGCCTGTACGGCGAGATCTTCCACCGCAACGTGCTCTCCTCGGGTGTCATCCCGCAGGTCTCCCTGATCATGGGCCCGTCGGCCGGCGGCCACGTCTACTCCCCCGCCCTCACCGACTTCACCGTGATGGTCGACAAGACGTCGCAGATGTTCGTGACGGGCCCCGACGTCATCAAGACCGTTACCGGCGAGGAGGTCTCGCAGGAGGAACTCGGCGGCGCCACCACGCACATGACCAAGTCGGGCGTGTCCCACTACACCGCCAGTGACGAGCAGGACGCCCTGGACTTCGTCAAGGACCTGCTCTCCTACCTCCCGAGCAACAACCGTGCCGAGGCCCCGCGGTTCCCGTTCCCCGTCGCCGAGGGTGCGATCGAGGACAACCTCACGCTCGAGGACCACGATCTCGACACGATCATCCCCGACTCCTCCAACAGCCCGTACGACATGCACGAGGTCATCTCGCACATCGTCGACGACGGCGAGTTCCTGGAGATCCAGGGCCAGTACGCGATGAACGTCATCGTCGGTTACGGCCGCATCGAGGGCCGCAGCGTGGGCGTGGTCGCCAACCAGCCCACCCAGTTCGCCGGCTGCCTGGACATCAAGGCCTCCGAGAAGGCCGCCCGCTTCGTCCGCACCTGCGATGCGTTCAACATCCCCATCCTCACGCTGGTCGACGTGCCGGGCTTCCTGCCCGGGACCGGCCAGGAGTTCGACGGGATCATCCGCCGCGGCGCCAAGCTGCTCTACGCCTACGGTGAGGCCACCGTCGGCAAGGTCACCGTCATCACCCGCAAGGCCTACGGTGGCGCGTACGACGTCATGGGCTCCAAGCACATGGGCGCCGACATCAACCTCGCGTGGCCGACCGCCGAGATCGCCGTCATGGGCGCCTCCGGAGCCGTCGGCTTCGTCTACCGCGATCAGCTCAAGCAGGCCGCGGCCAACGGCGAGGACGTCGACGCGCTCCGGCTCAAGCTCCAGGCCGAGTACGAGGACACCCTCGTCAACCCGTACGTCGCCGCCGAGCGTGGCTACGTCGACGCGGTCATCCCGCCCTCGCACACCCGCCTGCAGGTCGCCCAGGCACTGCGGCTGCTCGACCGCAAGGTCGTCGAGGTGCCGGCCAAGAAGCACGGGAACATCCCGCTGTGACCGGCGAGCAGCAGCAGGACCCCGCCGGGCAGCCGGAGAAGCCGTTCTTCGAGATCGTGGGCGGCAACCCCACTCCCACGGAGGTGGGCATCCTGTCCGCGGTCTTCGCGACCGCGCAGGGGAACGCCGCCCACGCGAGTGAGCACGATACCGGCGTCAGGGATGACTGGGGATCCTACGAGGACCGCCTGCGTCCGCCGTTCGGATACAGCCCGAGCTCGTTCCTCAACCGCCGCCAGTACTGAGCGCAGAGGACGGGCCGCACCACGAGCCGCCCCCGTCCCCGTCCCCCAGCGTGCCGATGCACGCGCTGGAGCACGGGCACGGGGGCGGCTGTGTCGTATCAGGGCTGCTGCGTCGGATCAGTAGGGTGGTGGGACCGCCGCCGGACCGGTCGGCGGGCAGTTCCCGAGGAGGACCGTCGATGTCCGAGGAAGCCACCTCCGCCGGGCGGGAGGCCACGTCTCCCGGGCGGGACGCCGGGGCATCCGGCGGTCCCACCCGCGACCCCGCGGCCGAGGATCGCGATCACGGCCGCCGTGCCGGCACCGACGAGGGCACCGCCACGCACCACACCGACGTCATCGGGAGGGCGGCGCCGTCCGCCACCCGCCCCGGGGCCACGGTCGTCCACCAGGACGAGACCGCCAAGATCGTCGCGTTCGAGTTCGACGAGGGCCAGGAGATGGCCGACCACGCCGCGTTCCACCCCATCCTGATCCAGCTGCTGCGGGGACGCGTGGAGTTCGGCCTGCCGGACCGCACACTCGAACTGCGCACCGGCGAGATCCTCCACCTCACCGCCAAGCTCCGTCACCGGGTCCGGGCACTCGAACCCACCACGCTGACCATCACGATGCTGCTGCCGCGGTCCTGACCCGGTGGCTACGCTGAGGCCCATGATCGCGCTCGTCCTCGCCTCCGCCTCCCCGTCCCGACTGCGGATCCTCGAGCAGGCGGGGGTGGACCCGCTCATCCGCCACCCTCAGGTCGACGAGGACGCCCTGCAGGCCGCCCTGCCGCCGGGGACCCCGCACGTGCGGGTCGTGGAGGAACTGGCCCGCGCCAAGGCGGAGGACGTCCTGCAGCGCGAGGGCGAGTCTCTCGCGGCCGAGGCGAGGTCGGCCGGTGCCGACACACTCGTGGTGGTCGGGTGCGACTCGATGCTGTTGGTCGACGGTCACCTGGAGGGCAAACCCCACACCTACGAGCGCGCCATGGAGCGCTGGCGGAGGATGCGCGGGCGTCACGGGGTGCTGCTCACCGGCCACGCGCTGATCGTGGCCGATCTCACCGGCGACGACCCCCTCGCCGTCACCTACTCCGAGACCGACACGTCCGACACCACGGTGCACTTCGGCGCACCTTCCGACGCCGACCTCGACGTGTACCTGCGCACCGGCGAGCCGCTCGAGTGCGCCGGCGCGTTCACGATCGAGTCACTCGGCGGCTGGTTCATCGACCGGATCGAGGGCGACCCGTCGAGCGTGATCGGGCTCAGCCTGCCACTGCTGCGGCGACTCCTCGAGGGCGCCGGAATGAACGCCCACCGCGTCTGGCGACCCGAGCTCCGGACGTGAATCCACCCGGGTTTCCCCACCCGAGGACGTGACGGCCACAACAACTTCGCAGGTCAGGCCGTCCGACTCCCGGCTGGCCCGCCCCCGCGGGCCAGCCCTTGGACCCCCAACACCACACATGAGGGGGGCCTCTCATTAGACTGCGGAAGAACTCGGTGGGCCCCACGGCCGATCGACAGTAGAGACGCTTACCTCCAGGAGGCCCTGAGTGCCCAGTCATGCCAGCTCTCACATCACCAAGGTCCTCGTCGCCAACCGCGGCGAGATCGCCGTCCGTGTGATCCGTGCGGCGAAGGACGCCGGCCTGGCCAGCGTGGCCGTATACGCCGAGCCCGACGCCGACGCACTGTTCGTCAAGCTGGCCGACGAGGCCTTCGCTCTCGGAGGAACCACCTCCGCGGAGTCGTACCTGGTCTTCGACAAGATCCTCGACGCCGCCGCCAAGTCCGGCGCGGACGCCATCCACCCCGGCTACGGCTTCCTCTCCGAGAACGCCGACTTCGCGCAGGCCGTCATCGACGCCGGCCTGATCTGGATCGGCCCCCCGCCGCAGGCCATCCGGGACCTCGGCGACAAGGTCACCGCCCGCCACATCGCCGAGCGGGCAAACGCCCCCATGGCCGCCGGTACCAAGGACCCCGTCGCGGGGGCCGACGAGGTCGTGAAGTTCGCCGAGCAGTACGGCCTGCCCATCGCGATCAAGGCCGCCTTCGGCGGTGGCGGTCGCGGCATGAAGGTCGCCCACAGGATGGAGGAGGTCGCCGAGCTCTTCGAGTCGGCCACCCGTGAGGCCGTCGCCGCGTTCGGCCGCGGCGAGTGCTTCGTCGAGCAGTACCTCGACAAGGCCCGCCACGTCGAGGCCCAGGTCCTCGCCGACCAGCACGGCAACGTCATCGTCGCCGGCACCCGCGACTGCACCCTGCAGCGCCGCTTCCAGAAGCTCGTCGAGGAGGCCCCCGCGCCGTTCCTCACCGATGACCAGCGCAAGCGGATCCACGACTCCGCCAAGGCCATCTGCAAGGAGGCCGGCTACTACGGCGCCGGCACCGTCGAATACATGGTCCAGGGCGACACGATCTCCTTCCTCGAGGTCAACACCCGCCTCCAGGTGGAGCACCCGGTCACCGAGGAGACCGCGGGCATCGACCTCGTCCTGCAGCAGTTCAAGATCGCAGAGGGCGAGGTGCTCGAGTTCACCGAGGACCCCGCCCCGCGTGGCCACGCCTTCGAGTTCCGCATCAACGGCGAGGACGCGGGTCGCGGCTTCCTGCCCGCCCCCGGCACCATCACCGGTTACCACGAGCCCACCGGCCCCGGAGTGCGCATGGACTCGGGCGTCGAGCAGGGTGACACCATCGGCGGCCAGTTCGACTCCATGCTCGCCAAGCTGATCGTGTGGGGCGAGGACCGCGACCAGGCGCTCGCCCGCTCGGCCCGCGCCCTGGCCGAGTACAAGGTCGAGGGCATGGCCACGGTCCTGCCGTTCCACCAGCACATCGTCACCAACCCGGCGTATGTCGGCGACGGCAAGAGCTTCGACATCTACACCAAGTGGATCGAGGAGGAGTGGGACAACCCGATCGAGCCGTGGTCGCCCACCGGTGCGCCGGCCGACGACGACGAGCCCGTCGAGCGCAAGAAGGTCGTCGTCGAGGTGGACGGACGTCGCGTCGAGGTCTCCCTGCCCGGTGACCTGGCCTTCGGCGGCTCCCATGCCGGCGGCACGGTCCGCCGCAAGGCCAAGTCCCGCACCCGTGGTGGCGCCGCCGGTGCGGCCGCGTCCGGGGACGCCGTGTCGGCCCCGATGCAGGGCACCGTCGTGAAGGTCGCCGTCGAGGAGGGCCAGGAGGTCTCCGCCGGCGACCTGGTGGCCGTGCTCGAGGCCATGAAGATGGAGAACCCGGTCACCGCGCACAAGGACGGCGTCATCACCGACCTCGCCGTCGATGCCGGCGCCGCCGTGACCCAGGGAACGGTCCTCTGCGAGATCAAGTGACCTCGTGACGTGGTTGGCGTTCTCGCGCCCACCACGTGCCGAATTCCCGGCGCATCTGCGTCGAACTCGAATCCGCCCCTCGGATCTCGATCTCCGCCCCGGCCCCCGGGAGCGAGTCGAGATCCGAGGGGCGGATTCGTCGTCAGGCAGTCCGGACGCGGCCGAGACACCCGACCGGCCTGCGCGGACGCGGCCGAGACACCCGCCCGGGCCACCCGGCCGACGCCGCCGGCCCGCCCGTCCGGTGCCGGGTCAGCCGGTCGAGCTGTCGACCACGGGCTGGGCGCTGGCGGGATCGAACGTCGCGTCCGCGAGGAACTCCCGGACCTCGGGCACACGCCGGAGGAATCCGTCCGCCTCGTCGTCGGACTCCGCCACCTGGCTCGCCTCCTCGGCGGCGACCCGCCGCTCGAACAGCTCCACCTCCCTGGCGATGCGGTCGTCGTCCCAGCCGAGAACTCCCGCCATCAACTCGGCGACCTCGCGAGCGCAGTCGACGCCACCGTGCTGGTACTCCATGGAGATCCGGGTGCGGCGCACGAGGACGTCCTCGAGGTGCAGGGCGGCCTCCGCGAGGGCGGCGTGCACGATCTCCACACGCAGGTAGCGCTCGGCTCCCCGGACGGGATCGAGGAGGTCGGGCCGGTCGGCGGCGAGCTCGAGGACGTATTCGGCGAGCGTCCCGTACCGCCCGAGCAGGTGCTGCATCTGGTCGTCGCGGATCTCGTACTGGTCGGCGATCCGGTCGGCGCGGTTGACCATCCCGGGGTAACCGTCGGCGCCCAGCAGCGGGATCCGCTCTGTCGTCGACGGCGGCACCTCGGCGGCCCGCTCCCCCAGTTCCGCCACGGCGGCGTCCACCGCGTCGGCGGCCATCACGCGGTAGGTCGTGTACTTGCCGCCCGCCACGACCACCGCGCCGGGGGCCACGGTCATCACGGCGTGTTCGCGGGAGAGCTTGGCGGTGGAGTCGGCGCCGCCGGAGAGCAGCGGGCGCAGGCCGGCGTACACGCCGCGGACGTCCTCGCGCCGGATCGGGGTGGTGAGCACCGAGTTGACGTGGCCGAGGATGTAGTCGATGTCCGCGCCGGTGGCCGCCGGGTGGGCCAGGTCGAGCTGCCAGTCGGTGTCGGTGGTGCCGATGATCCAGTACTCGCCCCACGGGATGACGAACAGCACGGATTTCTCGGTGCGCAGGATGAGCGCGGCCTCGGAGTCCACCTTGTCGCGGTCCACCACGATGTGCACGCCCTTGGACGCCCGCACGGTGAAGCCGCCCTCCTCGCCGAGCATCTTCTGCAGCTGGTCGGTCCACACGCCGGCGGCGTTGAGCACGGCCCTGGCCCGGACGTCGGTCTCGCGACCGGTCTCGGCGTCACGCACCCGCACCCCGGTGACCCGGTCGCCGTCGCGGAGGTAGCCGATCACCTGGGTGGAGTTGGCCACGACCGCCCCGTGGTGAGCGGCGGTGCGCGCCAGGGTGAGGGTGTGGCGGGCATCGTCGACGAGGGTGTCCCAGTAACGGATCCCGCCCACGACGGCGTCCTCGCGCAGCCCCGGGGCCACGCGGCGCGCTCCCGCGCGGCTGTAGTGCTTCTGCGGCGGGACGCTCTTGGAGCCGCCCATCACGTCGTAGAGCACGAATCCCGCGGCCATATAGGGGCGTTCCCAGAACCGACGGGTGAGCGGGAAGAGGAACTTCAGCGGCGTGACCAGGTGCGGGGCCAGGCGCGTCATGCTGAGTTCGCGCTCGTGGAGGGCTTCGGCCACCAGGCCGAAATCGAGCTGCTCGAGGTAGCGCAACCCGCCGTGGAACATCTTCGAACTGCGGGAGGACGTGCCGGCGGCGAAGTCGCGGGCCTCGACGAGCGCCACGTTCAGCCCCCTGGTGGCCGCGTCGAGCGCGCTGCCGGTGCCCACCACACCGCCGCCCACGATCACTATGTCGAAGGTGTCCTCCGACAGTCTGCGCCAGGCCTCGGCGCGGCGGTCGGGGCCGAGGACGGATCGGGACCTGGTCGTGGGCATGGGCGCTCCCTCCGGGGCCGTGCGCGGGTTCCGGCCCGTTGCCGACGACTCTACGCGCGAGGCGGACGTGTCCACGCGAACGCGGACGTAGTCTTGGCCGTGTGACTCGCAGCTCCTACATCCTCGCGATCGACCAGGGCACCACCTCGACACGGGCGATCCTCTTCGACGACCGGGGCATGCCGGTGCCCGCGGCGACTGCGCAGGTCGAGCACCGGCAGATCCTGCCGAGGGCGGGCTGGGTCGAGCACGACCCGCTGGAGATCTGGCAGAACGTCCGCGCCGCCATGGCCCAGGTCGCGAGCAGCGTGGACCTCGAACCGGCGGCGGTGACCGCCATCGGCATCACCAATCAGCGCGAGACGGTGGTGGTGTGGGACCGGGAGACCGGCGATCCGGTCTACAACGCGATCGTGTGGCAGGACACCCGAACCTCCGGCATCTGCGCACGACTGTCCGAGGCCCACCCGGACGGCGACGACCGGTTCCGCGCCGCCACCGGCCTGCCCCTGTCGACGTACTTCGCCGGCCCCAAGATCCGGTGGATCCTCGAGCACCTGGACGAGCGGGGCGAACGCGGGACCGAGCGGGCCGAGGCCGGGGAACTGCTGGCGGGGACCATCGACTCGTGGTTGGTGTGGAACCTCACGGGTGGGCGCCGGGGTGGCGACGACGGCGAGGCGGCCCTCCACGTCACGGATGTCACCAACGCGTCGCGGACCCTGCTCATGGATCTGCGGTCCCTGGAGTGGGGTGACGAGCTGTGCCGTGAGGTCGGCGTCCCGCGGGCGATGCTGCCGCGGATCGTCCCCTCCTCCGGCGTGCTGGGGCACGTGACGACACGGCGGATGTTCGGCGGCACGCCCATCGCCGGGATCCTCGGCGACCAGCAGGCCGCGATGTTCGGGCAGACCTGCTTCGAGCCGGGCGAGGCCAAGAACACCTACGGCACGGGCGCGTTCCTGCTGCTCAATACGGGCACGACGCCGCAGTTCAGCGAGAACGGTCTGCTCACCACCGTGTGCTACCAACTGGGCGATGCGGATCCCGTGTACGCCCTGGAGGGCTCGGTGGCGGTTGCCGGGTCGCTGGTGCAGTGGCTGCGCGACAACCTCGGGGTGATCTCCACCGCCGACGAGACCGAGGACCTCGCGATGTCAGTGGAGGACAACGGCGACTGCTACCTGGTGCCGGCGTTCTCCGGGCTGCTCGCCCCGCGGTGGCGGCCGGACGCCCGCGGCGTGATGGTGGGCCTGACCCGCTTCCACACCCGGGCGCACCTGGCGCGGGCCGCGCTCGAGGCCACGGCCTTCCAGAGTCGCGAGATGGCCGCCGCGATGGTCGCCGACGCCGGGGAGTCCGCCGATTCGCTGCGGGTGGACGGTGGGATGGTGGTCAACGACTTCCTCATGCAGTTCCAGGCCGACATCCTCGGGGTGGACGTGATCCGGCCGGAGGTCACCGAGACCACCGCACTGGGTGCCGCGTTCGCCGCCGGGCTGGCGGTGGGTCAGTGGGACTCCCCCGACCGGCTCCGTGAGCTGTGGAGGGAGGACTGCCGCTGGACGCCGCAGATGCCCGAGGAGGAACGTCAGCGGTTGATCAACCGGTGGGACGAGGCGGTCGAGCGGACGCTGGGCTGGGCGGACGTCGAGGGCTGACCCGGCGGCGACCGGTGCGGTCGACGGGTGCGGTCGGCGGGTGCGGTCGACGGGGTGTCAGACGGCGTGGAAGACCGCCGGCCGCAGCGGACGCACGGCCAGTCGGGAGCCCGTCCCGACGCGCTGACCCGTGGGTACCGGCACGGCGCAGATCTGGTCGGTGCCGTCGAATCGCATCCGCACCAGGGTCCGGGCACCCCCGAACTCGACGGCGGTGCACACGGCGTGACCCCGGATCTCCTCGTCGTCGTACCCGACATCGAGCCCGGCGGCCTCGACTCCCCGCACCTCCAGGCTCTCGGGGCGCCACAGGACGGTCCCCCGTCCCTCGGCAGGCGAGTCCAGCGGCACGGTGCCGAGGACCGTCTCCGCGGTCGCGCCGGTCGCGGTGGCCGGCAGGGCGACGGTCTCGCCGGAGAGGTCGGCGACCCCGCGGCTGACCGGATGGTGGTAAAGCCGCTCGGGGGTGTCGACCTGGGCGAGCTCGCCGTCGATGAGGACCGCGACGCGGTCAGCCGTCGCCATCGCCTCGGAACGGTCATGCGTGACGAGGATGGAGGTGGCCCCGGCCTCGGCGAGCAACGCCGCGACCTCCGCTCTCACCGCTCCGCGCAGGGCCGCGTCGAGCGCGCTGAAGGGCTCGTCGAGCAGGATCAGCCCGGCTCCGGGGGCGAGTGCCCGCGCGAGCGCCACCCGCTGCTGCTGACCGCCCGACAGCTGCGACGGCCGGTCACCCGCCCGGTCCGCCAGCCTGACCAGGTCGAGCACCTCGCGGACGCGCTCGGCACGCTCGGCGCGGCCGCGCCACCTCGCCAGGGGGCCCGGCGGCACCAGTCCGAACCCCACGTTGTGCGCCACGTCCAGGTGGGGGAACAGCGCACCCTGCTGGGGGACCAGCCCGATCCCGCGCCGCTGGGCACTGAGCCGGTCTATGCGGCGGCCGTCCAGCAGGATCCGGCCGGACGACACCGGGTGCAGGCCCGCGATCATGCGCAGCATCGTGGTCTTCCCCGATCCGGAGGCGCCCAGGACCGCCACCGATTCTCCCGCCTCCACCCGGAGTGCGACGCCGCGGACCACCGGGGAGCCGTCGTAGCCGCCCGAGACGGAGTCGAGTTCGAGTACCCCGCCGGGGCTGGGTTTCCAGGTCACGTCGCGCTCCGTTCGGTCTCGTTCGCCCGGCCCGGGGCCGCGGTCGCCGTGCCCGGGTCGCGTCGGCCGCCCGCGCCCCAGCCGAACGACCGACTCAGCACGAACGCGGGGATGACCGCCACGACGACCAGCATGGCGGCGTAGGGGGCCGCCTGCGAGTAGGCCGCCACCTCGGTGTGCGACCACATCGCGGTGGCGAGGGTCTCCGTGCCCGTGGGCCGCAACAACAACGTGGCGGGCAGTTCCTTGGCCACGCTGAGGAACACGAGGCTCGCGCCCGCGAGGATCCCCGGCATCGCCAGTGGCGCGACCACCCGGGCGAACGTGCGCAGACGCCCGGAGCCCAGGCCGGCCGAGACGTCCTCGAGGCTCACCGGGATGGCGCTGACCGAGGAGCGCACCACTCCCACTGCGAGCGGCAGGAACAGCACCACGTAGGCGAACACCAGCATCGGTGTCTGCTGGTAGAGCCCCGGCACCAGCCGGATCCCCACGAACACCACCGCGAGGCCCACCGTGATGCCCGGGAGCGCGAAACCGACCTGGGCGATGGTCTCGGTGGACCGCGCGACGATCCCGTCCGAGCGCGCCGCGAGGATCCCGATCGGCAGCGCCAGGACGATGGTGGCCAGCGCCGCCACGGCCGAGACCCCGGCGGTGGTGCCGGCGGCCTGGAACACCGGCGTCCACGAGACGTCCACGCTCGCCGCGGCGCGCACCCACCGGGCGAGGCCGGCGAGCGGGCCGAACACCCCGCCCGCGAGGATGACGGCGACGACGACGAGGGCGAGCCCCTTCAGGCGACCCAGCGGTAGCCGGGTGGGCGCCGAGTCGACCCCGGCGCCGACCCTCGCGACCTCGCCGCGTCGGGCCCGCCGCTCCCCGACCATCACGACCAGGGCCAACACGATGAGGACGCACGCCAGGACAGCCGCCGGGACACGGTCGAACGCCGCCCGGTAGGAGTGGTAGATGCCCAGTGTGAACGCCTCGTAGCGGAGCATCGCGACCGCCCCGAAGTCGGACAGCGTGTACAGCGCCACCAGGAGTCCGCCCGCGGCGACCGCCGGTCGGATCTGTCGGAAGGTCACCCCGAACACGGCGCGGGTGGTGCCGTGCCCGAGGGTGCGCGCGACCTCCTCGAGCCCCGGGTCCACCCGCCGGAGGGCGGCGGAGGCGGGGAGGAACACGTACGGGTAGCAGGAAATGGTGAGCACCGCGACGGCCCCCGGCAACCCGAGGACCTCCGGGAAGTCGGCCACCCAGAGGTAGCCGAGGACATACGACGGCGTGGCCAGCGGAACGCACAGGAGCGCACCGATGACCGGGGCCCCCGGTAGGTCGGTGCGGACCACGAGCCACGCCATCCCCACCCCGACGATCACGCTGGCGGTGGTGACCAACACGACCAGCACGACGGTGTTGCCGAGGAGGGTCAGCGTCCGACCGGAGCCGAGCACCTCGGCGGCGGACGCCGGGCCCCGTTCGCCCGCCCGGATGACCAGGTAGACCAGCGGGATGAGGGTCGCCGCACACGCCAGCACGGCGGCCGCCCCGAGGAGGGGCCGGCCGCCGCGCAGTCGCGTCAGCAGGTCGATGTCCGGTCCGTCAGATCATGCCGACGCGGGCGAGCATGGCCTGCGTCTGCTCGAGACCGTCCAGCTGACCGAGGTCGATGTCCGGGCCGCCGAGCGTGTCCAGCGGAGGGAGGCCGGCCGCGTCCGTGGCGATCCCCGGGACCACGGGGTACTCGCTTGTCTCCTCGACGAAATACGTCTGGGCCGGCTCGGCCAGGAACGCCTCGACGACGCGGCGGGCGTCGTCGGGGCGGTCCGTGGAGGCGAGGATCGCGACGCCCGCCACGTTGACCAGCGCACCCGGATCGCCCTGCGCCATGTACTTCACGCGGGCGCGCATGTTCTCCGCACCCTTCTCCGCGGCCGAGTTGTACCAGTAGTAGTGGTTGGTCAGACCGAGTTCGACGGCGCCCGCGTCGACGGCCTGCAGGAGCGCGTTGTTGTTCTCGAAGGTCTGCGGGTCGTTGGCGAGGAAGTCCCGCAGCCACTGCTCGGCGGCCTCGTCGCCCCGGTCCACCCGCAGCGCCGTGACGAAGGACTGGAACGACGCGTTGGTGGGCGCGTAGCCCACGCGCCCCTTCCACTCGGGGGCCAGGACCGCGTCGATGGTGTCGGGCACCTCGGCCTCGTCCAGTGTCCGGGAGTCGTAGATCAGGACGCGCGCCCGCAGGCTGGTCGCGACCCAGGTGCCGTCCGCCGCGCGGTATTCCGCGGGGACGGCCTCTGTCACGGACTCGTCGAGCTGCTGCAGCAGGCCCGCGTTGTCGAGGGCACCGAGGGCCCCGGCGTCCTGTGAGAAGAACACGTCCGCGGGGCTGGCCTCCCCCTCCTCCGCGATCTGCGCCGCCATCTCCGGGGTGGAGGCGTACCGCACCTCGATGTCCACCCCGGTGGAGTCCGAGATCTGCTCGATCAGCGGGGCCACGAGGCTCTCGCTGCGACCGGAGTAGAGCACCAGTGCGTCCGATTCGTCGGAGTCCGAGGTGCAGGCCGCCAGCCCGAGTACGAGGGATCCGGCGGCGGCCAGGGCTGCAACACGACGCAGCTTCATTGTGGCTCCTTAGCGGTTCCCGACGCCGTGTCGTCGACGTCGACGGAGCTTAGCCTAACCTGAACGACCCTTCCGGACAGTGCGCAGGGCACGCGACATCGTCTCCATCGCACCGGATGCCGGGGCGCCGGATGCCTGTCAGTCGAGGTCGTCGTGGCGCATGAGCTGGCGCGCCGCCTCGGTGATCGTGCCCGTCATCGACGGGTAGACCGAGAACGAGCCCGCGAGATCGCCCACCGTGAGCTGGTTCCGCACCGCCACCGAGATCGGCAGGATGAGCTCGGAGGCGGTGGGGGCGACGACCACGCCGCCGACCACCACGCCCGACGCCGGGCGACAGAAGAGCTTGACGAACCCGCGGCGCAGGCTGCGCATCTTGGCCCGGGGGTTGCCGGCCAGCGGCATGACCTCCACGCGCGCCGGCACCTCGCCGCTCTCGATCTGCGCGTGCGAGATGCCGACGGTGGCGATCTCCGGCCGGGTGAACACCGCCGAGGCCACGGTCTTGAGCTTGATGGGGCTGACGCCCTCGCCCAGCGCGTGGTACATCGCGATGCGCCCCTGCATGGCGGCCACGGAGGCGAGCGGGAACAAGTCGGTGCAGTCGCCGCCGGCGTAGATGCCCGGCGCGGTGGTACGCGAGACGCGGTCGACCTTGATGTGGCCGCTGCGCTGCAACTCGACACCGGCGCTCTCCAGTCCGAGGCCCTCGGTGTTGGGCACGGAACCGACGCAGATGAGGGCGTGGGACCCCTTGACCGTGCGACCGTCCCCGAGGCGGACGATGATGCCGTCCTGGAAGTGCTCGACCGCGTCGGCGCGCGCGTGCTTGACCAGCGAGACGCCCCGCTCACTGAGCGCCTCCTCCAGCACCAGGGCGGCGTCGGCGTCCTCGTGCGGCAGCACACGGTCGCGGCTGGAGACCATGGTGACCTTGACACCCATCTCCGTGAACGCCGAGACGAACTCGGCACCGGTCACACCCGATCCCACCACCACGAGGTGCGTCGGGAGCACGGTGAGGTCGTAGAGCTGACGCCAGTTGAGGATCCGCTCGCCGTCCGGCTCGGCCCCCGACAGCACCCGGGGACTGGAGCCGGTGGCGATGAGCACCACGTCGGCGTCGAAGATCTTCTCCTGGCCGTCGTCGAACGTCACGGCCACCCGGTGGGAGGCCATGCCGGGCTGGGAGTCGTGCAGACGGGCCCGTCCGGACAGCAGCCGAACGCCCTCACGCTGGAGCTGCGACCGGATGTCCGCGGACTGGGCGCGCGCCAGGGACTTGACCCGGCCGTTGACCTGACCCAGCTTGTAGGCGGTGGGATCGAAGTGCGCCTGGACGCCCATCTCCTCGGCCCGGCGCATGTCCGTGCGCACGCCGGTGGTGGCGATGAACGTCTTGGACGGCACGCAGTCACTGAGGACACAGTTGCCGCCGATGCCGTCGGAGTCGACGATCGTGACGTCCGCACCGTACTGGGCCGCGACCAGCGCGGCCTCGTAGCCGGCGGGGCCGCCGCCGATGATGATGATGCGTTGCGTCACATGTCCTCCACGGCTCACAGGGGTAAGGGCCGGGCGCCGCAGCCCGCTGTGGCGGATCGCGTCACGTCCGCCGTACACGGTAGTCGAACGCCACGATCGGGGACGCCGGGACATCTGGCCGCCACCGCCGAAGGGGCTAGGGTTGTGGGCGTGCCTCTCTACGCCGCGTACGGGACGAACATGTATCCCGATCAGATGAACACCCGCGCGCCGCACTCGCCCTTCGCGGGGACGGGTTGGCTCGAGGGCTGGCGCCTGACCTTCGCCGGGGACGACCCCACGTGGGAGGGTGCCGTCGCCACCGTCGTCGAGGACCCGGACTCCAGGGTGTTCGTGGTGCTCTACGACGTCCCGGACGAGGACGTCCGCGCCCTCGACCGCTGGGAGGGCACGGACCGGATGCCCGCCCGCAAGATCCGGGTCCGCATCACGCGCCGGCCCACCGTGCCCGACGGTCCCCCGGTCGACGCGCAGGAGTCCGAGTTCGCCGTGGACATCGCCCCGGCCGGCACCGACGACACCGTGCTCGCATGGCTGTACGTGATGGACGCCTTCGAGGGCGGCCTGCCGTCCGCGCGCTACCTCGGCTTGCTCGCGGACGCCGCCGAGTGCGCGGGGGCCCCCGAGAAGTACGTGCACGAATTGCGCACACGCCCGTCGCGCAACGTCGGCCCCGGCGCCTGACGCGGATGGCGCCCCTGCTGACGCCCACCGACGAGGCCCGCGCGGCCGCCGCCCGGATCGCCGAACTGAGCGGCCGCGGGCACCACGAGGTGGCCCTGGTCCTGGGGTCGGGCTGGTCCGAGGTCGTGACCGGACTCGCCGACCCGGGCTCCGCCGTGACCATCGCCCCCGCCGACCTCCCCGGGTTCGCCACTCCCGCGGTCGCCGGACACCGCGGGACCGTCACCAGTTGCCTGGTCGACGGGGTGCCGCTGCTGTCCGTGGCCGGGCGCACCCACCTCTACGAGGGCCGGGGTACCGGACCCGTCGTGCACCCCGCCCACGTCGCGGCCGCCTCCGGAGCGCGGGCGCTCGTGCTCACCAACGCCGCCGGCGGACTGCGGGACGACCTCGCCGTCGGCGACCTCGTCCTCATCCGTGACCACCTCAACCTCACCGGGCGCTCGCCGCTCACCGGGCCGCTGTTCGTGGACATGGTCGACGCCTACTCCCCCCGCCTGCGCGCGGCGGCCGCCGACGCGATGGCCGCGGTGGACGCGGGCCGCCCTTCCGAGGGCGTCTACGCCGCCATGCCCGGCCCCCAGTACGAGACCCCGGCCGAGATCCACATGCTCCGCACCCTCGGCGCCGACCTCGTGGGCATGTCGACGGTGCCCGAGACCATCACCGCCCGCGGGCTGGGCCTCGACGTGGTCGCGGTGTCGCTCGTGACCAACCTCGCCGCCGGCGTCACCGGGCAGCCGCTGGACCATTCGGAGGTGCTCGCCGCCGGAGCCGCCGGATCCGCCCGCCTCACCGGGGCCCTGCGCGCCCTCGTCCCCGCCGTCGCCCGCTGCTGAGGGGCATCACCCGTGACGGCGCCCGTTCCCGATCCCGCACCGCTGGCCTTCGGCACCGCGGGCGTCCGCGCTCCCCTGGGGCCGGGGCCGGGCCGGATGAACGACGAGACGGTCACCCTCGTGGCCACCGCCGTCGCCCGGTACCTGCGGGAACATGAACCACCCGGGTCGACGGTCATCGTGGGCGGGGACGCCCGGCACGGGTCGGCCCGATTCGTCGACGTGGTGGCTGCGGTGCTGGCGGCGCACGACCTCGTCGTCGTCGTCCCCGGCGCGCCCGTCCCCACCCCGGTGGTGGCCGCGGCGGTCCGCGCGCGCGGCGCGGTGGCCGGGCTCGTGGTGACCGCCTCCCACAATCCCGCGAGCGACAACGGCATCAAGGTCTACGGACGCGGCGGCGCGCAGATCGTGCCGCCGACCGACTCCCGGATCGAGCGGCACCTGCACGCCGCGGCGCGGGAGGGGGTCGCGGTCCCCACGGCCGTGCCCGGATCGGTGCGGGTGGACCCCGTGCTCGTCGACGACTACGTGGCCTCCGTCGTCGCGGCCCTGCCACGGCCCGTCCGGCCGCCCCGCGTGGCACTGACCCCCGTCCACGGGGTCGGAGGCGATCTCTGCCGCCGCGTCCTGGCCGGGATCGGCGTGCTCGACGTGACGCTGGTGGCCGAGCAGGCGGACCCGGACCCGGACTTCCCCACCGTCGCCTCGCCGAACCCCGAACGGCCCGGGACGACCGCGCGGCTGCTGGCGTTAGCGGCGCGGATCGATGCCGACGTCGCGATCGCGCTCGACCCGGACGCCGACCGGTGCGCCGTGGGGTTCGCCGACCCGGACGGGCGGTGGCGGATGCTCGACGGCGACGAGACGGGCGCGGTGCTCGCCGACCATCTGCTGCGCGCGCCGCTTCCGGGGTCGGCCGCGGGCGACGAGCTCGGTGTGCCGGTCGTCGCGTCGACGATCGTCTCCTCGCGGGTGCCGTCGCTGTTGGTCCCGGCGCGCGGCGGTCGGCACGTGGAGACGCTGACCGGGTTCAAGTGGCTCGTGCGGGCCGGCGAGCCGCTGCGGTACGCCTACGAGGAGGCCATCGGGCACTGTGTCCTGCCGGACGTCGTGGCCGACAAGGACGGGGTCTCGGCGGCCGCGGTGTGGTGCGCGATGGTCGGATCAGGCGGACCGACGGTCGGCGCGCGACTCGACGCACTGGCCACGGAGTTCGGGGCGCACCTCCGGCGCAACGTGTCGCTGCCCCTGGCGGACGACGCGGACCCGGCGGCGGCGCTGAGGCGGGCGGCCGGGCTTCTCACCACCGTCGGCGAGGTCCGACCGCTGGAGGGGACCGCCGGCATCCGCGTGGACTCGGATGGTGCGCGCGCGGTGGTGCGGCCCTCGGGCACGGAGCCGCTGCTCAAGACGTACGTCGAGGCGTGGACCCCGCCCGGGCCCTCCGCGTCGGACCGCCGCGACGCCGCACGCCGGCTCGCGCGGCTCGGTGATGCGGTCGCAGGCGCGGTGGGCGGCTAGCGCTCAGCGTTTGCCGGTGGGCGGTTGGCGGTTGCCGGTTAGCGGGGGCCGAAGAGGCGGTCGCCCGCGTCGCCGAGGCCGGGGACGATGAAGGCGTTCTCGTCGAGGCGCTCGTCGATCGTCGCGGTGACCAGGGTCGCGGCCAGCCCGGAGGCGCGCACCGCCTCGATCCCCTCCGGCGCACACAGGACGCACACCACGGTGACCCCGGTCGCGCCGCGCGCCGCGAGCGTCTCCAGCGTCGACACCAGCGATCCGCCCGTCGCGAGCATCGGGTCCAGGACCACGACGTGACGTCCGGCCAGGTCCTCGGGCAGCGAGCACAGGTACGACACCGGCTGGTGGCTCTCCTCGTCGCGCGCGAGGCCGATGAACCCGACCTGCGCGCCCGGCATCAGACGAGTGGCCGGATCCAACAGGCCCAGGCCCGCCCGCAGCACCGGCACCACGAGCGGCACGCCGTCCACCGCGACCGCGGTCGTGTCCGTGATCGGGGTGCTCACGGTGACCTCGGTGGTCGGTACCGACCGGAAGGCCTCGTAGCAGAGCATGGTGCCGAGGGCGTCCATCGCGGCGCGGAACCCGGCCGTGTCGGTGGCGGAGTCGCGCAGCGTACGGAGCCGGTCCCCGACCAGCGGGTGATCCACGACGGTGATGTCCATGCCCGTCAGGATTCCATACGGAGGAAATCCCGGACCGGCTGGAACCGGATCGTCTTCTCGACGCGTCGAACCCTGTGACGGGACAAGAGAGAACGACGAGGGGACGCAGGACATGACGGACGGGGCGATCGACGTCCATGTCGACGGTTTACGCGAACTGGGAGCGGGGCTGACCACCCTGGCCGACACGCTGGGGGGTGCGCTCGAGGCGGTGGACGGGCTGCCGATCGAGGCGGTGACGCCCGTGGTCGGGCCCGTGGGCGCCGACTTCATGTCCGCGCTCATGGCGGCGACCGCGCGGCACCGCGAGGTGTTGGCCGGGCTCACGCGGGTCACCGACGCCGCCGGGGAGCTCGTGTTGGAGACGGCCAGGCTCTTCGACGAGTCCGACGCCGCCGGCGCTGCGGCGATCGGCGCCGCCGGTGCCGCCGGTGCCGCCGGCGCCGCCGGCGCCGCCGGCGCCGATCTCACCGGGAAGTGGGTGTGATCCGGTGATCGCCGACGCGCTGGCCTACGCCGGCCCCATCAAACAGATCCTCGATCTGCTGTCCGCGGAGGAGTTCGTCCCCGCCGAGGCGCAGGACATCATGCGGCCGGTCAGTGACGGACTCGAGGCCGCGCAGCAACTCGGCCCGCCGCTGGAACGTCTGCTGTCGGAGTCGTGGGACTCCCTGGCCTCCCTGGGGGCCGCGCACTCGATCGCCGAGGTCGGCCGGACGATGGGCGCGCTCGGCGAGTCCGCCGCGGAGATCGCGCGGGTCACCGCCGTGGCCGCTGAGATCGTGGTCCGGGGGACTGTCGAGGTGATAGGGATCGTGCAGCAGTTCCTCGCCCGTGCGGCCGCCATGGGGCCGGCCCTCCTCACCCCGCCGGGACAGGCCGGCCTCCTCGGGCTGGCCGCCGAGCACCTCGCGCGTGGGATCCAGGTGGCCGAGCGGGTCCAGACCGAGCTGAGGGTGCCGACCGCGGAGATGCGGGCCATCGCCGCCGGTATCCCCCCGGCCCCCCGCATGCCGGGCACGGTCGGGGCCGGTTCCGGCACCGGCGGCGCGATCGACGCCACCATGGTCGCCTACACCGAGTCCGGTCCGGACGCGGTCTTCGCTGCGGGCGGCGACGCGGGCGGCGCGGTCTTGGCTGCGGGCGGCGGCGCGGACGGCGCGGGCGGCGCGGCTTTCCTTGCGGGCGGCGGCGCGGGCGGCGCGGGCGGCGGCTCGTTTGACGGCGGTTCGTCGGGTGTCGCGGCGGAGTCCGCCGCCGGGTCCGGGTCCGTGCCCGGGACGGCGGGGTTCGGTGACGCCGGGTCCGGGGTGATCGGCGGCGGAACCGAGGTGACCCTGCCCGACGGCTCGGTCGTCACCGCCCCCAACGAGCAGGCCGCCGGCGCTGTCCGCAACGCGCTCAGTCAGCAGGGTGTGCCGTACGTGTGGGGCGGCACCTCTCCCGGCCAGGGGCTGGACTGCAGTGGCCTGACGCAGTGGGCGTACGGGGACGCCGGTGTGGAGATCCCCCGCCTGGCCCAGGAACAGGGCGTGGGTGTCCAGGTGTCCCCGCAGGACGTCCTGCCCGGTGACCTGCTCGTGTGGGACGGCCACGTCGCCATGTACATCGGCAACGGTCAGATCGTGGAGGCCGGGGACCCTGTAGCGGTGTCCGGGCTCCGCACCGACAATATCGGCATGTCGTTCCACGGCTTCTACCGTCCGACCGGCTGATGGCACCCGACAGCTGCCGGCACACCGACCCGATGACCGGGGTGGTCGCCGAGGTCGGCACCGACGGCGTCCCGGTGGGCCTGGCCCTTCCGGAAGCCCTCCTCGACCGCACGCCCGCGGAGGTGGCGCGCGCGGTCCTGCGCAGCCTCACCGCGGCCGCCGGCGACGCCCGCGATCTGCTGGAACGCCTCGCCGCCGACGACTGGGACGAGCGGGACTGGGACGAGCGGGACTGGGACGACGAGCCGGGCGGGTCTGTCAGGTGAGCGCCGGAGGACTGGACGTCGAGGCGTTCCTCGATCGTCTGCGCGGGATCGCGACCGAGTGGGAGTCGGCACACGACCAGCTGGAGACCCTGCGCATTTCGACGACCAGCCGGGACCGACTCGCCACCGCGACCGCGGACTCCGGCGGGAGCGTGGTGGACCTCGTGCTGGCGCCCGGGTTGCGCAGGCACGGGTCCGAGGTGGTCGCGGCGTCGATCCTCGAGGCCACGTCGGCTGCCGTGGAGCAGGCCAACACCCGTCGCGCGGAGCTGGTCTCGGGCTCGGTGGCCCTCGCCGTGAGCGGTCGGAGGCGGGCAGCCGAGAACGCCGCCCGTCATCACACCGACCCCGCCCCGGCGGGCCGTGGCACCGCCTGACGAGCCGTGGATATGCTGACCGGCATGGCCAAGGACATCGTCCCGATCGAGCTCGGTCTCCCGGAGGGAGACGTCACGACCCTCTGGGCACCCAGCTGGCGGGAGGACAACGACGACTGGGAGGCGTTCCTCGGGCTGGACGAGGACCTCTACGCCTTCGACTCGACGGCCGA
Source organism: Dietzia sp. Alg238-R159 (assembly GCF_900537145.1). Lineage (NCBI taxonomy): Bacteria > Bacillati > Actinomycetota > Actinomycetes > Mycobacteriales > Dietziaceae > Dietzia > Dietzia sp. Alg238-R159. The sequence goes on along the minus strand of NZ_UNRI01000005.1, from coordinate 126,583 downwards.
ACTCCTCGCCCTGGTCCGCAGCGGCGCGGAGCACGATCTGCAGGACCACCCCTCGTGGGAGGAGTTCGCCGGATCGGACGTGCTCGCCTTCCGCGCCGCGGAGGAGAACTGCTACGACCTCGTCGGCGTCCTCGAGCTCCTCGGGGACGATCCGACCGAGTCGTCGGTCGACGAGATCGATCAGTCCTTCGCGATCGCCCGCTCGATCGGCGAGGTGTGCGAACTGGACACCGTCACCAAGTTCTTCAACGGCAACCCGGTGCTCGCGTCCGTCACGCACGGCATGGACGAGTTCTACGGCCGCGACGGGCTCAAGCTGTGGAAATCCATCCGCAAGACGGTCGCCAAGGGCTGGGACGACGTCCTCGACGCCATCCAGGACGTCATGACCACCCCGGAGATCGACCGCGCCGAGGTCGAGCGTGCGCGCCACGACCTGGAGACCGCCGAGGCCGCGCTCCCCGAGCCGGAGCCGGAGCCCGAGCCCGCCCCGACCGGGTACCCGGAGGGCTCGCTCTGGGAGAGCGTGGGGATCGACCCCGTCAGGATCGTGTTCGCCGACCAGGAGTACCTGAGTCTGCGCTGCTACCTGGGTGACCGGCCGGTGTTCCTCGGCGACGGTGACCAGGCGTACGTCTTCACCAGTGCGCGCGGCCTGTCCCGCTACCTGGCCGACAACGACGACGACACCCTGAGCCGGGTGGCCACCTACGAGCGCGTCAAGATCGCCGCGACCGACGGCAGCCTGGACGTGCACGTCACAGACGACAACGTGTACGTCCTGGCCGGGCTCGACCGCGACATCGAGGTCGGGCCGGAGATGGTGGACTCCGACCAGCTCGGCCTGGCGGTCGAGTTCGTCACCGACCTGGCCACCTACGTCGGCGACGCCGAACTCGAGGCGTCGGTGACCGGGCGCGGGTCGGCGCTACGGCGCTACCTGCACTACGTCCTCAACCCCGACGACGCCAAGCTGCTCGAGCCGACCGCACCGTACGACGACGAGGCGTCCGAGTGGCGTGACCTGGTCGACGACGTCGAGAAGCTCGTCACCACGCCCGACCTCGCCTGATCCGGGGATGCGTCGCCCCCGGCGTCCGTTCCCGGACGGTCACCAGCCGCGCAGTCGCTCGGTCACAACGCCGGCAGGACCGCGATCCGGGCCCGTCCCGAACGCGGCCGCCACCTCGTCGAGTGCGGCCGGCAACCGTGCGGTGTCGCCCGCGTGGACGGTGGCCACCACCTCGCCGACGCGGACGTGTTCGCCCTCGACGCGGTGCAGCATCACGCCCGCGCCCGGGTCGACCGCCTCGCCGGGGCGGGTACGCCCCGCCCCGGACAACCACGACGCGCGACCGACCCCGAGCGCGTCCCACCTGATCGGACCCGACGCCGGGGCCCGCACCTCCTCGACGTGCGCCGCCCGCGGTAGGACCGCGTCCGGGTCCCCGCCCTGCGCGGAGATCATCGCCCGGTAGGAGTCCATGGCCCGCCCGTCCGCCAGCCGGGCACGCGGGTCGGCGTCCGGGATCCCCACCGCGGCGAGCGCCTCGAGCGCCAGCGCGCAGGTCAGGTCGACCATGTCGGCAGGCCCCCCGCCGGCGAGGATCTCCCGCGCCTCGGCCACCTCGAGCGCGTTGCCCACGGCGCGACCGAGGGGCGTGTGGTTGGCGGTCACCAAGGCGCTGGTCCGCACACCGGCGGCGGCGCCGATCCCGACCATCACCCGCGCCAGCTCGGCGGCGTCGGCGGGGTCGGCCAGGAACGCGCCGGAGCCGAACTTCACGTCCAGCACCAGCGCACCGGTGCCCTCGGCGATCTTCTTGCTCATGATGGACGCGGCGATCATCGGGATGGACGGGACGGTGCCGGTGACGTCCCGCAGCACGTAGAGGGCCCGGTCGGCGGGGGCGAGGTCGGCCCCGGCAGCGCAGATCACGGCCCCGGTCCGCGTCAGGACGGCACGCATCTCGTCGGCGTCGAGGTCCGCGCGCCACCCGGGGATCGACTCGAGTTTGTCGAGCGTGCCGCCGGTGTGGCCGAGCCCCCGGCCCGACAGTTGTGGCACCGCCACGTCCCACGTCGCCAACAGCGGTGTCAGGACGAGGGTGATCGCGTCGCCCACGCCGCCGGTGGAGTGCTTGTCGACGGTGGGCACCACCCTGCCGCCGCGGGTCAGGCCAGACAGGTCCATCCGGGTCCCGGAGCCCACCATCGCCGTGGTCCACCGGGAGATCTCCCGCTCGGTCATCCCGCGGAAATAGATCGCCATCGCGAGCGCGGACAACTGCTCGGGTGCGACGACCCCGCGGGTGAACCCGTCGACGATCCAGTCGATCTCGTCGTCGTCGAGCTCCCGCCCGTCCCGCTTGGCCTCGATGATCCGCACGGCGTCGTGTCGCGCGCTCATCCCGGAGCCACTCACCGCAGGTCCCCCGGCCCGAAGGCGTCCGGGAGGAGCTCGGCGAGGCGCACCGCGCCGCGCGCGGTGTGGACCACCAGCCCGGGGCCGCCGTGTTCGTGCAGGAGTTGTCGGCAGCGCCCGCACGGCGCGAGGGGGTCCCCGGTGTGGGAGACGACGACGAGCTCGAGCAGTCTCCCACCCCCGGTGCGGTAGAGGTCGGAGACGAGCGAGCACTCGGCGCACAGGGTCAGGCCGTAGGAGGCGTTCTCGACGTTGCACCCGACGACCATCCGCACCCGCCCGTCGGGGTCGCCGGCGGGCGGATCCGCGTCCGGGCCAACGGCCAGCGCGGCGGCCCCCACCCCCAGCCCGGAGTACGGACGGTAGGCACCCCGTGCGGCGGCGAGGGCGGCGTCGGCGAGGCCGGCGACGATCGCGTTGTGTTGTGCTGCGGTTTCGTCCTGGGACACCTGGCCTACCCCTCGGTAACATCTTTTAGGCTTCCCTAACTGGGAGAACCCGCTCGGTCCACGGTACCCACCCTGCTTTCGCCTAGTCAGATCTCAGGTCTAAAGTCCTAGTAGGCGCCCGCTGTGCTCTCGGGCCGGAACGCGCGCCGATGGCATCAGGCCCAGACGATTCGGAGGCACGACAAGCCCATGAGTACTGCGCAGGCGCCGGCGCGTCCGGCCCCCACAAAGAAGCTCAACCTCTACAAGGGTGACCCGGGGATGTGGTCCTGGGTCGCGCACCGCATCTCGGGCGTCGCGATCTTCTTCTTCCTCTTCGTACACGTGCTCGACACCGCGCTCGTCACGGTGAGCCCGGAGAGTTACAACGCGGTCATCGACACGTACAAGACCCCGATCGTCGGCCTCATGGAGATCGGCCTGGTCGCGCTCGTGCTCTTCCACGCGCTCAACGGTCTCCGGATCGTCCTCGTCGACTTCTGGTCGAAGGGCGCCAAGTACCAGCGTCAGATGCTGTGGGCCGTCCTGGCGATCTGGGTCGTGGTGTTCGCCGCGGCCACCGCCCGCCTCCTCTTCCTTCTCTTCCAGCACCTCTAAGGGGAACGATCACCATGGCAGACGCACCTGTTCTCCAGACGTCCTACGACCGGCCGGCCTCCCTGGCGCAGCCGCGCTCGCCCCGCCTGCGCTCGCGCGGCAACTTCGAACGCTCGGCGTGGATCTTCATGCGCTACTCGGGCGTCGCGCTGGTCATCCTCACGATCGGTCACCTCACCGTCGGTCTGATGATCGACGAGGGCGTCCAACGCATCGACTGGGCGTACGTGGCGGACCGCTGGCAGAGCCCGTTCTGGGCCGTGTGGGACCTCCTCATGCTCTGGCTGGCCATGCTCCACGGCGGCAACGGTGTCCGCACCGTCATCGCGGACTACTCCCGCAAGGACTCGACCCGGTTCTGGCTCAACTCGATCCTGTTCGTCGCCACCGGCCTCGTCCTGGTCCTGGGCACCTACGCCATCTTCGGCCTCGCCTACGACCTCTGACCGCGGCCGTCTTCGTCTGCGGACTTCACTTCTCCGAAAGCGAGCACTGAGTAACCCATGACCGATCGTCAGGTCCACCAGCATCAGTACGACGTCGTGATCGTCGGCGCCGGCGGCGCGGGTATGCGCGCGGCCATCGAGTCGGGCCCGCGTACCCGCACCGCCGTCCTCACCAAGCTCTACCCCACCCGCTCCCACACCGGCGCCGCCCAGGGCGGCATGTGCGCCGCCCTCGCGAACGTCGAGGAGGACAACTGGGAGTGGCACACGTTCGACACGGTCAAGGGTGGCGACTACCTCGTCGACCAGGACGCCGCGGAGATCATGGCCAAGGAGGCCATCACCGCCGTCATCGACCTGGAGAACATGGGCCTGCCGTTCAACCGCACGCCCGAGGGCAAGATCGACCAGCGGCGCTTCGGCGGCCACACCCGTGACCACGGCAAGGCTCCCGTACGTCGCGCCTGCTACGCGGCCGACCGCACCGGTCACATGATCCTGCAGACGCTCTACCAGAACTGCGTCAAGCACAACGTCGAGTTCTTCAACGAGTTCTACGTCCTGGACCTGTGCCTCACCGAGACCCCCGAGGGCCCCGTCGCCACCGGCTGCGTCGCCTACGAGCTCGCCTCCGGCGACCTGCACGTCTTCCACTCCAAGGCCACGGTCTTCGCCACGGGCGGCTCGGGCCGCATGTACAAGACCACGTCCAACGCCCACACCCTCACCGGTGACGGCATGGCCGTGGTCTTCCGCAAGGGCCTTCCGCTGGAGGACATGGAGTTCCACCAGTTCCACCCGACCGGCCTCGCCGGCCTGGGCATCCTCATCTCCGAGGCCGTCCGCGGTGAGGGCGGCATCCTGCGCAACGCGGACGGTGAGCGCTTCATGGAGCGCTACGCCCCCACCATCAAGGACCTCGCCCCGCGTGACATCGTCGCCCGCTCGATGGTCCTGGAGGTCCGCGAGGGCCGCGGCGCCGGCCCCGAGAAGGACTACGTCTACATCGACGTGACCCACCTCGGCGCCGACGTGCTGGAGGAGAAGCTGCCCGACATCACCGAGTTCTCGCGCACCTACCTCGGTGTGGACCCGGTGACCGAGCTCGTGCCGGTCTTCCCCACCTGCCACTACGTCATGGGCGGCATCCCGACCAACATCAAGGGCGAGGTGCTGCGCAACTCCGAGGACGTCGTCCCCGGCCTGTACGCCGCCGGCGAGTGCGCCTGCGTCTCCGTCCACGGCTCCAACCGTCTGGGCACCAACTCCCTGCTGGACATCAACGTCTTCGGCCGACGTGCGGGCATCGCGGCCGCCGACTACGCCGCGGGTCATGACTTCGTCGAGCTGCCCGCCGAGCCCGAGATGATGGTGCGCGACTGGATGGAGCGCATGCTGGCTCCCCACGGCCAGGAGAACGCCGCCGACATCCGCAGCGAGATGCAGGCCATGATGGACGACAAGGCGTCGGTCTTCCGCACCGAGCAGTCGCTCACCGAGGCCCGTGACGAGCTCCGCGCCCTCAAGGCCCGCTACGCCGACGTCACCGTCTCGGACAAGGGCAAGCGCTTCAACACCGAGCTCTTGGAGGCCGTCGAACTGGGCTTCCTGCTGGAGCTGGCGGAGGTCACGGTCGTCTGTGCCCTCAACCGCAAGGAGTCCCGCGGCGGTCACTCCCGCGAGGACTTCCCGGACCGCGACGACGCCACGTACATGAAACACACGATGGCGTTCAAGGAGGGCGGTCTCGACCTGCTCTCCGACATCCGGCTGGATTGGAAGCCGGTTGTGCAGACCCGCTACGAGCCGATGGAGCGTAAGTACTGATGAGCACCGCAGTCGACACCACCAAGGCCAACGACGGCAAGGACCCCGGCGCCAACCGTCCGGTGCCGCCCGGCTCGACGATGGTCACGCTGAAAATCGCCCGGTTCAACCCGGAGGATCCGGACTCGGCCGGCTGGAAGGAGTACGAGGTCCCGGCCCTGCCGTCGGACCGTCTGCTCAACCTGCTGATGTACGTCAAGAACTACATCGACGGGTCCCTGGCGTTCCGCCGGTCCTGTGCGCACGGCATCTGCGGTTCGGACGCCATGCTCATCAACGGCGTGAACCGCCTGGCGTGCAAGGTCCTCATGAAGGACATGCTCCCCAAGGACGGCAAGTCCATCACCATCACGGTGGCGCCGCTGCGCGGCCTGCCGGTGGAGAAGGACCTCTACGTCGACATGGAGCCGTTCTTCAAGTCGTACCGCGACGTCATGCCGTACCTCATCACGTCCGGTAACCAGCCGACCGCCGAGCGCATCCAGTCGCAGACCGACCGCGCCCGCTTCGACGACACCACCAAGTGCATCCTCTGCGCCTGCTGCACGACCTCCTGCCCCGTGTTCTGGGCGGACGGGTCGTACTTCGGGCCGGCGGCGATCGTCAACGCGCACCGGTTCATCTTCGACTCCCGTGACGAGGGCGCCGCCGAGCGTCTCGAGATCCTCAACGACGCCGAGGGCGTGTGGCGCTGCCGCACCACCTTCAACTGCACCGACGCGTGCCCCCGTGGCATCCAGGTGACGCAGGCGATCCAGGAGGTCAAGCGCGCGCTGCTGTTCGCCCGCTGATCACCGGGCAGCCACCACGCTGACCCGCGGCGTTCCGACGTCGCCTCACAGCACCGGCCGGGGCCGCACTCTCCACAGACGGAGAGTGCGGCCCCTCCGCCATTTCCTTCCCTCGTGGCCCCGACCCTCCCCGCCGCCCCCGGCATCCGCACACGCGCCTGCCCGCTGCGACCCCAGCCGCACGCCCGGGGCCACAGCCGCATGCCCGGGCCACAGCCGCACGCCGAGATGGCGTCTCGCATGCCCCGGAGCGGGTGCGAGACGCCACCCCGGGGAGCGGCTGCGTGGCGAGCGCGGGTCAGACCCGGGCCAGCGGGTCCGACCCGAGACGACGTCGACCGGACGTAGACTCGACCCCCGTGACCAGCACCCGACGACGGCCCGTCCAGCGAGCCGCCGGCCTCGTGACCGCAGCCCTCGTCGCACTGACACCGCTCGCGGCAGCGGCACCCGTGACAGCAGTGGAGCCGGCCCCCGCCGTTCCGCTGACGGAGCCGCCGCCGGTCGCCGTGCTGCCGTCGACCACGTCGCCGTCGTACTTCGACACCCCGCGTGACATCACCGGGTGCCCGCACCGCACCAGCCCGCCCGCTCCCGTCGACGAGTCCGAGGTCCCGATCCCCGGGCAGACGTCCCCGACCCCTCCCCCGGTGCCCGACACCCCTCCGGGCGGGGATGGGCTCGCCGGCTGCGAGGTCGTGGCGACCGACGGATTCGAGGTGCCACGCGACGTCACCGCCAGCGCGTGGCTTGTCTCCGACCTGGACACCGGGGAGATCGTGGCGGCCAAGGATCCGCACGGCCGGTACCGTCCAGCGAGCGTGATCAAGACACTGCTCGCCTCCGTCGCGCTGGACTCGCTCGACCTGGACCGGGTCGTGGAGGTCGCCGACGCTGATCTTGAGGGTGCCGAGGGCAGCCTCGTGGGCATCGGGCCGGGCGGGGAGTACTCCGTGGGACGGCTCCTCAGCGGGCTGCTCATGGCCTCCGGCAACGACGCCGCGGTCGTCCTGGCGCGGCAGCTGGGAGGCATCGAGGAGACGCGCGCCGCGATGAACGCGCACGCCGTCGCGCTCGGGGCCCGCAGTACGCATGTCGCCACCGTGAACGGCCTCGACGGCCCGGGCATGATGTCCACCGCCTACGACATGTCGCTGATCTTCCGGGACGCGATGGCCCGCCCGGCGTTCGCGGAGATCGTCGCCACCCCGTCCACGGGCTTCCCCGGATACCCCGCTGGTCCGGGCACCGAACCACCGGATCCGGCGGCGGTACCGGAGCACACCGGCCCGACGATGGGCGCGGACGGGGTCCTGATCAACCCCGGCTTCGTGCTGGGCAACGACAACCTGCTGCTCCACAACTACCCGGGCGCGATCGGCGGCAAGACCGGTTTCACCGACGATGCCCGGCACACGTTCATCGGGGCGGCCGAGCGGGACGGTCGGCGGCTCGCGGTGGTGCTGCTCGACGGCACGCGTGTGCCCAGCCCGCCGTGGCAGCAGGCGGCCGCACTGCTGGACGCGGGGTACGCGGCGGGCGACTCGGACCCTGTGGGCGTGCTCGAGGCCGGGCCGCAGGACTCGACCGATCACGCGACCGAGCACCTGGCCGGCGGCCTCGGCGGTGCGGGCACGCCGGAGACGGCGATCGTCGGCGGCTCGGTGCTCGAGCGCTACAGCACGTGGCTGGCGCTGGGCGCGGCGGGACTCGTCGTGGTGGCCGGGGCGGTCCTCACGCTGCGGTCACGGAACTAGCCCGGGGCCCGGCCTCACGTCCGTAGCGGCCGCCGCGTCGGCGCGTACGGTCGGGGAACGGCCGGGGAACGGCCGGTCAGGAGACGGCGCCGGCGCCGGCGAGAATGACCCGCAGACGCCCGGCGCACTCGTCGACCGTGGTGCGGGCGTCGGAATCGTCGGCCATCTCGACGAGGGCGCGGAGGAGGACGACGACGACGAGGTCGGCCGCGATGTCGATGGAGGTGTCGTTCGCTCCGGAGAGCGTCTCGAGCCGACCCAGGGTGATCCCCAGCCGACGGCGGGCGGAATCGACGGCGGCCGCGAGGACCCGGTGGTCGGGGTGCGCGGTGTCGACCAGGCCGCGCGCGAGCATGGCCCAGGTCTGCGGATCCCGGGTGGCGGCGGCGGAGGCCAGGCGGGGCCAGTCGGTGGCGGGGTCGTCGGTCGCGGTGGAGATCAGCTCGTCGATGAACGTCCCGAGGGCGTCGGCCGCGCCGGACGCGAGTTCCGATGCGAGGTCGTCGACGGACTCGAAGTGCCGGTAGAAGGCGGTGGGGACGATGCCGACCTCGCGCGCGAGTTCGCGGACGACGAGCCCGGTGAAGCCGCGCGTGGCCACCCCGTTCCGGCCCGCCTCGACGATGAGTGCACGGGTGTGCCGCTTCTGTTCCGCACGTGTCCTGGGCGTCGTCACATTCGCCATCCTATCGACAGCCTGGACTGACGCGTCAGAAACCACCCGTCCGCGGGGTGTGGGCCGGGCCACAAATCGACCCTCTTCCCATTTCAGAGAACGGCTGTACACTCAAAAACGTCCGGTGGTCGAACCGGACGGATGCGCACCCCGACCGCGACGGCACCGACCCGGTGCGAGGCGCGACGACCGCCGGGGAGCGACCGCATCCGACGGCGTCCGACCACACCGACCCATATCCTCGACGGAGGTCCACATGACCGCCCCGCCCATCCGCAGACTCTTCTCCCGCAGGGTCACGCGCACCCTACTCACTCCCCATCCGGTCGAACACTACGTCCGCTCCCTGGGCGTGGACTGGTCCGACGACCCCACCGGGGCGACCGTCGTGACAGTCGACCGGCCGGTCCCCGACGTCACGGTCCTCACCCTGCGGTTGCCCGCCGGGGTCGACCGCCCCGCCCCCGGCGCCGCGCTCGAGATCGGGGTCGTGGTGGACGGCGTCGTCCACCGCCGCCACTACTCCCCCGTCGATCCGGCGTCCCGCCGCGACGGGTTGGCGACCATCGCCGTTCGCAGGCACCCCGACGGCGTGGTCTCGAACCATCTCTGGGACGAGGCCGCGCCCGGGATGCGACTTCTCCTGGGTAGCCCGGTCGGCGAGATGGCGTTGCCCGAGGCCCGCCCCGCCGATGTGCTGCTGGTCAGCGGCGGCAGCGGCATCACCCCGATGCTGGCGATCGCCTCGACGCTCGCCTCAGACGGCCACTGCGGCGACGGGGCGCCGGGCCGCGTGGCGTGGCTGCACTACGCCCGCCGCGTGGAGGACGTGCCCTTCCGGGACCAGCTCCGTGAGCTGGCCCGGTCCGGGGTGACGGTCACGGTGGTCCCCACCGCCGAGGGGACGACCCCCAGCGGCCTGTCCGGCCACCTCTCCGCCGACCATCTCGAGGAGACAGCCCCCTGGCACGATGACGCCGCGGTGTTCCTCTGCGGCCCCGAACCGCTGGCCCGGGGCCTCGAGGAGGTCCTCGGTGCCGAGCGGTTCTCCGGCGTCCTCCGTGAGCGTTTCACCTCCGCGACCGGGCCGGTGCCCGACGGGGACGGCGGCACCGTGACCCACCTGCGCAGCGGCGTCACCGCCCGGAACGAGGGAACCACCCTGCTCGAGGGCGCCGAGGCCGCCGGCCTGAGCCCCCAGCACGGCTGCCGGATGGGCATCTGCCACACCTGCACGGCCGTGCGCGTCTCCGGCACCACCCGCGATCTGCGCACCGGCGAGGTCGACTCCACGCCCGACTGCCACGTCCAGATCTGCGTCAACGCGCCCGTCGGCGACGTCGAGATCGAGCTCTAGACCTGCATCCCCACCCGCCCGGAACGACCCGGAAGGACCCCGTCATGACACTCCTGCAACTGCCCGGCCTCCGCCCGAAGAAGTCCACCACGCCGAAGGCGCCGAAGGCCAGCGGCAAGGCGGCCGGCAAGTCCGCCGACGCGAAGACCGCGAAGACCCCCGGCCCCGAGCCGATCGTGCTGTCGGCCGAGTCGGTCGAGATCATCGGCCGCGAACTCGATGCCATCCGCGACCGCGTGAGGGCCGACCTCGGCACCGCCGACCGCGACTACATCCTGCGGGTGGTGCGCACCCAACGCCGCCTGGAGTTGGCCGGCCGCGGGCTGATGTTCCTCGGCTTCCTGCCCCCGGCCTGGCTGGCCGGCGTCGCCGCGCTGAGCGCTTCCAAGATCCTCGACAACATGGAGATCGGCCACAACGTCATGCACGGCCAGTACGACTGGATGCGCGACGACATGCTCCACTCCTCGAGCTTCGAGTGGGACAACGTGTGCCCGTCGGACCAGTGGCGGCACTCGCACAACTACATGCACCACACGTACACCAACATCCTCGACCTGGACCGCGACATCGGCTACGGCCTGCTGCGGATGGAGTACGAGCAGAAGTGGACCCCGCTGCGCCTGGGCAATCCCGTGTACGCGTTCGCGCTGATGATGCTGTTCGAGTGGGGCGTGATGATGCACGACCTCGAGTACGACAACGTCCTCAAGGGCAAGCGCAAGTGGTCCGACGTCAAGGGCCTGCTCGCCGGCTGGTGGAACAAGGTCCGCGGCCAGGTGGCCAAGGACTACATCGTGCACCCGGCGCTCACGGGGCCGCTGTTCCCGCTCACGTTCGCCGGCAACCTCACCGCGAACGTCGTCCGCAACATCTGGGCGTTCTCGGTGATCTTCTGTGGCCACTTCCCGTCCGGCGCCCAGGTGTTCACGCAGGAGGAGACGGCCGAGGAGACCCGCGGCGAGTGGTACGTCCGGCAGATGCTGGGGTCGGCCAACATCTCGGGCAGCCCGTTCATGCATCTGGCGACCGGCAACCTGTCGCACCAGATCGAGCACCACCTGTTCCCGGATCTTCCCGCGCACCGCTACCCGGAGATCGCGGACGAGGTGCGCGCGATCTGCGAGGAGCACGGCCTGCCGTACACGACCGGCCCGTTGTGGAAGCAGGTCGCGAACGTCTGGTCCAAGATGTTCCGCCTGGCGCTGCCCCTGCCTCCCACCGCGGCGGACACGCCTGCGGTGATCATCGAGCGCAAGAAAACTCCCGTCGCCGCCTGAGCCGCGGGTACCGTCTAAGGGCATCACCGACGAAGGGAGCGGTCCATGAGCGACTTCGAACGCAACAAGGACCAGGTCCAGGCAGGTGTCCAGGCGGGCGCGTCGCTGGTGGGACGTATCGCCGTCATCATCACGGACGCGATCGGCTCGATCGCCAAGGAGGTCGGCGACTTCGTCACCGAGGGCATCGAGATGCGCGAGGCGGCCAAGATCTCCCGGCGAGCCGAGCGGAAGGACGGCGAAGCGATCGATCTCGACGGCATCGAGGACGGCGACCTCCAGGGCTGACACGCGCGACGGGGCTCGGTGGCCCGCGGTCGCCGGGACGCCGAGACGCCGCCCAACTCCACCGCGCCAGGCAATCCACCTATCGAATTGCGATCCACCTAGGGAATTCCGTAGGTGGATCGTAATTCGATCGGTGGATCTTGGATTGAGGCTCAGCCCGTCTGCGGCTCAGTCGTTCAGCCCGTCCGCGGCTCAGCCTCGGGGAGCCGGTGAATGGTCGCGTCCGCAACGGTGGCAGGATCGTCGACCGTGACGATCATCGCCGCAGCGGACGGCTCCGCCCTCGGAAATCCCGGCCCCGCCGGCTGGGCCTGGTACATCGACGACTCGACGTGGCGCTGCGGCGGCTGGAAGCGCGGCACCAACAACCAGGGCGAGCTCACCGCTGTCCTGGACCTGCTGCGCCAGACCGCGCACGCCTCGGAGCCCCTTCACGTGCTGTGCGACTCGCAGTACGTCATCAACTCCATCACCAAGTGGATGGCGGGCTGGAAGCGCAAGGGCTGGAAGAAGTCCGACGGCAAGCCCGTGCTCAACGTCGAGGTGATGAAGGCCCTCGACGAGGCCATGCAGGGCCGCAAGGTCACGTTCGAGTGGGTCAAGGGCCACGCCGGCCACGAGCTCAACGAGAAAGCTGACGTCCTCGCCAACGGCGCCGCAAAAGCGCATGCCGCCAAGAAGGAGCCGGAGGCCGGCCCGGGTTATCCGGGCGCGCAGGCCGTCGGCGCCGGCGACGACCCGGCCGCTCCCCCAGCGGCGGGTGGCACCGCTCGGCGGTCGGAGTCCGCGTCGGTGCCGGCGTCCGCCCCGGCAGGCGCGGGCAAGGCGAGGGAAACGACGACGAAGGCGACGACGACGAGGGCATCCTCCGCCGCCGAGCCCGATCTGTTCTCCCTGGCCGACGACGCCGACGAGGCGCCGGACCGGACGGACCTGGACCTGGTCGTGGATCTCGAGCGGTCGCTGCTCACGGAGGCGGTCCGGGGTGACCGCGACCGGCTGGAGGAGTTGCTGGATCCCTCGTGGAGCCACGTGTGCGCCCGGGGCGAGGTGTGGTCCCGCGCGGACAGGCTCGCCGCCGCCGGATCATCCGGTCGGTCGACGGCTGAACGCACGATGGATCTCATCGAGGCCCGCCGGGTCGGGGCGCAGTCGATCCTGCTCGTGTGGCGGGAGCGGTCGGGCGACGGTTCCACGCTGCGCAGTTCGGTCTGGGTCCGCTCCGGCGGGTCGTGGCGTCAGACGTTCCAGCAGGGGACGCCGGAGGCCTGAGCCCCGTCCCGCACGAGAAGGTGCCCCTCACCGCGTCCGGTGAGGGGCACCATTCCCCGGCGCCGGCGGGCGCCTACAGGCCACCGAGAAGCAGGTGGAGGAGATCGCCGACGATTCCGATGAGACCGGCAACCAGACCCATTGTGTGACTCCTTGTCAGGTGACGGGATACGACCGCTCGTCGGAGCTTCGTCTCCGATGAGCTGGGTCCGACTCTAAGGACGTAGTGTGACGTCGACGTTTCAGTCGACGATGAACGTCGTGAACTCGACCGCCGCTAGAGTTACTACACCTGACTAGTAGTTTTTGGGCCTATCATCACTGGTCAGCCACGGCGGGGCGCGGTGAAGCCGACTGCCTGGTACACCAGCGAGAGGACCGGGCTGGCCACCGCGCGGGCACGGTCCGCGCCGTCGGCGAGGATCCTTTCGAGCTCGGCACGGTCGGACATGTACTCGTCGAACCGGCCCCGCAGTGGGGTCACGAACGCCTCGAGCGCGTCGGCCGTGTCGGTTTTCAGGGCCCCGTAGCCGGCGCCGGCACTCTGGTAGTCGGCCACGATGTCGGCGATCGGTCGCCCGGAGAACGCCGACTGGATCGCCAACAGGTTGGACACCCCCGGCTTCATCTCGCGGTCGTAGCGGATGGTGCCGTCGGAGTCGGTGACCGCACTGCGGATGCGCTTGGCGGAGACCTTGGGGTCGTCGAGCAGGTTGACGATGCCCTTCGGGTTCTCACCGGACTTGCTCATCTTGGCGGTGGGATCCTGGAGGTCGTAGATCTTGGCGGACCCCTCGAGGATCTTCCCTCCCGGCACCACGAAGGTCTTCTTGTAGCGGGAGTTGAACCGCATCGCCAGGTCGCGGGTCAACTCGAGGTGCTGACGCTGATCCTCCCCCACCGGCACCAGGTGCGGGCGGTAGAGCAGGATGTCGGCGGCCATGAGCACCGGGTAGGTGAACAGACCCACCGTGGTGCCGTCGGTGCCCTGTTTGGCGGCCTTGTCCTTGAACTGCGTCATCCGGGCGGCCTCGCCATACCCGGTGATGCACCCCAGCACCCAGGCCAGCTCGGCGTGTTCGGGGACGTGCGACTGCACGAACAGCACCGACCGGGCGGGGTCCACCCCCAGCGCGAGAAGCTGCGCACAGCCGCGGAAGACCCGCTCGCGCAGCTCCTTGGGGTCCTGCTTGACGGTGATCGCGTGCAGATCGGGGATGAAGTAGTACGCGTCGTAGTCGTCCTGCAGTTCGACCCACTGCCGCACCGCGCCCAGGTAGTTGCCGAGGTGGTACGAGTCGGCGGTCGGCTGAATGCCGGACAGGACACGCTGGCGCTTCGCGGGCGCCTGCGACCCGGTCGGCTCTGCGGGCGTGGGATCTGCGGAGGAGGACTGCTCAGACATGGCGTTCATCTTCCCACGTCCCCGACAACCCACCGCCCACGCCCTCGCGCGGGCGGTCGCCGCACTGTCAGCGGTCGGCGGGCGGCGCCATCTCCGGCGGGAAGCCGCCCGTGGCTATCGGGCCCCAGTCATCGATGGCCACCCGGATGAGGCACTTGCCCTGCCGCACCATCGCCGCCCGGTACTCGTCCCAGTCGTCGTGCTCCCCGGCGATGCTGCGGAAGTACTCCACCAGCGGCTCCACCGCCTCGGGCAGGTCGACGATCTCCGCGGTGCCGTCGAGGTGGACGTACGGGCCGTTGAAGTCGTCGGACAGTACGCACACGCTCACGGCCGGGTCGCGGCGGATGTTGGTCACCTTCGCCCGCTGCGGATAGGTGGCCACGACGAGCCTGCCCTCGGAGTCGACACCGCAGGTCACCGGCGAGGTCTGCAGCCCGCCGGACGACCGACGGGTGATGAGGACGGCGCGGTGTCGGGGGCGGACGAAATCGTCGAGGCCGGCTCGATCGGGACGTTCGGCGGTCGCATACTTCGGCATGGTGCCGAGGTTACGGACCCGTCCCCCGCGTGACATCCGCGACCGCGGGCCCGATCTCAGAAGTCGCCTTCGTCGTCGTCACCACTCGTCTCGGACATACTCGTCTCGGACCTACTCGTAGACGACGGTGACCGGCGCATGGTCGGACCACCGCATGTCGTACGCGCTCGCCCGGTCCACTCGATCAGACACCGCCCGGTCGACCAGTCCGTCGGACACCACGTGGTAGTCGATCCGCCAGCCCGCGTCGTTGTCGAAGGCCTTACCGCGCTGGCTCCACCACGAGTACGGGCCGATCTGGTCGGGGCGGCGATACCGCACGATGTCGGTCCAGCCGCTGCCGTCGGCGAAGACGTCGGTCATCCACTCCCGCTCGTGCGGCAGGAAACCGGAGCTCTTGTGGTTGCCCTTGTGATTCTTCAGGTCGGCCTCACGGTGGGCGATATTCCAATCGCCACAGATGACCATCTCGTGACCCTCACGGGTCTTCAGATGCCCGGCCCGCTCGGCGAGGTACTCGCGGAAGGTCCCCAGGAAACGGTCCTTCTCGTCCTGCTTGGGGGTGTCGGCAGACCCCGAGGGCAGGTAGAGGCTGGCGACGGTGACGGTCTCACCGTCGACAGCCCCGGGGTAGACGGCCTCGATGTACCGGCCGGACTCCTCGAACTCCTCGTCGCCGTACCCGACGCGCACGTCGGTCGGCTCGGCGCGGGACAGGATCGCCACACCGGCTCGACCCTTGAGCGAGGACGGAGCGCCCACCAGATGCCACCCGGCGTCGAGGGCGGGCGCGAGCGCCTTACGGGTCTGGTCGGAGTCGGCGCGCACCTCCTGGAGGGCGACGACGTCCGCCCCGCTGCCCTCCAGCCAGGGCAGGAATCCGAGGTTGGTCTCCGACCGCTGCTTGACGGCGGCGCGGATCCCGTTGACGTTGACGGTGCTCACGGTGAGGCTCACGGCCCACAGGCTACCGATCGCCGGGGACGTGACGGTTCGGCTACCCCGTCGCCGTCCGCCGCGCCGCCCAGACCGCGCCCACCAGGATCGCGAGACCCGCCGCCGCCAGGGCCGCCCCGGCGAGCGCCGGGGACGTGTAGCCGAAGCCCAGCGCGATCACGGCCCCGCCGAGCCACGCGCCCAGCGCGTTGGCGGCGTTGAGGGCCGAGTGGTTGAGCGAGGCGGCGAGCGTCTGTCCCCTGCCCGCGTATGTCATCAGTCGGGACTGCAGCCCCGGCACCAACGCGGATCCGGTCGTGCCCACCAGGAACAGACCCACCAGCGCCGTGATGGGATGGTGCGCGGCGACGGCGAACAGCGCCAGCACCACGGTCATCACCGCGGCGATCGCGACCAGCCCGCGGTCGAGGTCCCGGTCCGCAACCACACCGCCGAGCAGGTTGCCGGCCACCATGCCGAGTCCGTAGACGGCGAGCACCGCGGGCATCCAGCCGGGATCGATCCCGGCGACGTCGACCATCGTCCACTGGATGTAGGTGTAGACGGCGAACATGCCGCCGAACCCGACGGACCCCACGGCGAGCGTCGCCAGGATCTGTGGCCTCGCCAACGCGGCGAGCTCCTCGCACGCCCTGACGACCACCGTCCCCGTGGGTTCGGGGACGACGACGAAGATGGCCGCCACGGTCAGCGCGCCGATCACCCCGACCGCGAGGAAGGCGGACTGCCACCCGATCGTCTCCCCGAGCCAGGTCGCCGCCGGGACACCGATCACGTTCGCGACCGACAGTCCGAGCAGCACCTGGGACACCGCCCGCGCCTGCCGTCCGGGACCCGCGAGGGAGGCCGCCACCAGGGAGGCGACCCCGAAGTACGCCCCGTGCGGGATTCCGGCGACGAACCGGGCCGCCACCAGGATCTCGGCGGCCGGGGCGAAGGCCGCCGCGACGTTGCCCGCGGTGAACATCGCCATGAGGACGAGCAGCAGGGTGCGGCGCCGCCACCGTGAGGTCCACACGGTCAGCAGCGGGGCACCCACGACCACGCCGAGCGCGTAGGCGCTGATGACGTTGCCGGCCTGTGGTTCGGTGAGCCCGAAGCCCTCGGCGATCGACCGCAGCAGTCCCATCGCCGCGAACTCGGTGACGCCGATGCCGAACCCGCCCAGCGCGAGCGCGAGGATCGCCAGCGCCACACGGCGAGGGGTGGGTGCGGCGGGCTCGGTGTCCGGCGCCGGGGCGGCTGCGGGGCTCGTGGTCACCGACGAAGGCTACGCCCACCACCCCGGCCGGGCCTGCCACGTCAGCCCGATCAGGGGGCGGTGCGCATGAGGCGTCGGCCACCGTAGACCAGCGCGAACGCCGTGACGTACATGACGATGCTGTAGACGGCGGCCGCGAGCCCGACCTCCTCGTCACCGATCACGGTGAAGGCGATCAACAGCGTCAGGGTGGTGTTCTTGATGCCGAACTCCACGGCGATCGCGATCTGCTCCGCCCGCCTCAGCCTGCTCACCCATGCCAGGAGGCCGCCGAGAACGATCAGTGCGAGGTTGAGGACGATCACGGCGGGGCCGACGGTCACGACGAGGTCGACGATCCGGTCCCGTTCGCCGAGGACGATCCCCACGATGAGCAGGACCAGCACGACGAGGCCCACGATCCCGACGTAGCGCTCGATGCGGGAGGCGAGCGCGGGCCTCCTGGCACGGAGGATCATCCCGATCGCGACCGGGATGAGGATGACGCCCAGCAGGAGTCCGAAAGTCTGGCCGAGAGGGACGGTCACCTCCTCGTCCGCGGCTCCGGGGATGAGGCGCGCGCCGATGCCGAACCACATCGGCAGGGTGAGGATGACGGCGACGGAGGTGAGGGCGGTGAGGATGACCGAGAGGGCGACGTTGCCGCGGGAGAGATAAGTGATGAGGTTCGACGTCGCCCCGCCCGGCGTCGCGGCCACGAGCACCACCCCGAGCGCCAGCATCGGCGTGAGGCCGAAGAGCAGGGCCACACCGACACCGACCAGCGGAACCAGGACCAGTTGGCCGAACAGTCCGACGATCGTGGCCCTGGGCGATCTGGCCTGGACCGCGAAGTCCTCCCTGGTCAGACTCAACCCGATGCCGACCATGATGATGGCCAGGGCGATCGGCAGGCCGATATCGACCAAGGGGCTCTGATCCACGGACGTCTCCTGGGCTCACGACGGAACGGCTAGCCACGCCTGTGACGTGGACCACTGTCCGACTACGGTAACCGATCGGGCGCCGCCGCGACCCCACACCGGCGGGCGCGGGGTCGTCGCCGAACGGTGGGCGCGCGGGATCAGGCCTCTGCTCGGGTGCGCTTGAGATTCTCATCCAGCGCCGCGAGGAACTCCTCCGTCGTGAGGTGTTCCTGGCCATCGCCGACGAGCAGCGCGAGGTCCTTGGTCATCTGCCCCTCCTCGACGGTCTTGATGACCACGTCCTCGAGTTGGTGGGCGAACTCGATGACCTCCGGGGTGCCGTCGAGCTTGCCGCGGTGCTCGAGACCCCGGGTCCACGCGAAGATCGAGGCTATCGGGTTGGTGGAGGTCGCCTTGCCCTCCTGGTGCTGCCGGAAATGTCGCGTGACGGTGCCGTGGGCGGCCTCCGCCTCGCAGGTCTTCCCGTCCGGGGTGAGCAGCACGGAGGTCATGAGGCCGAGCGAGCCGAAGCCCTGGGCCACGGTGTCGGACTGCACGTCGCCGTCGTAGTTCTTACAGGCCCACACGTACCCGCCCTCCCACTTGAGCGCGGAGGCCACCATGTCGTCGATGAGCCGGTGCTCGTAGGTCAGGCCGGCCTTGTCGAACTCGGCCTTGAACTCGCGCTCGAACACGTCCTGGAAGATGTCCTTGAAGGCGCCGTCGTAGGCCTTGAGGATCGTGTTCTTGGTGGACAGGTACACCGGGTACTCGTGCTGCAGCCCGTAGTTGAAGGAGGCGCGCGCGAAGTCCTCGATGGACGTGGTGAAGTTGTACATGCCCATCACCACGCCGCCGTCTTCCGGGAACGTCACCATCTCGTGTTCGATCGGCTCCGAGCCGTCGTCCGGCGTGAAGGTGATGGTGACCGTGCCGGCTCCGGGAACCGTGAAGTCGGTGGCCCGGTACTGATCGCCGAAGGCGTGGCGGCCGACGATGATCGGCTTGGTCCAGCCCGGAACCAGGCGCGGCACGTTGGAGATAATGATCGGGGCGCGGAAGATCGTCCCGCCGAGGATGTTGCGGATCGTGCCGTTGGGCGAGCGGTACATCCGCTTGAGGCCGAACTCCTCCACCCGCGCCTCGTCCGGGGTGATGGTCGCGCACTTGACGCCGACGCCGTGCTTCTTGATGGCGTTGGCGGCGTCGACGGTGATCTGGTCGTCCGTGGCGTCCCGACTCTCGATGCCCAGGTCGTAGAACTCGAGGTCCACGTCGAGGTAGGGGTGGATCAGCTCGTCCTTGATGAACTTCCAGATGATGCGGGTCATCTCGTCGCCGTCGAGCTCGACGACCGTCCCCTCGACCTTGATCTTGGACATCGGGCCCTCTTTCTCCGGTACCGATCGTGACGTGGGCCTCATCTTACCGGCGTGGCCTGCTCAGAGGCGGCCTGTCCAGCCGTTTCCGCTCGTTGCAGGCGAGCGGCGGCTTAGGCTAGCCTGTCCCCAGGTCATGAGTCCCAGCATCGAGCCCCGGCTTGCTGGGCGGCAACCCTCCACCGCGGTGGGGTGCCCCGGGAGACGACCTGGCCCTCACCCGTTCGGGTGGCAGGCAAGCGCGGGTCCGCTGTCGTCAAGCGGTCGGACCCTTCTGACGAGAGGAGGGGCTCCGCCCCTATGACCTACGACAACACCAACCCCGACTGGGCCTTCGAGACCCGCCAGGTCCACGCCGGTCAGCCCGTGGACTCCGACACCGGGGCACGCAACCTGCCGATCTACCAGACCACCTCGTTCGTCTTCGCCGACGCCAAGCAGGCCGCCGACCGGTTCGCCCTCGCCGAGATGGGTCCCATCTACACCCGGATCACCAACCCGACGGTCGCCGCGGCCGAGGACCGGATCGCCTCCCTCGAGGGTGGCGTCGCCGGGCTGCTGTTCGCCTCCGGCCAGGCGGCCGAGACCGCCGCCATCCAGGCGATCGCCCAGTCGGGCGGGCACGTGGTGGCCTCCCCCCGCCTCTACGGCGGCACCGACACGCTGCTCCGGCACACGCTGCCCAAGTACGGCATCGAGACCACGTTCGTGGAGAACCCGGACGACCCCGCCTCCTGGCAGGCGGCGGTCCGGCCCAACACCAAGCTGTTCTACGGCGAGTCCATCTCCAACCCGCTCAACGACATCCTGGACATCCCGGCCATCGCCGAGGTCGCGCACCGCAACCAGGTGCCGCTCGTTATCGACAACACCGTGGCCACCCCGTACCTCATCCGCCCGCTCGAGCTGGGTGCGGACGTCGTGGTCTCCTCCGCCACCAAGTACCTCGGCGGCCACGGGTCCTCGCTCGGCGGCGTCCTGGTCGACGGCGGCAAGTTCGACTGGCGCGTCCAGCGCGACGGTCAGGACGTCTTCCCGTCCTTCACGACGCCCGACCCGGCCTACCACGGCCTGGTCTACGCCGACCTCGGTGCACCCGCCCTCGCGCTCAAGGCCCGCGTCACGCTCCTGCGCGACACCGGCGCCGCGGCCTCGCCGTTCAACGCGTGGACCCTGGTCCAGGGCATCGACACCCTCAGCCTCCGGGTCGAGCGGCACGTGTCCAACGCGCAGCGGATCGCCGAGTGGCTCGAGGCTCGCCAGGACGTGTCCAAGGTGCAGTACGCGGGCCTGGCCTCGTCACCGTACAAGGAGCTGCAGAAGAAGCTGTCGCCCAAGGGTGCCGGCGCGATCGTCACCTTCGACCTCGCGGTCCCGGAGGGCGCGTCCGACGAGGACGTCAAGGCGCAGTCGTGGAAGTTCATCGACGCGCTCAAGCTGCACTCCTGCCTGGTCAACATCGGCGACGTCCGCTCGCTGGTCTCCCACCCCGCCACCACCACCCACTCCCAGGGCACCGCAGAGGGCAACGCGATCGCCGGGGTCACCCTGGCGACCGTCCGCCTGTCGGTGGGCATCGAGGCCGTCGAGGACATCCTCGCCGACCTCGTGCTCGGTTTCGCCGCGCTCGACTGAGGGACCGTCCGCATGATCCGGTCCTCCGATCCACTCGCGCTGCTGCCCCCGGGCGACGGCACCCTCGGCCACCTCGCCATCGGCGATCTGACCCTGGTCACGGGTGTCGTCATCCCGGGGGTGACGCTCGCCGTGCAGCGGTGGGGCAGGATCGCGGACGACCTGTCCAACATCGTCCTGGTCGAGCACGCGCTCACCGGGGACTCCCACCTCGTGGGTTCGGTCGACTCCCTGCACCCCACCCCAGGGTGGTGGAACGGGCTCGTCGGGCCCGGGTTGCCGCTGGACACCGACCGCTACTGCGTCCTGTCCGTCAACGTGCTGGGCGGCTGCCGCGGCTCGACGGGCCCGAGCTCGCTCCACCCCGACGGTCACTACTGGGGTGCCCGGTTCCCGGCCGTCTCCGTACGCGACATGGTCGAGGCGGAGCGGGTGATGGCCGACCTGCTGGGCGTCGAACGGTGGGCCGCCGTGATCGGCGGGTCCATGGGCGGCGCCCGGACCCTGGAGTGGATGGTCTCCTACCCTGACCGCGTGCGCGCGGCGTGCGTGCTGGCCGTCGGCGCCCGCGCCTCCGCGGACCAGATCGGGGTGCAGACCGCGCAGATCATGGCCGTCACCTCCGACCCGCACTGGCAGCAGGGCGGCTATCACGGCACCGGCCGCACCCCGGTCACCGGGCTGGGCATCGCCCGGCGCATCGCTCACCTGTCCTACCGGGGCGAGCAGGAACTGGACGAGCGGTTCTCCAACCGCCCGCAGCCCGGGGAGGATCCCCGCGGTGAGGACCTGTCGATGTCCGGAAGGTTCGCCGTCCAGTCCTACCTCGACCATCAGGCCGGCAAGCTCGTCTCACGGTTCGACGCCTGCTCGTACGTCCTGCTCACCGACGCCCTGAACCGGCACGACGTGGGCCTGGGCCGCGGTGGCGTCGAGGAAGCGCTGCGGTCGTGCCCGGTCCCGTGCGTGATCGGCGGGGTCACCACCGACCGGCTCTACCCCCTACGGCAGCAGCGAGAGTTGGCGGCGCTGCTCCCGGCTGCCGACCCACTCGTGGTGATCGACAGCCCGGCCGGCCACGACGGGTTCCTCACCGAATCCGACGTGGTGGGACCGATGCTTCAGCGGACCCTGGAACTCGCCGAGCAGGGATCCACGGACCGGACACGAGGACACGTATGACCGAATTCGATCGCACCCCCCGGCCTGCCGCCCTCGGACTTGCGGGTCTCGCCGTGGGATTCGGGGCCATCGGGGTGGCCGTCGGGTTCGCCACCCTCCTGGGTATCACCGCAACCGCCAGCGGCGGCAACGACATCACCCGGTACCGGCCGATGGCTGTGACCGCCGTGTCCTCATCTGCCCTGGGCATACTGCTGATCGTCGGCGGCGTGCTCCTGTGGCGGGCCCACCGTTGGTCCCGGGTGGTCCTCGGGGCGGCGGTGGCGCTCCTGGCTGCGAACTCACTGGCACGAGTCGTGCTGGACAGCCTCACGTTCATCTCCGTGGTGGGAAGCATCTTCTCCCTGCTGGTCCTGGTGACGATGGGCTATCTGCTCGCGTCGGACAGCATTCGGGAGCACGTCCGCGAGGGCGTTCCTCTGGGGCTTCGCTGACCCAGCGGGGCCCCGCGCGACGAGCCCGATCGAGCGCGGATTCGCCCTCAGCCAGTCCCGAGGGCGTCGATCGAGATCGACAGCCACAGCACGACCACGCCGATCGCCGAGTAGAACGCCACGTCGAAGCCCTTCCCACGGACCCCGAGCAAGCGGGCGCGGTGCTCCGGGACCACGCCGCGCAGGACCGCCGCGGCCAGCGCCACAAGCCCCAGCAGGAAGGCCCCGCGGCGCCACCGCTCGAACATCACGAACCCCAGCGCCACCGCGAGCCCGACCACGACCAGGGCGAGTGGCCACTGGGCCCGGAGCTGCGACCACCTCAGGCGCGCCGGGCGGGCCCGGCGCGGACGGGCGTCGGTCGCTTGGGTGTCGGTGGCCTCGTTGCCGGCGGGCTGGCTACCGGAGGGCCGGGACCAGCCGGGGGCGGGATGGGTCACGGGCGTCTCAGGCGTCGGCGGCGAGCCGCTCGCAGCGCTCGACCACGTTGGTCAGAAGAAACGCTCTGGTCAGCGGGCCGACTCCGCCCGGGTTCGGCGACACGGCACCCGCCACGTCCCACACGTCGGGGTGGACGTCGCCGGCGAGTTTGCCGTCGAGCCGGGACACGCCCACGTCAAGGATCGCCGAACCGGGCTTGACCATGTCGGCGGTGAGCATGTGCGCCACGCCGGCGGCGGCCACGATCACGTCGGCGCGCCGGGTCTCGGCGGCCAGGTCGCGGGTGCCGGTGTGGCACAGGGTGACGGTGGCGTTCTCGCTGCGCCGGGTGAGCATGAGCCCGATCGGCCGACCGACGGTGACGCCGCGGCCGATCACCACGACGTGCGCACCGTTCAACTCGACCCCGAACCGGCGGAGCAGGGCGATGCACCCGTTGGGGGTACACGGCAGCGGCGCCGGCTCGCCCAGGACCAGCCGGCCGAGGTTGACCGGGTGGAGTCCGTCCGCGTCCTTGGCCGGGTCGATCCGCTCGAGGACCGCGTTCTCGTCCAGGTGCTCGGGAAGCGGCAGCTGCACGATGTAGCCGGTGCACGCGGGGTCGGCATTGAGTTCGTCGATCACGGCCTCGAGTTCCGCCTGCGTGGTCTCTACGGGCAGATCACGCCGGATGGAGGAGATGCCCACCTGTTCGCAGTCGCGGTGCTTCATCTTGACGTAGGAGCGGCTGCCCGGGTCGTCGCCGACGAGGACGGTACCCAGTCCTGGGGTGACACCCTTGTCCCGCAGCGCAGCAACGCGGGTGGTGAGGTCGGCGACGATCTCGTCGCGGGTGAGCTTGCCGTCCAGCTTGATCGCGGTCACGGGTGCCAGTATCCCACTCGGCGTCGCCGCGGCCGCAGCGCACTGCGAGAATGTCCGTTATGACCGGAGCGGGCGTACGCGTGTTGTTCGACCGGCCCCGCATCCCGCCCAACACCGGAAACGCGATCCGGATGGCGGCGGGCGCGGGCTGTGAACTGCATCTGGCCGGCCCCCTGGGCTTCGACCTGTCCGAGCCGCAACTGCGCCGAGCGGGTCTCGACTACCACGACCTCGCCCACGTGGAGGTCCACGAGGACCTGGAGGCCGCATATGCGCGACTCCTCCCCGCCCGGGTGTGGGCGTTCACCGCTCATGCCGAACTCTCGCTGTCCGAGGTGCGGTTCACGCCCGGTGACGTGGTGCTCTTCGGTCCCGAGCCCACCGGCTTGGCCGACGACGTCCTGGCCGACGCGCGGGTGACGGCGAGGGTGCGCATCCCCATGCTGGCGGGCCGGCGCTCGATGAATCTCTCCAACGCGGCCGCGGTGGTGGTCTACGAGGCGTGGCGGCAACAGGATTACGTCGACAGTGTGGTATTTCCGGCGCCATGATTTAAGATTTCGCCATGCTTAACTTTTGTCCAGCAGTGAACCGTAAAGAGGGCGGCCCGCGCACATGCCGCACCGCCGTCGTTCCCGTCTTCACTCTCGCCCTGCTGGTCGTCCTCGCGACGTCCGCGTGTACGTCCGTGAGGACCGACACCAGTGACGAAGTGGCATTCACGGACGACGGCCGACGGTCCGCAGGTCCGGGGGACCGGGTGGTCGTGGCCACGACCTTCACGATCCTCGCCGACATGGCGCGCCGTATCGGAGGCGATCGGGTCCGCGTGGAGTCCGTGACGACCGCCGGTGCGAACGTGCACTTGTACGAGCCGGGAGTCAACGACCTCAAGCGGGTCGAGGACGCCGACCTCATCGTGAGCAACGGGCTTGGCATGGACGACTGGCTGTTGCGGTTCATCGACGGGACCGACGCCCGGCACGTGATCACCTCGAGCGAAGTCGATCCCCTGCCCGTCCGCTCCGGCAAGTACACCGGACGCCCCAATCCCCACGCGTGGATGTCGCCCGTCGAGGGCGCGAAATACATCCGGGCGATCGCCCGGGCACTCGCTGACCTCGACCCGGACGGTGCCGCCGCCTACACGGCCCGCGCCGAGGACTACGTGGCCGACCTCGTCGACCTGGCCAGCCGCGCCCGGACGGCCGTGGTTTCCGTGCCCGAGCAACGCCGGGTGTTGACGACCTGTGAGGGCGCGTTCTCGTATCTGACCAGAGACATAGGCCTGGACGAGCTATATCTGTGGTCGGTCAACAGCGAGAACCAGGGGCTGCCGCGGCAGGTCACGAGCATGATCGAGGAGGTGCGCGGGCGTGATATCCCCGCCGTCTTCTGCGAGTCGACGGTCTCCGGCGCAGCCATGGAACAGGTTGCGGCAGAGACCGGCAGCCGACTAGCCGGGATGCTCTACGTCGATTCCCTCTCCACCCCCTCCGGTCCGGTGCCCACCTACCTGGACCTGCTCGACCACAACCTCGAGACGATCACCCGGGAGTTGGCGTCGTGACCGTACAGCCGCAGCCCTCGGCCACGTCCGCGGGCCCGCCGGCCATCGAGGTCACGGACCTCACCGTCGATCGCGGCCAGGTCCGCGCACTCGACTCGGTCTCGTTGTCCGTCCCCCGCGGGGAGATCACCGTGTTGCTCGGCCCGAACGGGTCGGGAAAATCAACCCTGATCCAGGCGATCCTGGGCCTGGTCACTCCGAGCAGCGGGACGGTCCGCATCCTGGACGCCCCCGTGGCGCTCGCCCTGCGCACGGGGCGGGTGGCGGCCGTCCCCCAGTCCGACGGCATCGACGAGCGTTTCCCCGTGACCGGGGCAGAAGTGGTCATGCAGGGCCGCCGACGCTTCACCGGTCCGTGGCGCCGCCCGTCCACCGTCGACCGCCTGGCCGTCGACGACGCGCTGGACCGGGTCGGACTGTCCGCGATCGCCGGTCGGCGAATCGGCGAACTCTCGGGCGGCCAGAGACGCAGGGTGCTGCTCGCGCGCTGCCTGGCCCAGGAGGCCGAACTCCTCCTGCTCGACGAGCCGTTCAACGGCATGGACGCCGGCAGCGAGTCGGTGTACATCGACGTGCTGCGCCAACTCGCCGCCTCAGGGCGGGCAGCACTGGTCTCCACGCACCACCTGGGTACCATCGCACAACTCGCCGACTCGGTCGCACTGCTCAACGTCCGGCTCGTGGCGCACGGCCCGGTCGACGAGACCACCACTCCGCAGATACTGACCACCCTGCTCGGCGCCCGCGTGCCGGATCCCACCGAGCGCGTCGCGACCACTGAGGGGGCCCTACCGTGATCGACCTGATCGTCGAACCAATGACGTACGAGTTCATGCGCCGCGCGCTCCTGGTGGTGACGGCGTCAGGGATCGCCGGGGCGTTGCTGAGCTGCTGGCTGGTGCACATGGGCTGGTCTCTCATGGGCGACGCGGTCTCACACGCCGTTCTCCCGGGTGTGGTGATCGCCGGCATGACGGGCATCCCGTTCGCCGCCGGAGCGCTCATCGCGGCGCTGGTGGCGGTCACGCTCATCGGAGCGGTGCGCGGGAGCGGGACGGTCCGGGAGGACGCCGCGATGGGCATCGTCTTCACGGCCCTGTTCTCCCTCGGCCTGGTCCTGATCGCCCGCTTCCCCAGTCAGCGTGATCTCCACTCGATCCTGTTCGGCAGCGTGCTCGGAGTCCGTGACTCCGACCTCTACCAGGTGCTGGCGGTGTCGGTGTTCACCGTGATCGTGCTGCTGGCATTCCGTCGCGACCTCATCATGGTGGCGTTCGACCGCCTCCACGCCCACACCCTGGGACTGCGGACCGGCGCGCTCACCGCACTCCTCCTGGCCACCCTCGCCACGGCTACCGTGGCGGGAGTCCAGTCGGTCGGTGTGATCCTGGTGGTGGCGACCCTCATCATCCCGGGCGCGACCGCACAATTGCTGGCCGACACCATGCGGGGGACCATGATCCTCTCCGTCGTCGTCGCACTTCTCGGTGGCGTGGTCGGCCTGTACGTCGGTTACTACGCCGACCTCCCGCCCGGTCCCGTCGTGGTCCTCACCCAGGCGGTGATCTTCGCGGCAGCACAGTTGTTCGCGCCCGGTCGCGGGGTGATCCCCCGGGCCGCGGCGAGCGCGCGGTCACGACGATCAGGGATGATGCCCGCATGACCGTCGATCCCCCCCGAGACCTCGCAGATCTCACCCCGACAACCCAGTCCTACCTCATGGCCGCGCACGCACTGGGAGCCGGCGGCGACCCCGTGACCTCCGGGGCGTTGGCCGAGCGCCTCGGAGCGTCTCCCTCCTCGGTCACAGAGGGCGTCCGTAGACTCGTCGCGCTGGGCCTGGCCGAGCACCGCCCGTACGCACCTGTAGAGCTCACCGACACCGGGCGGGACTTCGCAGTGGCGATGATCCGGCGGCACCGGATCCTGGAGACGTTCCTCGCCCGGTGCCTGGACTACCCGTGGGACGAGGTGCACGCGGAGGCCGACGCGCTCGAGCACGTGGTGTCCGACCGGTTCGTCGACGCCCTCGACGCCTTCCTCGACCACCCGCGGCGCGACCCGCACGGCGACCCCATCCCCACCCGGGACGGCCACCTCGACAAGCTGGGCGACATCCCCCTGGACCGGGTCCCCGAGGGCGCCGCCGGCGTGGTGACGCGGGTGTCCGACCGGGACAACACCGTGTTGCGCCACCTGGCCGAGATCGGCCTGTGGCCCGACTCACCGGTCGAGGTGGTCTCCCGTCAGGTCGAGCTGGGGATCATCACCGTGTCCCTGGACGGGCGGGTGGTGCCGGTCGGCACGCCGGTCGCCGCGGCGGTGCGGGTCCGGGTCCTGACGGGCGACGACGACGAGGTCGGGCCCGACCAGCGGTGAGCACACCTCACGGCCCGCTCACCACACCGCCTCGCGCCCCTCACAACATCGCGCCCGGGTTGAGGAGCCCCTGCGGGTCCAGGGCGTCCTTGATGCGGCGGGTGAGCGCCATGACGTCCTCACCGAGTTGATCAGGCAGCCAGTCCTTCTTCAGCCTGCCCACCCCGTGCTCGCCGGTGATGGTGCCGTCCAGGTCGATGGCCAGGTCCATCACCTCACCGAACGCGAGCTGGGCGCGGGCGGCCCGGTCCGGGTCGTCGTCTTCCAGCACGATGATCGGGTGGGTGTTGCCGTCCCCGGCGTGGGCGACCAGCGCGATGGGCACGTCCCGCCGGGCGGAGATCTCCTCGATCCCCGCCACCAGGGCAGGCAGCGCGGGCAGCGGGACACCCACGTCCTCCAACAGCAGCGTGCCGGTCCTGCCCAGGCTCGTGAACGCGGCCCGGCGGGCGATGGTGAACTGCTCGCCCTCGTCGGGGTCGTCGGTGGCGAACACCTCGGTGGCGCCGTGGGTGCGGAACGCCTCGGCCATGAACTCTGCCTCGGCCGCCCGGTCGGGACCGGTCAGGTCGGACTGGGCCAGCAGCATCGCCCCGGCCGAGGTGTCCAGCCCCATCCGCAGGTCCGCCTCCACCGCCCGGATCGAGGTGTTGTCCATGAACTCGAGCATCGCGGGGCGGATCCGGCGGGTGATGGCCAGGACCGCCTCGCTGCACGCCACGACGTCGGGGAACACGCCCACGACGGTTGAGCGGGGAGGTTGCTCGGGGAGCAGTCTGACGATGATCTCGGTGACGATTCCCAGCGTGCCCTCGCTGCCCACGAAGAGCTTGGTCAGGCTGAGCCCGGCGGTGTCCTTGAGCCGCGGGCCGCCCAGCCGGACCGCGGTGCCGTCGGCCAGGACCACCGTGAGCCCCAGCACGTAGTCCGTGGTCACGCCGTACTTGACGCAACACAGCCCACCGGCGTTGGTCGCGACGTTGCCGCCGATCGAGCAGATCTCGTACGACGACGGATCCGGCGGGTACCAGAGCCCGTGCTCGGCGGCGGCCCGCTTGACCTCCGCGTTGAGCAGGCCGGGCTGGACCGTCGCGGTGCGGGTGACGGGGTCCACGTGGATCTCCCGCATGAGCTCGCTGGTCAACACGATCCCGCCCTCCACCGCCGTGGCCCCGCCGGACAGGCCCGAGCCGGCCCCGCGGGGGACCACCGGCACGTCGAACTCGGCGGCCCAGCGCATCACCTGTTGTACGTCCTCGGTCGACCGCGCCCGCACCACCGCCAGCGGCATCCCCGGGTCGGGGGCCTGGGCCCAGTCCTGGCGGTAGGACTGCACGACGTCGGGGTCGGTGAGGATCGTGGCGCCGGAGAGGCGGCTGCGGAGGGCGTCGATCGACATGCCCCGAACCTACGGCCGTATTGCCGCGGGCGTATCGCGATCAGCTCTCCCGGATCCGCAGTCGGTCGAAGACCACCCGGAGGGGCCGGGGCGCCCACCAGTTGGCGTCCCCGAGGATGAGCATCGCGCTCGGTACGAGCAACAGTCTGATGACGAACGCGTCCACCAGCACGGCGAGCGCCATCCCGAACCCGAGCATCCGGACCACGCTGATCCCCGATGTTCCGATGGCCAGGAACACCACGGCGACGAGCACCGCCGCGGCACCCACCACAGGGGCGGTCCGCCCGACACCGTCGACCACGGCCCGGGTGGTGTCTCCGTGGCGGTCGTACTCCTCACGGACTCGCGAGAGCAGGAACAACTGGTAGTCCATCGACAGGCCAAAGGCCAGGCACGCCATGAGCAGGGGCGAGGAGGAATCCACCACCCCGGTGGCCGTGACCCCCACCAGGTCGGCGAGGTGCCCCTCCTGAAAGACCAGGACCATCACACCGAACGTCGCGGTGAGGCTCAGCGCCGCCATGAGCAGCGTCTTGAGGGTGACCACCACGCCACCGGTCAGCAGGAAGACCAGGGGCAGGACCACCGCCATGACGAGGGGGGGTGCCCACCCCCAGCTCCGCGTTGAGCCGACTCTCGGCGACGGCGGACGGTGTGGAATCGGCGCGGAACCCCCCGGGAGTCAGCGCTTCCTCCACTCCCCCGGCGGAGAGCGCCCCGAGCACCGCGAGGACCAGGGCCGCGGCGAGCGGCCACCCTCTCGCCAGGACCGACCGCCATCGGTGCGCCCGCCGCCGCGTCCGGACGTCGCTTCTATGGCTCATAGGTCTCCCTGCGGTCGGTGTGCCCCACTCATTCGTCGCCCGCCCGTGCGCGGATGGCCGACCCGGACATCGGCGCGTTCAGGAAAGGTCGACGTCGGACCCATCCGACCGCACCCACGACACGAATACCCGGGGTAGCCCACCGGAAGGACCACCCGTGAACCATCCCCTCATCGACCGCCTCGCCGCTGACGACCGGGTCCGGCTGTTCTCGTCCCTCCAGGACGCCGGCCAGAGCCCCTACTACCGGACAATGCACTCCAGCTCCGGTGCCACGAGCAACGTCCAGGGCGTCGACCGGATCATGCTCGGCTCCAACAACTACCTCGGCCTGGCCAACCACCCCCAGGTCATCGAGGCCACCACGGAGGCGGTCCGCCGGTTCGGGTCGGCCAGCACCGGGAGCCGGCTGCTGAACGGCACGATGTCGCTGCACGAGGAGCTGGAGGCGGAGATCGCCGACTGGTTCGGCACCGAGGACGCGCTGTGCTTCTCGACCGGGTACCAGACCAATCTCGGCACCCTGGCGGCCCTGGTCGGCGGGCGGGACGCGGTCGTCATCGACGAGTTCGCGCACGCCTCGCTCCGGGACGGGCTCCGCATGGCGCGGACCTCCGTCCACCCGTTCCGCCACAACGACCTGAGTGCGCTCGAGGAAGCCCTGGTAGCGGCCCGCGGTGAGTCGCCGGACCAGATCCTCGTCGTCGTCGACTCTCTCTACTCGATGGAGGGCAGCCTCGCGCCCCTGACCGGGGTCGCCGACCTGGCCCGCGAGTTCGGGGCCGCGCTCATGGTCGACGAGGCCCACGCGATGGGCCTCTACGGACCGACCCGGCGGGGGCGGGTCGACGAGACCGGGACCGTCGACGCCGTGGACGTGACCATGGCGTCGTTCTCCAAGTCCTCGGCCTCCTGCGGCGGGTTCATCACCGGCAGCGCCGAGCTGGTGACCGGACTCAGGGTCACCGCACGGCCAATGATCTTCAGCACCTCCTCGGTGCCCGCCGCGACCGCGTCCTCCCTCGCCTCGATCCGGCTGATGCGCACCGACGAGGGCGCCCGGCGCACCGACGCGGTCCGCCGGAACTCAATCCTCCTGCGCACCGAACTGCGCGGGAAGGGGATCGAGTGCGACTCCGGGCTGCCCGACGACTCCTGGTCGCCCATCGTGCCCGTCCCCGTCGGGGACGACCTCCGCGCCGCCCACACGTGGAACCTGCTGCTCGAGGCCGGCGTGTACACGGGTGTCGCGGTCCACCCGGCCGTCCCGGCGGCCGGCGCGATCCTGCGCCTGTGCGTGACCGCGGACCACACCGAGGAACAGCTGGTCGGGGCGGCGGTGTCCATCGCCCACGCCCTCGCCGCCACCCGCCTGGACGCGGCGTCGTGAGGGTGGTCCTCACCGGGGCGTCCGGCGACGTCGGCACAGCTCTCCTGCGCGGACTGGTCGGCCGCGACCACGTCGAGCGCGTGGTCGCACTGGCCCGGTCGCCGCTACGGGTCCTGGACCCGAAGATCGAACAGCATCAGATCGACCTCGCCACCGACGACCTCGACGAGGTCTTCGCCGGCGCCGACGCGGTGATCCACTGCGCCTTCATGGTCGAGGAGCCGCGCGACAAGGACTCGGCGCGCATCGTCAACGTCGACGGGTCGCGGCGGGTGCTCCTCGCGGCCGACGCCGCCGGCGCCCGGGTGTGCGTGATGACCTCGAGCATCAACGCCTACGGCCCCCGCGGCGGCGCCGAGGTCATCGACGAGATGGCCGCCATCGGCGCCGGCGAGGAGCACTACTACTTCCACCACAAGGCGCTCATGGAGGAGGATGTGCGCCGGTGGCGACGGGAATCCGGCGGCCGGATGGCGGTGGCGGTCCTGCGCCCCACCTACGTGGTGGGGCCGGACATGGCCAACTCCGGGCTGGAGACCATGCGCTCGCGCGTCGTCCTCTACCCGAGCCCCGGGCGGTCCTACTTCCAGTTCCTGCACCAGGACGACCTCGTCGACGCCTACCTGCGGGTGGTCCTGGCCGGGGTCGAAGGTCGGGTCGACGGCGAGTTCAACCTCGGCCCCGAGGGCGCGGTGACCGTCGCCGACCTGTGCCGGATGAACCGCTCGATCTGCGTCCCCGTGCCGCTCGGTCCCGCCCGACTCCTGGCCGACCTCGGCTTCCGACTGCGCCTTCTCCCCTACTCCTCCCACTGGGTGACCCGCGGGGAACCGGTCACCACCTCGCGCCGACTCCGGGACGCCACCGGGTGGCAGCCGCGGTACGACTGCACCGAGGCCGCCCGCCTCATGCTCGCCGGCTGAACCGCCCCCGCCGACTCTGCCCGCCATCCCTGCCCGCTGACCCCCTCCGCCGACCCCTCACCGAAAGGGCCCCATGCTCCTCACCACCGAGAACCAGACCCTCGACCACTACGCCCCCCGGCTGCGTGAGCGCTTGTACCAGAACGGGCTCCTCGCCAACGAGAGCTCCGCGAGCACCGCCGTGTCCGACTGGTCCGCCACCGGCGGGACCGGACTCATCGTCCCCACCTCTCTGGGGGGCGCGGGGGCGAGCGCGGTGGACGCTGTGCGCTTCCAGACCGCGATCGGGGCCGTCGCCCCCTCGCTGGCCGCCGCCACCACGATGCACCACTTGTCGTGCGCGACCCTGTTCGAGGCGGCCGAGGACGCCTCCCAGGACGAGCGCGACCTCATCAAGGCGCTGGTCGAGGACGGCACTGTGATGGCCTCCGGCTTCTCCGAGGGCTCCCCCGGGGGCTCTGTGTTCCGCCCGACCATGACCGCTCGCCGCGACGGCGACGGCTACCTGCTCTCCGGCCGCAAGGCCCCCTGCAGCCTCGCCCGGTCCATGACCCTCCTGGTGGCGAGCGCCCTGGTGGACGACTCGGAGCGGGCCGTCGTCCTGGTCTTCGACGGGGCCGAGGGTCTGCGTCGGGAGCCGTTCTGGAACAGCCCCGTCCTCGCGGCGGCCGAGAGCGACGCCCTGGTCCTCGACGACGTCCGGGTCGGCGCCGACATGGTCTTTCTCACCTCCGAGAACGACCCCGACGACGTCCACGAGATGACCGGCTACCTGTGGTTCGGGCTGCTGATCAGCGGCTGCTACCTCGGGGTGGCGACGCGACTGGTCGAGCGGCTGGCCGACCGGCACCGGCTCGACCCCAAGGTGTTCTCCTCCGCGCTCGCCGAGGTCGAGACCATGCGGACAGCCCTGCACGCCGTGGCCCGCGAGTTCGACGAGGGCGCCCGCGGCGGCGACGTCTCCGCGCGACTCGCGCTGGTCCGGTGGTCGATGCGCGACGCCCTGGTCCGGGTGCAGTCCCTGGTCCGCGAGGCAGTAGGGGGCTTCGCGTACATGCAGGACCCGGAGCTCGCGTACGCCTTCGAGGCCGTCCAGGTGTTCGGCTACCACCCCCCGTCGCGCCGGGACACCGCCGACCGGTTGGTGCAGTGGGCGCGCGGCGAGGACTTCCGCTACGTCTGAGCCCTCTGTGGCGCCCGAGCCCCTTCCGGGCGCCGTGAGGGGCCGGGGATCCGACGACGACGAGGCCCCGGCATAGTGTCCTGGTGACTTCGGCCCCAGCGACAGGACCCGGCCCCGGGGCGCCCGCCGTACCCGGCCCCGGACCTGCCTGGTTCGGGGCCGTCATGGGGACGGGCGGCCTCTCCGCCCTCCTGCAGATCCACGCCGAGCGCGTGCCCGGCTTCGGGCCGCTCGCGCTCGTCATGCTGGCCCTGGGCTGGCTGCTGCTGGTCGGTCTGGGCGCCGGGTTCGCGCGGTCGATCGTCCGGGACCCTGACGTCTGGACCCGGTCGGTGCGGGACGCGGCGATGCTGCCGTTGTGGGGCATGGTCTCGATGGGTCTGTTGGCGGTGGGGTCGGCGAGCTTCGTCGTGGTCGACGCGCGTGCCCCGTCCCTGTCCACGGTCGCGTTCGGCGTGGACGCGGCGCTGTGGGGGGCGGGCACCGTCCTGGGCCTGGCCACCGCGACGGGGTTCGCCGTCTGGCTGTTCACCACCCGTCCCGCCCATCCGCTGCCCACGTGGGCGCTGCCGATGGTGCCGCCGATGGTCTCGGCGACCACCGGCGGTGTCCTGGCCGGGCAGATCGACTCCCCCACCGTGCGCACGGCGGTGGTGGCGGTGTGCACCTTCGGCTTCATCGCGGCCCTCGGGTTGGGCGGCGCCGTCATCACGATGGCCTATCACCACGCGTGGTTCCGCACCCCCGTTCCGGTGGCGTTGTCGCCCTCCACCTGGATCCCGCTGGGCATCGTCGGCCAGTCGGCGGCCGCCGCGCAGGTGCTGGCCGGGCCGGGTCAGGCGGGGATCGCCCGACTGTACGGCGCTGTCGTCCTGATCGCCGGTGCCGGCCTGGGGGCGTTCGCGGTGGTGTCGACCATCCGGGGTTTCCTCGCCCGGATGCCGTTCAATCCGGGTTGGTGGGCGATGGCCTACCCGCTGGGCACCTGCGCGCTGGGCGCCCATCACCTCGGCTGGGCGGCCGCGAGCCTGGTGACCGTGGTCGCCCTGTGTGGCATCTGGCTGCTCTGTGCGGTCGCGAGCGTCCGCGCCGTGCTGTGGGCGCGGACATCGTAGGGCGGTCATCGGAAGTCCCGGCTGCGGCCGATCGCCATGCCCAGGTGCAGGCGTTCGATCTTGTCCGCCACCACGCTGACCGCGCCGGAGCGGTTCTCCACGGTGCCGCGGACGATGAGCGCCGGGGACGCGGAGACGATCGGCCGGTATCGCGCCCACAGGCCGACCGAGCACACGATGTTGGTCATGCCCGTCTCGTCCTCGAGGCTGAGGAAGGTCACGCCCTCCGCTGTGGCGGGGCGCTGCCGGTGGGTGACGGCTCCGGCGACCTCGACGCGGCTGCCGTCGGGGACGTGGGCGAGCCCGGCGGTGGTGCATACGCCGCGGGAGTCGAGCCACGGCCGGGCGTGGACGGTCGGGTATTCCTCGGGGCTGATCCCGGTGGCCGACAGGTCGGCGGAGGTGAGTTCGAGGACGCTCATGCCGGGCAGGGCCGGGGCGTCGACCTGGCTGAGCCCGGGCAGCATGCCGGGCTTCTCGCGGGCCGCGGTGGCCGCCGACCACAGGGCGGACCGACGGCCCCCGGTGCCGAGCGAGTCGAGCGCCCCGGCGGTGGCGAGTGCCTCCATCTGCCGGACGGACAGGCCGGTGCGGCCGGCGAGGTCGGCGGCGGAGGTGTACGGGCCGTGGGTGTCGCGTTCATCGGCGATCGCGGTGGCCAGGTCCTCACCGATCGCCCGGACCGACTCCAGTCCGAGGCGCACCTCGGCACCATCGTTCTCGCAGGTGGCCCCACCGAGTGAGCGGTTGACGCACGGGCGGTGCACGGTGACACCGTGCCGGCGGGCGTCGGCGACGAGCGACTGCGGCGAGTAGAAGCCCATGGGCTGGCTGCGCAGCAGCGCCGCGCAGAAGATCGCCGGGTGGTGGCACTTGAACCATGCGGAGTAGTAGACGATGGCGGCGAAGGACTGGGAGTGGCTCTCGGGGAAGCCGTAGTTGGCGAAGGCGCACATCTTCTCCCAGATCCGCTCCCCCACCTCCGGCCCGGTGACCGGGGTCCCGGGCGGGCTGGTGCCGATCCCGTGCAGGTCGCGCATCCCGTCGAAGAACCGTTCCTTCAGTCGGGCCATCCGTTCGGGTGACCGCTTGGACCCCATCGCGCGGCGCAACTGGTCGGCTTCCGCTCCGGTGAAGCCCGCGATGACGGTGGCGATCTGCATGAGCTGCTCCTGGAACAGCGGGATCCCCAGCGTGCGTCCCAGCACCTCCTCC
The DNA here is from genome assembly GCF_900537145.1 of Dietzia sp. Alg238-R159. NCBI lineage: Bacteria > Bacillati > Actinomycetota > Actinomycetes > Mycobacteriales > Dietziaceae > Dietzia > Dietzia sp. Alg238-R159. Next base: position 90,413 of record NZ_UNRI01000005.1, on the reverse strand, counting down.
AGCGCGGGGTGGTCGAACACCACCTTCTCCCGGCCGTTGCGGCGACGGATGTAGGGGTGCACGGACCCGCCCTGGATGGGGCCGGGACGGATGAGCGCCACCTCGACCACCAGGTCGTAGAACGTCCGCGGTCGGAGCCGGGGCAGGGTGGCCATCTGTGCGCGGGACTCCACCTGGAACACACCCACCGAGTCGCCCAGGCACAGCATCTCGTAGACCTTCGGGTCCGCGAGGTCCAACCGGGCCAGGTCCACGTCGAGATCCTTGTGTTCCGCCGCGAGGTCGATGGCGTGATGCAGTGCGGTGAGCATGCCCAGGCCCAGCATGTCGAACTTGACCAGCCCGACCGCCGCGCAGTCGTCCTTGTCCCACTGCAGGACCGTCCGTCCCGGCATGCGTGCCCACTCGACGGGTACCACGTCCGCCACCGGGCGGTCGCAGATCACCATGCCTCCCGAGTGGATCCCCAGGTGGCGGGGCAGTCCGACGAGCCGCCGTGCCAGCGCGAGCACATCGGGCGGGACGGTGTGCTCGGTGGCCTCCCTCTCGTGGTTCTTCAACCCCGACCACCGGTCGACGCTCTTCGACCACGCGTCCTGTTGCCCCGGGGAGTAGCCCAGGGCCCGGGCCACGTCCCGCACGGCCGATCGTCCGCGGTAGGTGATGACGTTGGCGACCTGGGCGGCGTGGTTCCGGCCGTACCGGGAGTAGACGTACTGGATGGCCTCCTCCCGACGGCCCGACTCGATGTCCACGTCGATGTCCGGCGGGCCGTCGCGCTCCGGCGCCAGGAACCGCTCGAACAGCAGCTGCGCACGCACCGGGTCGACGTTGGTGATCCCCAGCGAGTAGCAGACCGCCGAGTTGGCGGCCGAGCCGCGGCCCTGGCAGAGGATGCCCTCGCGGTGGCAGAACTCGACGATGTCGTGGACGACGAGGAAGTACCCGGGAAAGCCCAGTTCGGCGATCACCTGTAGTTCGCGGTCGATCTGCGCATACGCCTCCGGGGCCTCTTCGCGTGTCCCGTAGCGCCGGGCGGCGCCGGCGTAGGCGAGCTCGGCGAGCATCGTGTCCTCGGTGTAGCCCTCGGGGACGTCGAACGGAGGTAGCTGCGGGGCGATGAGTCGGAGGTCGAACGCGCACTCCCGGCCCAGCCTGTCCGCCCCGGCCACGGCGTCGGGCCAGCGGTCGAACAGCTCCGCCATCTCCTCGCCCGAGCGCAGGTATACCCCGCCTGCGGCGGGCAGGTGCGCTGCGTGGGTCTCCAGCGCGTCACGCGCACCGAGCGCCGCCATGACCGAGGCCAGTCGCGCGTCCTCCGGCCCGGCGCAGTGGGCAGCGGTGGTCGCCACGACGGGCAGGCCCGCCTGTGCGGCGAGGCCAGCCAACGCGTCGCATCGTTCCGTGTCCTCGGGAACCCCGTGACAGGTCAGCTCCACGACCACCCTGTCCTGACCGAACAGCTCGACGAGCTGGTCCAGGGCCACACCGGCAGCGGGGATGTCGAAGTCGGACGCCCCCGTCCCGCCGCGCTCCAGGGCCCGACGGACCCGGCCCCGACGACAGCCGGTGAGCACATACCAGTGACCGCCGGCCGCCTCCGCGAGCTCGGCGATCTCGTACCGCGGTTCGCCCTTGGCCCCACCCCGTAGGTGGGCGTGGGCGATCGAGCGCGACAACCGCCGGTAGCCCTCCTCTCCCCTGGCCAGGACCAGCAGGTGCTCCCCGCCCGGTAGCGAGAGTTCCGCCCCGAACACCGTGGCCAGTCCCAGCTCGGAGGCGGCCTCGGCGAAACGCACGACCCCGTACAACCCGTCGTGGTCGGTGATCGCGAGCGCTGTGAGCCCCAGTTCCGCCGCTGCCTCTGCCATGGCCTCGGGAGAGGAGGCCCCGTCGAGGAAGCTGAACGCGGTGTGGGCGTGCAGCTCCGCGTACGGCACTCTCCCCTGGGCTCGGGCCCGCGGAGGGGCCGTGTACCCGCCACGCTTGCGTGACCAGGCGGGTGCGTCGCTGCCGTCGCCGGGGTGCGGGTTCTCGACCCCGCGCGGTCCCGGTCGTCCGGAGAGCACCCGTTCGAGTTCCGACCACGTTCTGGGCCCGTGGTACCAGTTCACCGGTGCTCACCCGCCGGGTGCCGGTGGGCCGGCTCAGAGCACGGTGAGGGACTCCACGACCCACGCCGAGGCCTCGCCGGCGGGCTTGCGGCAACTCTGCTGGCGTGGCGGGAGCGGTCGCTTCCCTGCCTCGACCCGCCAGGCGCGCCCGTCGGTGTGCCGGACGACGACCACGAGCGGGTCATCCGGGTCGATGTCGACGGTGAGATCGTCGATCCCCGCCTCCACGCCGGAGTCCCGGACGGCGACCTCTGCCACCTGCCCGGCCGGCGGCCATGTACTGCGACCCCGCAGGTGCTCGGTGACGACCCGACCGTCCAGTTCGGCCTCGACGATGCGGGCCGCGAGATCCGCCTCCGCGGGTCCGTAGGTGTAGCCGGTGCCGGGGAGCAGCAGGACCGGGGCGAAGCGGTGCCCGCCGGTGTGGGAGCACTCCCACACCGCGGCGTCCGGATCGAGCGCGGACAGGCGGGCTCCGACCAGCTCATCCAGTTCGGCCACGACCGGACGCCCCCGGACCGCACAGCACTGGTCACGCTTGGCGTGGGTGCACACCAGCGGCACCGGGGCCGAGATCTCGCGGGTACCCGCCACGTGCCCACCGGGCGAGAGGTCCAGGTCGAGCATGTCCGCGGGACGGTCGACACGGCCGACCCGGATACTCCGCCGGCCGGGCCTGGTGTCGCACAGGTAGAAACGGTGACGGTCGATGCGTTGGCCCTCGCGGCCCGGGCGCCGGATGAAGAGCATCCGGGATCCGCAGGCCGAGACATGTTCCTTGAGTCGCTCGGACAGCTCCTCGCCCAGGGCTTCGCCGTCGAAGATATCGCGTCCCCAGCGCGCGGGAACCTCCAACAGGACCCACGATTCCTCGTGGGCCGCGGTACCGGCGGGCGGCTCATCGGCCGACTGGAGGGAACACCAGGCAGTGAGTGGGGTGGGATCGATGACTGACACGCCCCCATGGTGCCCCACCGCGCGACGTGGTGTAACTGTAGCCACCTCGTGGGACAAAAGTGATGAGAGGGACTTAAGCTGGGGGCATGCGTACCCGACATCGCCGCCTCGCAGCGGCCGCCGCCCTGACCGCCGCCGCGTCCCTGGCCATGGCGGGCTGCGGGGCCGACACCTCGACCGACGCCCCCGCCACCAGCCAGACAACCACTGCGGGATCCTCCCCGGCCGCCCTGGCGCAGGCTCTGGCGCCGGAGGAGACCGAGGCCGCCGACCCCACCGCCGGCCCGACGGACTCCGCCCCCAAGCGCGAGGAGGCGGACGCTGCCGCCGGACGCGCAGAACTGGTGGTATCCGAGATCCGCATGGGCAATTTCCAGGGCAAGGACCGTGTGGTCTTCGAACTCGACGGCCGCGGGACCCCGAGCTATTCCGTGGACTATGTGGACAGCCCGGCCCAGCAGGGCAGCGGCTTTCCGGTGGAAGTGCCGGGCGACTCCTTCCTGCAGGTGACGATCGGCGGCCAGGTCCTGCCCACCCAGACCGGCATGGAGGAGGTCCCCGTGGGCACCGTGGCCGGCGACGACGCGACCGGGGTGGCGGGCGTGGCGTTCACGGGACAGTTCGAGGGGCAGGCGCAGTCCGTGATCGGCCTCGAGGGCTCGGACCGGGCATTCTCCGCCTTCCTGCTGCAGAACCCGACCCGCCTGGTGGTCGACATCGAGCGCTGAGCCGCGCCGGGGGCGCCTCATCCGCGAACGGCTCATTCGTAGACTCCTTCCACGATCCAGTTCCCCTGTTCGTCCCCGAGCACGCCGCAGAGCAGCAATGCCGCCGCGCGCTCGGGGACGACCTGTATGCGGGCCCGAGGGCGGCGAGGCCCGCCGTCGGGCGTCGGCTCCCACCAGGCCTCGTCGATCGGCCACGGCCGTGACCAGCCGAGCAGCGCGCAACGGCGACCGCCCACCTCGACCGCGGCAGGCCTGCCGCTGAGCAGACCCCGCGGGGTCACCCCCACGACATCTCCGGCTGCGCTGCGCAGCACGACTCCCCTGACGAGTGTCACCCGCGCCGCGACGGCGGCTCCCGGGTCGCCGCTCTCGCGGATCTCCAACCGGTAGCCCGGCCCCGGCCACACCACCGACGGCGAGGGGGCAGGCAGCGCCCCCGGCCACGGCCCCTGAGCGGCGGGCTCGGCCGGGGCGTCACCGTACGGCAGTGACCGCACCCGCTCGGCCGGCCCGCGGCCGCCCACTTCCACGGGCACACGGACCGCCTCGGGCCCGAGCAGACCCTGGACCCGCACCAGTGCGCGGTGGACGCGGGCCTCCGCGAGCCCGGCCTCGCCCCAGAGCCCCTCCTGTACGCGGCCGGCGGGGACCACCTCCACCGGTTCCAGGACGAGGGCGGTGACCGCGCCCCCGGCCCCACCGGCGATCGCGGTCCCGGTGAGCCACCCCTCGAGTTGCCAGCGGAGCCGATCGGCGGTGCCCTCCGGGGTGAGGGGCGATGAGCACCGCCACACCCGGTTGACCTCCGTACCGCCCTCCACCCGGGCGGTAATGGACAGACGCAGGCACGAGACGCCGGACGCGGCGAGCACGGCGTGCAGCTCCCCCGCCAGCCGCCGACCGAGGAACGCGGCCTCGTCGACACGCTCCAGTGGCGGGTCGCACCGGTGCTCGACCGCCGACCCCGTGGGCACCGCGGACACCGAGGGCGGACGCCACGGGACGGCGCGGGCGATACGGTGCGCCACCGCACCCCCCTCCCCGAAGCGGGTGGCCACATCACGCGGCGGTAGCGCGGCGAAGTCGCCGAGCGTCCGCACGCCGAGGCGGTGCAGCAACCCGACCAACTCGGACAGCACCTCGGGGTCCCCCAACGCGGGTTCCACCACGAGTGCGTCCACAGGCAATCCGGCCAGGTAGTCAGCGTCCCCACCTGGTTCCAGCAGTGCCGAACCGCGGGCCCCGAGCACGGCCGTGGGCAATTCGTCCGCGAGGCCCACCTGACACTCCGCGCCGGCGGCCGCCACCGCGTCGACGACGCGGGTGACGACCTGTTCGACCCCACCGTGGAAGCGCAGGGCACCCGCTGCGGAGAACACGAACAGTCCGGGGCGCAGCACCTCGATACCCGGGACGACGGCATCGAGCGCCTGCACCACGGGCTCGAACCACGCGGCGTCCCGGGCCGGGTCGGCCGCGACCACCACGAGTTCGGGACAGCGGAACTGCGCCTCACGCCGGCGCAGACCACGACGCACCCCCACCGCGCGGGCGACGGCGTTGCACGCGAGCACCCCCCGGGGCCCGACGACCGCCAACGGAAGATGCAGCCCGTGCCCCTCGGCCCGTGCCGCCGCGACCGTCGGCCAGTCCGGGCACCACACCGCCATGACCCGGGCGCTCATCCCGCCGCCACCCATTCCGCGGTCCGGGCGGGTGCCGCCCGGCCGGAACAGCGCACCACCGTGGAGACCGAGGCCAGCCGACCCGCGCCCGCACCCAGTCCGCCGTAGCGGCAGTGCCGCCCCGCCAGTGTCAGCTCCGCCCCGGGCCACCCGGCGCCCACGAGCAACACCGCGCCAGCGGCTCGGACCCGCCCCGCCAGCACCCGCGCACGGGACGGGGCGACCGGGGCCACACCAGGCCCCAGCAAGACCAGGTCCAGCCCGTCGAGCAGGACGGACACCACCGCTGCGGGATCCGGGCCGGGATCCGGGACCAGCGCCAGACAGTCCAGTCGACCTCCCTGCTCGGCCACCGCGGCCACGCCGAGCTCCGGCCACCCGACCACCGCACACCTGGCACCGGCGGCCGTGGCCGCGGCGAGCAACCCCACCCGTAGGGTGGCGCTGCCGGACACCGCCGTGACGCGGCCCGCGGGCAGCACCCCACCCGGCAACAGGGGCGCCACCGACCCCGGAACCGCGACTCCGGGAACCGCGATCTCCGCCGCTTCCGCGGGGGCAACGGGGGCAGCCGGAGCAGAGGGCGCAGAGGGCGCAGAGACGACCGAAGCCGGCCCTGCCGGGGCCTGGGCGCGAACCGCGGCGGGTGCACCGCCGCCGGGCATCGCGGCCAGGCGGCGACGCAGCTCCGTGACACGCTCATCCCGGCCGAGGCCGGACAGGTCGACAGGTGACGTCGCCACTACCATCATCCCCACCTCCCACCGGGTCCGACACGCCGGACAGACCATTGATCGAATGGCTTTTCGAGTACGCGATCAGTGAACACCACGGGTACGACATCGCGCAAGAACACCTGTTCGACAGGCCGGAACGCGCTTCACCGTCGGACCCACCGGCTACGCTGTGTCCACCACAGAGAGGACAGCCATGGCCGGACTACGCTTCCGACTCCGACAGATCAGCCGCCGCTTCTGGTTTCTCCCCGCCGTGATGACCCTCGTCGCGTTGGGCCTCGCCCACCTGGGGACGTGGTTGTCCACCAACCCGGGCACGAGTGACGAGGCGGCCTCCTGGATCTACGGCGGCGGCGTGGAGGGCTCCCGGAGCATCCTCGCCGCCGTGGCGAGCAGCTCGATCGGCGTCGGCGGCACCGTCTTCTCCATCACCATCGCCGCCCTCTCCTACGCCGCCGGCACCATGGGGCCGCGCCTGCTCCAGAACTTCACCGAGGACCGCGGCAACCAGATCACACTGGGCGTCTTCATCTCCACCTTCGCCTTCAGCCTCTACAGCCTCCGCACGGTCACCGGTGGCGACGAGGGGACCCCGTTCGTCCCCCAGTACAACGTCACCCTCGCCCTCATCCTGGCGCTCGGGTGCATCAGCGCACTCGTGTACTTCATCGGCCACGTCACCGGGTCGATCAACACCACCCGCGTCGTGAACCTCCTCACCACGGATCTACGTTCCTCCCTGCTCACCGCCACCGAGCTGACGGATCCGGACCGCGATGTGCTGCCCCCACCAGAGGAGGAGTTCTGGGCGGACGCGGAGACTCTCCTCGTGGAGAAGGGCGGCTACCTGCAGCTCGTCGACCACGGGCGGCTCGTCGAACTCGCCGTCGAGACCGGGACGACGATCCGGCTCCTCGTGCGACCCGGGGATTATCTCTATCCGAACTCCCCCGTGGCCGAGGCCGTCCCCACCCTGCCCGAGGGCATCATGCCCGCCCTCACGGTCGGTGAATCCCGTACCCGCGACCAGGATGTCGAGCACGCCGTCCGTCTACTCGCCGAGGTGGGCACGCGTGCCCTGAGCCCCGGGACCAACGACCCGTTCACCGCCGTCGACGTCGTGGACCGCTTCGGGGACGCCCTGTGCACCCTCGAGGACAGGGAATGGCCGACCGGGGTGCACGCCAGGGACGGGGAGGTCCGCCTCGTCGTGGCGACCTCCGACTTCGCCGGCCTCGTCGCCACGATGTTCGACCAGATGCGGCAGTACGGTGCGGGTGCGCCAGCGGTCAGCATCAGGATTCTCGACGTCCTCGCCGTCGCGACGCAGGTCCTCGATGACCCTGACCGTCGTGCGGTCCTCACCCACCACGCCACGAAGCTCCGTGACGACGCCCTCGAAGCCACCCGCAACGCCGACGACCGGATCACCATCGAGCGTCGTCACCGCGCCGTGCTCGACGCCGCCGGATAGCGGGGCCGAGCCGGACGGCAGGGCCCACCGACGTTCCTCCGATACCCTCCGGGCGGCGACCCCACGCCTCTACCCTTGCGGGCATGAAGGCCTCCGTCGGGAATCGCATCGTGCTCATCGGCGCCGGGGACGTGGGTATCGCCTACGCCTACGCGCTCGTCAACCAGGGGCTGGCCGACCATCTGACCATCATCGACATCGACCACGACAAACTCGTCGGAGAGGTCATGGATCTCAACCACGGGGTCGTGTGGGCGCCCTCCCCCACCCTCGTCACCGAGGGCACCTATGCCGACTGCACCGACGCCACCATGGTGGTCATCTGCGCCGGCGCAGCCCAGAAACCCGGCGAGACCCGCCTCGACCTCGTGGGCAAGAACATGACGCTGTTCGAGAACATCGTCGGTGACGTCATGGCGACCGGGTTCGATGGCATCCTGCTGGTCGCCACCAATCCCGTCGACATCCTCACCCAGGCGTCGTGGCGTTACTCCGGGCTCCCCGCCGCGCAGGTCATCGGCTCCGGCACGATCCTCGACTCGGCGCGCTTCCGGTTCATGCTGGGCCAGTACTACGACGTGGCACCGATGAGCGTGCACGCCTCGATCATCGGGGAACACGGCGACACCGAGCTGCCGGTATTCTCCTCCGCCAACGTCTCCGGGGTGCCGCTGCGCCGCGACCTGGCGGGCGACCCGGCCAAGCGGGAACGCCTGACGCAGATCTTCGACGAGACCCGGGACGCCGCCTACCGGATCATCGACTCGAAGGGGTCCACCAGCTACGGCATCGGGATGGGGCTGGCCCGCATCACCCGGGCGGTGCTGCGCAACGAGCAGGTCTCGCTACCGGTCTCCACCCTGCTGCGGGGCGAGTACGACCAGGACGGGATCTTCATCGGGGTGCCCGCGGTGATCGGGCGGACCGGCGTCCAGCGGGTGGTGGAGCTGGAGCTCGACACCACCGAACGCGAACAGTTCGCCCGCAGCGCGAGTGCACTGCGGGCGGTGTCCGAACAGTTCGAGATCCTGCGCTGACTCAGAGCGCGCCGGGGGGATCACTGGCCGGGAAGGACTCGTCACCCCACTCGTCGGCGACCGCGTCGTCGTGGTCGTACCGGGCCTTGTCCGCGGGCTCCTCGGAATGCTCGCCGACACGGTCAGGGTTCTGCGGACTCGTCATGATTCATCCTCCTGCCGCCGTACGGGGCGTACGACGAGAATCAGGTTACCGGAGACCATCACCTCACCGCCGGGACAACCGGACACCCGGGACCGCTACAGGAACAGAGGCGCACAATGCACACCACCCACTACACCGACACCCTGATCCTGCCCGCCCCGGACGCCAGGGCCGTGGCGGCGACCGCCCCGCCCTCCGGGAAGGGGTCGGTCGCCGAGCTGCAGTACGAACGACTCTCGGGCGAGGACTACCGGTGGACGAGCGATGACCTGATATTCGACGTGTACTGCCAGCGCAAGGACATAGCCGAAGTCGACCGCGCAGCAGAACGCGAACGGTTCTTCTCCACGGGCCAACCGTGCCTGCGCACCTCCCCGCTGGCCAAGACCTACGGCTGGGCGCTGCACTTCGACTCCGACGGGCGCATCGCGCTGCTGCCGATGGACTCGACGCGCGTGGCCGAGCTCGAGGCGGACCCGACGGTGACGGTCAGGGCCGCCATGAAGAGTTCCCGCTAGTAACCCGGCTCGACATCCGGCAGGAGACGCAACCACTCGAGCACAGGACCGGAGATCACCTGGCCGAACTGCTCGTACCCGCCGGGCCCGGGGTGGGCGCCGTCGCCGGCGGCGACCTCGCGCATCCACTGACCACCCGCCAGCAGCACGTCGAAGGTCGGCACGAACGGCACCCCGGCCTCGTCGCACACCTGCGCCATGGTCTCGGCCCGGGCGGCGATACGCTCGTTGACCTCGTCCCACACCACCGGCGGCGGCCCCACCACGAGGAACCGCCCCTCGGGCGCCCGGTCGATCATTCCGCGCAGCGCCGCGACGGTGCCCGCCTCGTCGACACGCAACGCGCCCTCGTGCTCCATGACGTCGTTGACGCCGAACTCCGCGATCACCGCGGTCGTGGGGAACGCGGCCCGCCGACGATCGACCTCGTCCCAGCGGGCCAGGATCATCTCGGAGGTGTCCCCGCCGATCCCGGCGACCGCGGCGTGGATGTGCACACCGGCCGAGGGGCCGGCCTCGATCAGGTGCGCGGTCCACCCGCGGCCCGTGTCATCGCCGTATCCGGCCACGAACGAGTCACCGATGATGCACACGGGCAGGTCGCGCGGTTCGCTCATCCCGGTCACGCTATCGGTCCGGGTGGATGCGCGGAGCCGACCCGGGCGAGAAGCCACTCCGGCCGGGCCGGGCGAGGGGATCAGTCCAGGTGCCGGGACTGCGCCCAGCGGGTCAGCGCGTGCCGGTTGGACTGCTGGGTCTTGCGGAGGACGTTGGAGGCGTGGGTCTCCACCGTCTTGACCGAGATGAACAACTCCTCGGCGATCTCCTTGTAGGTGTAGCCGCGGGCCAGCAGCCGCAGCACCTCTTTCTCACGCGGGGTGAGCGAGTCGACCTCGGGGTCGTGGACGGGCTCGCCACGATCGGCGGGGCCCGGGGAGGCGCGGGCGAACGCGTCCAGCACGAACCCGGCCAGTCGCGGGGAGAAGACGGCATCCCCGTCGGCGACCCGACACACGGCGTCGGCCAGGTCCTCGCCGGTGATGGTCTTGGTGACGTAGCCGCGCGCGCCGGCCCGGATCACGGCGATCACGTCCTCGGCGGCGTCGGAGACGCTCAGCGCGAGGAAGGTCGGTTCCGGGGCGCGGGCGGGATCGGCCACGCCGCCCGGGTCGGCCCCCAGCACCGACCGCAGCACGGCCACGCCGCCGCCGTCGGGCATGTGCACGTCGAGCAACACCACGTCGGGACGCACCCGGTCGATGCCGGTCACGGCCTCGGCGACGGAGCCCGCCTCGCCGACGACCTCGATGGTCGACTGTCCGGCGAGTTCGGCACGGACCCCGCTGCGGAACACCGCGTGGTCGTCCACGAGGAAGACCCGGCACATCCCGCCGCCGCCCGTCGTCGACTCCCCCGACCCGTCCTGCGGCCCGTCCGTCATTCGCCCTCCAGCGGCATCTCGATCCCGATCTCCGTCCCGCGCCCGAGCGTACTGCGCACGCGCACGGTCCCACCGCGGCTCTCCACGCGGTGTCGGATGGACTGCGCGAGCCCGTGGCGGTCGCCGCCCACGGCATCGGGGTCGAAGCCGCGTCCGCGGTCGCGGACGAACGCGCTGACCGTGCGTCCGTCGTTCTCCACGAACACGTCGGCGGTGTCGACGCCGGCGTGCTTGGCGACGTTGACCAGGGCCTCGCGGACGGCACCCAGGACGGCCTCCCCGGCGTCTCCGACCGGGCCGTCACCGCCCACCACGACCTGGTCCACCCGCAGTCCGTAGACGTCCTCGACGTCGCCGACCATCACCTCGACCGCCCCCGCGAAGGTCGCCGCGCCCGAGGACATCCGGGAGCCTGCGCCGAACAGCCACTGCCGGAGCTCCCGTTCCTGCCGGCGGGCGAGCCGCGCCACCTGGCCCGGGTCATCGGACCTCTTCTGGATGAGTGCCAGGGTCTGCAGGACGGAATCGTGCAGGTGGGAGGCGATGTCGCTGCGTTCGGACTCGCGGATCCGCGCCGCGCGCTCCTCCTCGAGGGACCGCCACAGTCGCAGTCCGACCGGCACGCTGAGCAGTCCCACGCCGACGAGGGTGGCCACGACCGCGAGGAGGGACGACCGCAGCGCGGCGAACTCGACCTGACCGAGGACGACGACGGCGAGCCCGACGACGACGAGGGTGGCCCCTGCGGTGACCCTGGCCCAGTCGAAGACCGACCGCGGCGCGACTCGTCCCCCACCGTCGTACTGCTGCCAGACCAGCCCGGCACCCAGGGCCACGACGAGGACGGGGACGATGACGCTCAGTCCCGTGGCGGTGGTCACCATGAACGAGAGCACCGCGCCCGCCACCGCCACGACGGCCAGTGCCATGCCGCGTCTGCGCTCGCGCTCGTCGCCCCGGCCCGCGCCCGCCGGCGCGGGCCCCGTCGGGGTGAGCGCCCACAGCGCCGAGTACAGGGCGACGCCGGCGCCCGAGAGCGTGGCCAGCAGGACCATGACCAGGCGTACGTGGACGACCCGCACCCCGAGGTGGTCGGCCAGTCCCACGCACACGCCCGCGACCACGGATCCGTCGCTGCCCCGGGTCAACCGCGGGTACCAGCGGAAGTCGGTCGTCGCCACGGTGGCGGGCCGCGCCGGTGGTCCGGCGACCGGGGACGCCGACCGGACCGCGGTGGCCGGCGCGGGATCGGTCGCGTTCTCACTCATGGACGCCATCGTCACAGATCATCGCCCCGAGGGGAATCGGGAAGTACCCGGATATCCACGGCCACGCTCGCCGGCGAGACACCCCCCTCCCGCAATCCGGCGACCAGGTCGCGGGAGATGGCGTCCTTGACCGCCCGCGCACCGTGACTGCCCACGACGAAGCGGACGGTGGCGAGGATCCCGTCCTCCTGCAGCGAGACGAACACCTGCGGCCCGAACTCCCGGACATCGACCGCGTACATGCGGCTCATCTGCTGCATGCTCGCCATCGCCTCGTCGCTCAGCTCCCTCGTGTGCCGGTCGGCGCAGGCGTGGAACACGGTGTCGACACGTCGGAGATCCACGTCGAACGGCAGCTTGAGCGACAGTTCCTCCCAGAGGAAGGGGAACCCGCGGGTGTAGTTGTAGACCGCCTCGTCGAAGATGACGCCGTTCGACACCGTGACCACCCGGCCGGTGAACTGACGGCTCGGTACCCAGTTGCCGGTCTCCGCGCCGGCCATCGACGACGGGGATCCCATCTCCATGACGGTCGTGCGCAGGAAACCGAGCGACATCACATCGCCCCGGACCCCACCCACGGCGATCCGGTCGCCGACCGCGAACACCCGCCCCCGGAGGATGACGAAGTAGCCCGCCAGACTCGCGATCACCTTCTGCAACGCGAACGCCAGGCCCGCGGTGACGAGTCCGACCCCCACGGTCAGGTCGGTTCCCGGGGTCACCCAGATGGAGAAGAGCGCCAGCACGGCCACGACGGCGGTGAACAGCTGCAGACTCTGCTTCGTCCAGAACCTCGACGCGGACCCGGCGGGCCCGGTGATCGCCTGCATCACCGCCCGCGAGATCGACGTGAACAGCGACAGCAGCACGAACAGCAGGATGCTGAGGAGCACCTTGAGAACGGTCCGCCCGCTGACCCCGACCAGCGTCACCCCGAAGAGCCGCAGCTGTTCGTCGGAGCCCAGGAAACCCATGACGGTGTCGACCATTCCGCCATCCTCCCTCCCCGGCGGCCTCGGGGTCGGAAATCAGGGTCGGACCCCGATGTGCCGCGGACTCCCGCCGAGCACGATGGGGTCATGTCCAGAACGAGCACCCCCGACCTCCCGTCAGAGCTCCGCTCCCTGTGGCGGACCCGTCCCGTCCGGACCCCGGACGATTCCAGGATCGCCGGCGTCTGCGGCGGCTTCGGTCGGCGCTACGGCGTCGACCCGGTCCTCTTCCGCGTCGCGTTCGTCGTCGCCGCACTGTGGGGTGGGGCGGGCGTGTTCCTGTACGCCCTGATGTGGCTGCTCCTGCGCTCCGCCGGCGACGAGGTCTCCTCCGGGGAGGCGCTCCTGGGGAAGGGCCGGGCGTCGGGCTCCAAGGTCACCGCGGTGGTCCTCGTCGTCGTCGTCCTCCTGTCCGCCCCCACCTTCGGCGGTTCCGGGGAGACCCTCCTCCTCGGCGCCGGGTTCCTCATGGTCGCGGCGATGCTCGCCGGCTGGTACGGCCTGCACCGGCGCACCCCCGAACCGCCCGCCGGGTGGGCGGAGGTCTCCGCGGTGCGGCCCTCCGCCGCTCGCGGACCCGACGCGTCGCGCGGCCGGGCCCCGGCCACCGGCGCCGGACCGTGGCGCGCGCCCGGGGCCCCGCAGGAGCCCGGCTCCGGCCCCGGAGCCCCCTTCGGGCCCCCTGTGCCGCCGTCGTGGGATCCGCTCGGCGCCGCCCCGTTCGCGTGGGACCTGCCCGAACCCGGCCTCGCCCCCGCCCCGGTCGAACCGACCCGGCCCCGGTCGCGGCTGACCAAGGTCACGCTCGGCCTGGCACTCATCGCGACCGCGGTCGCCACCGGGTTGTCGACGCTGGGCGGATTCACCTGGCTCGACACCACGCGCATCGCTGCGATCGCCCTGGCGGTGGTGGCCGGCGGGCTGCTCGTCGGCGCCGTCACCCGCCGCGGGTACGGGCTGCTCGTGGTGGCCGGACCACTCGTCGGGTTCGTGCTGCTCGCCCTGTCGGTCCAGGTCCCCACGGGTGGCTGGGAGACCTTCGGCGACGAGCGGGTGGAGATCACCTCCCCCGCCCAGCTCGACACGCCGGTCACCCACGAGGTCGGCACCGTCACCGTCGACATGCGCGAGCTCGAACTGGACCGCGACCGCAGCTACAGCATCACCAACGAGGTCGGTGAGGTGCGGGTGCTGCTGCCCGACGGGCTCGCCGTGCAGGCCGCCTGCCGGACCGAGATCGGCTCCGTCGACTGCCCCGACCCGCCCGCCGACACCGACGGGCCAATCCTGACCCTGGACATCACCACCGAGATGGGAAGCGTGAAGGTCACCCGATGAATACGAACACGCCCGCAGACGACCGCCACCACTCCACCGCGGGAGCCCCGCCCGACCAGTCGCCGCGGTTCGACCCGCAGCTGTACGACCCGCTGCCCTACGGCACCGGATACCCGACACCCGAACCGCTCGGATTCGGGGTCTCCCCCGAGCCCGCGACCACCCCGGCCGGCGCCGTCGAGGTGGTGGAGCACCGGCGGTTCGGATCGCCGGTGCTCGCCCTGGCCGGCGTGACCTCGCTGGGAGTGGCGGTGTGGGCGATCCTGGGAGCGCCCGCGATCGCCCCGACGGCGTTGCTGGCCGCGGGACTCGTCCTGGCGGTCCTCGTGGGACTGATGATGGTCATCCGCCGCTGACGCCCGACCGCGATACGCGCCGCACGGCCCCTGCGCCATCCATCGGCCCCGAATTCGTCGGCGGCGTGGACAGCCGCCCGCCGCGAAGGCGTCTCGCGTGAGCCGCGGGGCAGGCCAGACGCCATCGCGGGGGGCGGCTGTATCCGGAACGTACAGGCGCGCGAGCGAGAGTTCAGGGGCGCGAGCGAGAGTTCAGGCGCGGGAGCGGATGCCCGGGCGGTGGGGGCGGTGGGGTGGTGTGGGCGTGCGGGGGCGGCTCACTCCCACTCGATGGTGCCCGGCGGCTTGCTCGTCACGTCCAGCACGACCCGGTTGACGTCCGGGACCTCGTTGGTGATGCGGTTGGAGATCAGCGCCAGGGTCTCGTACGGCACGCGCGTCCAGTCGGCGGTCATGGCGTCCTCGGAACTCACCGGCCGCAGCACGATCGGATGACCGTACGTCCGGCCGTCGCCCTGCACGCCCACCGACCGGACATCGGCCAGCAGGACCACCGGGCACTGCCACACCGTGGAGTCCAGGCCCGCCGCGGTCATCTCCTCGCGCACGATCGCGTCCGCCGCGCGCAGGGTCTCCAGTCGGTCGCGGTCCACGGCGCCGACGATGCGGATCGCCAGGCCCGGACCGGGGAACGGGTGGCGGCCGACGATCGCCTCGGGCAGACCGAGCTCACGGCCCACGGCGCGGACCTCGTCCTTGAACAACAACCGCAGCGGCTCGACGAGCGTGAACTCCACATCGTCCGGCAGGCCGCCGACATTGTGGTGGCTCTTGATGTTGGCCGTACCCGCACCGCCACCGGACTCGACGACGTCCGGGTAGAGGGTGCCCTGGACGAGGAAGTCGACGGAAGAGGCGGCGGCCTCACCGGAACCCTGGAGTTCGAGCGCCTGCGTCACCGCCCGCTCGAAGGACCGGATGAACTCGCGGCCGATGATCTTGCGCTTGGTCTCCGGGTCAGTGACGTCGGCGAGGTGCCCGAGGAAGACGTCGGAGTCGTCCAGCGTGATGAGGCGGGCCCCGGTGGCGGCCACGAAGTCGTTCTCGACCTGCTCACGCTCGCCCGCACGCAACAGTCCGTGGTCGACGAACACACACGTGAGGCGGTCCCCGATCGCACGCTGGACCAGGGCGGCCGCGACGGCCGAGTCGACGCCGCCCGACAGGCCGCAGATCGCGTGGCCGCCGCCGATCTGCTCGCGGACGGCCTCCACCAGCTGGTCGGCGATGTTCGACGCGGTCCACGTCGGCTCGAGCCCCGCCACCTCGGTGAGGAAGCGGCTCAGCACCTGCTGGCCGTGCGGCGAATGCAGGACCTCCGGGTGGTACTGCACTCCGGCCATGCGCCGCTCGGTGCACTCGAACGCGGCGACCGGGGCACCGGACGACGACGCGGTGACGGTGAACCCCTCGGGCGCGGCCGTGACCGCGTCCCCGTGGCTCATCCACACCGGGTGGTGCTCCGGCAGGCCGGCGTGCAGGAGGCCGCCGGACACGCTCACGTCGGTACGGCCGTACTCGCGGCTACCCGTGCGAGCGACCTCACCGCCGAGGGCACCGGCCATCGCCTGGAAGCCGTAACAGATGCCGAACACCGGCAGACCCAGCTCGAACACCGCCGGGTCGAGCGAGGGCGCGTCCTCGGCGTACACGCTCGCGGGTCCGCCGGACAGCACCAGGGCGACGGGATCCTTGGCGCGGATCTCCTCGATCGTCGCGGTGTGCGGGATCACCTCGGAGTAGATGCGCGCCTCGCGCACGCGGCGCGCGATGAGCTGCGCGTACTGGGCGCCGAAGTCCACCACGAGTACCGGGCGGGGCGCCACCGCCTCGGCGGCGATCTGGGAGTCGGTCTGTGCGTTCTCGGCCACGGGGTCGAGTCTAGGCCCCGCGGCCCATCCGCCGAACTCGGCCACATCCCCCGTGCCGGGGTTCACAATGAACCCCACCACGACCCCGGCCGGCCCGGGACCGAGAGAGCTGGAGCGCATCGATGGAGCGAATGACCGGTTTCGACGCGAGCCTGCTGTACATGGAAACCGCCCAGCAACCCCTCGTGGTGGGCGGAGTCCTCTTCGTCGACGTCTCCGGCCTCGAGGTCGGGTACTCCTTCGAATGGCTCCGGACCGAGCTCGGCCGCCGGATCAAGGAACTGCCCGAACTCCGCCGCAAGATCTACGACTCCCCGCTCAACCTCGGCCACCCCGCCTGGGTCGAGGAATACGACCTCGACATCACCGCACACGTCCGCCGCGTCGACGTGGACCACCCCGGTGACGACCGCGCGGTGTTCGAGATGTGCGGCACCCTCGGCAGCCGCCCGCTGGACAGGTCACGCCCCCTGTGGGAGATGTGGGTCCTCGAGCGGCTCGCCGAACCGGACACCATCGTCGTGTACTTCCGGGCCCACCACGCCATCCTCGACGGGGCCAACGGCGCGAACATCCTGCGCAAGTTCGCCTCCGCCGGAGAGCAGCCCTCCGCCCGCGACCTCGACATGGTCCGCGTCGAGGCGGGCAACGCCAACCCCATCCGGCTCCTCGCCGGCGGGTGGTGGGATTTCTCCGTACGTCGCCCGCTGACCCTGGCCCGGCTGGTACCCGAGTTCGTCGCGCTCCCCTTCGCACTGCGCAGGGCCACGGCGGCCAGGAAGAAGTCGGACGATCCGGCCCCGGAGGAGACGGGCACGGCCGACGCCACGGACGACCTCGTCGTCGTCCCCAGGGCGGCACCGTTCACCGCGCCCCGCACCCGCTTCAACGCCACCATCACCCCCCACCGGGCGGTCTGGGGTGCCTCACTCGACCTCGGCGAGATCAGCGAGATCAAGGACGCCTTCGGCGTGACCGTCAACGACGTGTTCCTGGCGGTGATGGGCGGCGCGCTGCGGCGGTACCTGCGCTCCCACGACGACCTGCCCGACACGTCGCTCGTCGCCGTGGTCCCCGTCTCCACCCGCGACGCCGAGGACGCCCGGGGCAACAACCGCGTGACGGTCCTGTTCGCGTCCCTGGGGACCGACATCGCCGACCCGCTCGAGCGCCTGCGCGCCATCGCCGCCCGCACCAGCCGGGGCAAGAAGCAGTCGAGGAACGGCATGCGGCCGGACCTCATCCAGGACGTCGCCACGCTCGCCCCCGCCCGGACCCTGCAGATGCTGATGCGGATCTACGGCGACTTCCACCTGGCGGACCTGCATCCCGTCGTGCACAACCTCGTCGTGTCGAACATCCCCGGACCCCGTCAGGGACTGGACTTCCTCGGATGCCGGGTCACCCACGTCTACCCGCTCGGGCCCCTCATGCACGGTTCCGGACTCTCGGTTACCGCCATGTCCATGGGCGGTCGACTCGACGTGGGGATCAACGCCTGCGAGCACCTCGCCCCCGACCCCGACCTGCTCGCCACCGGGATCCGGGAGGCGATGGCCCGACTGCTGGAACTCACCCGGGAGGCGGCGCGGTCGGCGGCCGGCGGGGAGCGCTGACACGTGGAACGGATGACCGGGCTCGACGCGAGCTTCCTCTACCTCGAGACCCCCGAGCAGATGATGGTGATCAACGGCCTCGTCCACCTCGACGTGACCACCATCGAGGAGGGCTACTCGTTCGAACGCCTCCGATCCGGGCTCGCCCGCCGGGTCAAGGCCGTCCCCCCGTTCCGCCGCAAGGTCCACGACTCACCGTGGAACCCCGGCCACCCGGCGTGGGTCGAGGACTTCGACTTCGACATCACCCACCACCTACGCCGGATCGAACTCGGGCCGGCCGGCACCGAGGACGAGCTGCTGGAGACGTGCGGTCGACTCGCCTCCACCCCGCTGGACCGCGCCCACCCGCTGTGGCAGGTCTGGATCATCGAACGGGGTGACCCGCACGCGCCGACCGTCAGCGCGTTCTGCCGGGTCCACCACTCGGTGATCGACGGGATGCTGGGCGCCGAGTTGCTCTCCGCCCTCGCCGCGACGGACGCCACCACGCCCGACCAGGATCCCGCGCTCGTGCGCACGCACGTCGGACGGGCCAACACCCTGCAACTGATCGCCGGTGGCGCCCGCGACGTGCTGGGCCGGCCCCTGGCCCTCCTCCGTCTGCTCCCCGAGACGCTGTCGGTCCCCGCGGCCATGAGACGCGCCCGCGGCCGGGCCGGCCACGGGGAATCCATGCCGGCCCCGTTCACGGCGCCGCGGACCCTCTTCAACCACTCGCTCACCCCGCACCGCGCCGTGGCCACCGCATCACTCGACCTGGCGTCCGTCAAGCTCGTCACCGCCCGCCTCGGCGGCACCGTCAACGACGTCCTCCTCACCGTGGTCGGCGGCGCTGTCAGGTCCTACCTCGAGGCCCACGGAGACGCCCCCGCCTCCTCCATGGTGGCGATCGTCCCCATGTCCACCCGAGACGATCTGGCCACCGGTGGCGCCAACCAGGTGTCGGCCATGTTCGCCTCCCTGGCCACGGATGTGGCCGACCCGGTCGAACGGTACGAGCGGATCTCCGCCGCAGCGGAGACCACGAAGCGCCAGGCCGCGAGCATCCGACCGGCGCTCTTGGACAATTGGGCCCGCATGGGCCCCCGTCGGCTACTCGACATGGGCATGCGGGCGTACGAGGCGCTGAGACTCGCCGACGTCCACCCGGTGATCTACAACCTCATCGTCTCGAACGTGCCCGGCCCCCGTCACGCCCTCTACTTCCTCGGCGCGCGGATCACCCACATGCACCCCTTCGGCCCGCTGCTCCACGGTGCGGGGCTGTCCGTGACCAGCCTGTCGACCGACGGGCGGCTCGACCTGGGGGTGATCTCGTGCGAACACCTGGTGCCGGACCCGGACGCGGTGGCCCGTGGGATCGCGGCGGCGCTCGACGAGTTGCTCGAGCTCACCGCCCCCTGACCGGGCTCACCGCCTCCTGACCACGGGTAGACCGTCAGCTGACCTGGACGATCGGCAGCCGCAGGGCTCCCGGCGCGGCCTCCGGGACCATCGGCGACACGGGCGGGACCGGCGACAGGCGCCGGTAGTCCTCGCCCTGGGCCGGGCGCTGGTCGGCCTCACCCTTGTTGGGCCACAGCGACATGGCCCGCTCGGCCTGGGCGGTGATGCTGAGCGCCGGGTTGACACCGAGGTTCGCGGAGATCGCCGATCCGTCCACGATGTGCATCGTCGGGTAGTTCCACACGCGGTGGTACGGGTCCACGACCCCGGTCTCCGGCGAATCCGAGATCACGCAGCCGCCCAGGAAGTGGGCGGTGAGCGGGATGTTCGCGATCTCGCCCCACGTGCCCCCGGGCAGGCCGCCGATCTCCTCGGCGATCTTGCGGGTGGCCTCGTTTCCGGCGGGGATCCAGGTGGGGTTGGGCTCCCCGTGACCCTGCTTGCTGGTGACGTACCTGAACGGACCGAAGCGCTTGACGTAGGTCTGCAGCGAGTTGTCCAGGTTCTGCATCACGAGGGCGATCACCGAGCGCTGGCTCCAGCGGCGCAGGTAGAACAGCTGCATGAACATGGCCGGGTTGCGGCGGACCTCGCCCAGCAGGGTGCGCCACCGCGGGAGCGGCCCGTCACCGTCCGTGAGCAGGGTCTGCAGGATGGCGATGGCGTTGGAGCCCTTGCCGTACCGGACCGGTTCGATGTGGGTGTCCGACCGGGGATGGAACGACGACGTGATGGCCACCCCCTCGGAGAAGTCCTGCTCCGGCTTGTAGTTCGGTCGCATCGCCCCGAGGATCGCCTCGGAATTGGTGCGGGTGAGCCGACCGATCGCATCCGACAGCTTGGGAAGGGACCCGGAGTCCTTGGCGTAGTGGAGCAGGTGCTGGGTTCCCCAGGTGCCGGCCGCCACGACGACCTGCCCGGCGGTCACCGTGGTGGTGCGCTTGCCACGACGCGTCCAGGCGCCCGTCCGCTCGAGGGTGATCTCCCACGTGCCGTCGCCGCGCTCGCGCAGGTCGCTGACCGTGGTCCGGTCCAGGATGCGGGCGCCCGCGCGCTCGGCCAGGGCGAGGTAGTTCTTCATCAGCGTGTTCTTGGCGTTGTGCCGGCAGCCGGTCATGCACTCGCCGCACTCGATGCACGCGTTGCGGTCCGGCCCCACCCCGCCGAAGTACGGATCGGGGACGAGCTCGCCGGGCTTGCCCTGACCGCCGGTCTTCTCGCCGAAGAACACGCCGACCGGGGTGTAGACGAAGGTGTCCTCCACGCCCATGTCGCGGGCCACCTTCTTCATGACCTCGTCAGAGTGGGTGTGCGTGGGGTTGGTGACCACGCCCAGCATGCGGCGACCCTGGTCGTAGAACGGGGAGAGTTCGGACTCCCAGTCCGTGATGCGACCCCACTGCCGGTCCTTGAAGAACTGGCTCGTGGGCTTGTACAGCGTGTTGGCGTAGTTGAGCGATCCCCCGCCCACGCCCGCGCCGGCGAGGATCATCACGTCGCGCATCATGTGGACGCGCTGGATCCCGAACAGCTTGAGCTTGGGCGCCCACACGTACCGGTGGAGTCGCCAGGACGTCTTGGGCAGGTCCGCGTCCTCGAAGCGGCGACCCGCCTCGATGACCGTGACGCGGTACCCCTTCTCCGACAACCGCAGGGCCGTGACGCTGCCACCGAAACCGGATCCGATGACGACGACATCCGTGTCCGTCGGCGTGGTGGGGGCGTCGGTCGGGGTCGACGGTGTGTGCGGCGTCATGGTGCAACTCCCAGGAGTGGTCGATGGTGGGCATCACAGTACCCGAGCACCCTCGAACCTACCCGACAGTAGGTCACGATTTGTCCAGAGAGTGGGGCCGTCCGACCCCCGGTCGGGCGATCAGGGCCGGACGGACAGGTCCACCTTCTGGAAACCCTTGACGTCGGAGTAGCCGCACTTCGCCATCGCGCGACGCAGTCCGCCCATGAGGTTGCGGGTGCCGTCGGGGACGCTGGTGGGCCCCTCGAGGACCTCTTCCAGTGGCGCCAGGGCCGTCTCGTCCTCCACCTCGGACACATGCCCACGCGGCACCTTGGGGTGGGCGGAGACCGCGTCCCAGTAGACACCGCGGCCCGGGGACTCCAACGAGCCCGCGAGCAGCGGACCCAGGACCACCGCGTCGGCGCCGCACGCCACGGCGCGGGCGATATCACCAGAGGTGTAGATGTCGCCGTCGGCCAGCACGTGCACGTAGCGGCCTCCGGTCTCGTCGAGGTAATCCCGCCGGGCTGCGGCCGCGTCGGCGATCGCGGTGGCCATGTGGACCTCCATACCCAGCACCTGGCCGGTGGTGGTGATGCCGTCGACCCCGCCGTATCCCACGATCACACCGGCGGCGCCCGTGCGCATGAGGTGCAGGGCGGTCTTGTAGTCGACGACGCCGCCGGCGATCACCGGGACATCGAGGCCACCGATGAACTCCTTGAGGTCGAGCGGGGCGTCCTCACCGCTGACGTGCTCCGCCGAGATGATCGTGCCCTGCACCACCAGCAGGTCGATCCCCGCCGCGACGAGCCCCGGGGTGAGCTCGCGCGCGTGCTGCGGTGAGACCCGCACCGCCACGGTCGCGCCCTCGTCGCGGATGCGGTGAACCGCAGCGGCGAGGAGCTCGCGGTCGATCGGGGCACGGTGCAGCTCCTGCAGTCGCGCCACGGCCCGGTGTCCGGTCACGTCCTCCAGCGCGAGCTCCCGCAGCTCGGCGATCACGGCACCGGGATCGGCGTGACGGGCCCACAGTCCCTCTCCGTTGAGCACGGCCAGACCACCGAGCTTGGAGAACTCCACCGCCGAGTCCGGGGAGACCACCGCGTCGGTCGGGTGGGTCATCACCGGGATGTCCATCTGGTAGGCGTCGATCTGCCAGGAGGTGGACACCTCCTTGGAGCTGCGGGTCCGGCGGGAGGGGACGATGTCGACCTCGCCCAGCCCGAACATCCGACGGGCCTCGCGACCCAGGCCGATCTCCACGACATTGCGCACGCGACTTCAGTCCTTGACGTTGTAGTTGGGGGCCTCGACCGTCATCTGGATCGCGTGCGGGTGGCTCTCCCTGAGCCCCGCGGCCGTGATCTGGACGAACTGGGCACGGTGCATCTCCGGGATGGTGGCGGCTCCGGTGTAGCCCATGCCCGCTCGCAGCCCGCCGGCGAGCTGGTGGAGTACCTGACCGACGTCTCCCCGATACGGGACCCGCCCCTCGATGCCCTCGGGCACCAGCTTCTCCTCGGACAGCACGTCGTCCTGGAAGTACCGGTCCTTGGAGAACGACTTCTCCTGCCCGGGCTTGCCGCGCCCGCGCATCGCGCCCAGCGAACCCATGCCGCGGTAGACCTTGTACTGCTTGCCGTCCACGAAGATCAGCTCACCCGGCGATTCGGTGCACCCCGCGAGCAGGGACCCGAACATGCAGGCCGAGGCGCCGGCGGCGATCGCCTTGGCCACGTCACCGGAGTACTGCATACCGCCGTCGGCGATGACGGGGATGCCCGCGGCATGCGCGGCAACCGAGGCCTCGAGGATCGCGGTGATCTGGGGAGCACCCACGCCCGCGACCACCCGGGTGGTGCAGATGGACCCGGGGCCGATGCCCACCTTGATGGCGTCCGCACCCGCGTCGATCATCGCCTGGGCGGCACCGCGGGTGGCGAGGTTGCCCCCGATCACCTGCACGCGGTCGCCGAGTTCCCGCTTGACCCGGGCGACCATGTCGAGGGCGTTGCGGTTGTGGGCGTGGGCGGTGTCGACCACCAGGGCGTCCACCCCGGCGTCGGTGAGGGCCCCGGCGCGCTGCCAGGCGTCCTCCCCGGTGCCGACGGCGGCGGCCACGCGCAGCCGGCCGTCCGAGTCCTTGGTGGCGTCGGGGTGCTTCTCCGTCTTGACGAAGTCCTTCACCGTGATGAGTCCGGTCAGTCGCCCGTCACCGTCGACGATCGGCAGCTTCTCGATCTTGTGCCGGCGCAGCAGGCCGAGCGCCGCCTCCGCGGTGACACCCTCCCGCGCGACCACCAGGGGCGCCCGGGTCATGACCTCGTCGACCCGCCGGGACTTGTCCATCTCGAACCGCATGTCGCGGTTGGTGATGATGCCGACCAGCTCACCGCGCTCGTCGGTCACCGGCAATCCGGAGATGCGGTAGCGGGCGCACTTCTCGTCGACCTCCGCCAACGTGTCGCTGGGCGCGCAGGTCACCGGGTCGGTCACCATCCCGGCCTCGGACCGCTTCACCGTCTCGACCTGGGCGGCCTGGTCCCCCACGGAGAGGTTGCGGTGCAGGACGCCGATCCCGCCCTGCCGTGCCATGGCGATGGCCATGCGGGCCTCGGTCACGGTGTCCATCGCCGACGAGATCAGCGGCACCCGCAGGGTGATGTCCCGTGTCAGGCGGGTGCTGGTGTCGACCTCACTCGGGACCACCTCGGACGCGGCCGGGAGGAGGAGCACGTCGTCGAACGTCAGGCCCACCATCGCGACCTTGGTCGGGTCGTCGCCGCCGGTGCGCACGGGGCCATTCGACTCGCTCATCTGCCGTCCTCCTGGGGGGTCGTCTAGGTGCTGACTTTCGAGGATAGTGGTTCCGGGGGCCACGGCTCGAACCGTCGACCACGTGAGACCGTGGTCACGGGTACGGTGGAGGTCGTGGACGATCCCCTACGGCACGGAATGCCGCCCGACCCGTTCGCCGGAGATCCGGATGATCCGGCCGCGGAGCTGGCCGAGCTCGACCCCGTCGATGACGACATGCCCACGGGCCCGCTCGACGCGGACGAGCGGCGGGCGATCGAGGAGGACCTCGCGGATCTCTCGGAGTTCCGTCGGTTGCTGGCCCCGATCGGGGTGAAGGGGGTCGCGGTCCAGTGTGACGACTGCGCCGAGGAGCACTACCACGAGTGGGACATGCTCCGCGCCAACCTCATGCAGCTCCTCGAGGACGGCTCCCTGCTCCCCCACGAGCCGGCCTTCGACCCGATCCCGGACGACTACGTCACCTGGGAGTACTGCCGCGGTTACGCGGACGCCGCCCGCGCCCTGCGCCCCCGTCGACTCAACTGGCGCCGCTGAACAGAGGCGGTCGCCGCGCGCGGGTGCCGCCCGTTCGACCCGGGCCCGGCCCGGCCCGGACGACTCGATCCCCGTCCCTCCGAGAGGGCGGGGATCGAGTCGTTTCCCGGGGTCAGTTCGTCGGCCGGACCGACTGCGAGGTCTGTTGTGAATCGGTCGCCGCCGGCTGCGTGGGGGTCGGGACCTGAGTCACGGTGGTGCGGCTCGGCGTCGGCGCCGGCACCACCCGGTCGTCGTCCGCCTCGTCACCCTGTCGTCCGGTCGTCGGTGACAGGAAATCCTGGATCCGCTGGGTGTCGATCGGGATCTGCAGCGTGGTCGAGATCCGCAGCCCGTCGAGCGGGAGCGGGATGACCGGCATCCCCGGAGGCGGCGGGGGGACCAGGTTGGACGGCAACGGCACGGGGAGGCCGGGAACGAGAGTCGCCACACCCGGAGCGGGCGGGGGCGACGGGGCCGGCGCGGGTGCCGGGGCGGGCGACGGGACGACGCTCGGGGTGACCCGACTGAGATCGCGCTTGATGGCGTCCCGACGCTTCATCAGCTCGACACGTTCGGAGGCGTCGGAGACCTCGTCGAGCCGCTCGCTCACCTCATCGAGCAGTCGCTCGGCCTCGTTCCGGTCCCCCTCGCGGGCGGCGAGGTCCGCGGCGGCGAGGTCCTCGCTGAGATCGCTCACGAGCTCGACGTTCCCGGCACGGTCGGAGAACATCGTCTTGGACACGCCCCAGAGCGGGTCGCCCGGCATCGCGCTATGCGCGGCCACGGACAGGCCGCCGACGACCACGGCCGCCACTGCGGCAGCGCCGGTCACCGCCTGCCACAGGGCCGGACGCTGGCCGTGGTGATGTTCGCCCGAGTGCACCCACCCGCGGCGCGGCCACAACCGGGAGACGTTCGGGGCGAGGGCCACCTCGATCTGCTCGTCGCTGGGCAGGTCCGGGAGTCCGGCCGAGTCCACCTCGGCGCGCCAGTCCGCGAGCAGCGCGACGAGAGGCTCATCCCCCTCGGGACGATCGCCGCGTCCGAGCGCGTCGAGGAGCTCGTCGTCGCGATCCACCTCGACCCGGTCGTCCTCGACCCGGTCCTCGTCGTGGCCGTCCACGTCATGCCCGTGGAGCGAGGCGTCATCGTCCCGGGTGCCGGGATCGACTTCGTCGTTCATCGCCATCGCTCCTCTCCGTCCTGCTCGATCCTCGCCCGGAGCTGCTTCATCGCCCGGTGTTGGGCGACGCGCACGGCCCCGGCCGTACTGTCGACGATCTCCGCGGTCTCCTCCGCGGAGAGTCCGACCACCACACGCAGCCGGATGATCTCCCTCTGCTTCTCGGGCAGGGTCTCGAGGAGGCGGCTCACCGCTCTCGACACCTCGCCGTCGAGGACGTGGTCCTCCGGCCCCGTGTCGGTCGAGAGCACCTCGGGAAGGTACTCCACGGGGTCGGACTTGTTCCGCGCGGCGCCACGATGGGCGTCCGCGACCTTGTGGGCCGCGATCCCGTACACGAAGGCCATGAAGGGACGTCCCTGGTCCCGGTACCCCGGCAGAGCCGAGAGAACCGCGATCAGAACCTCCTGGGCGACATCGTCAGCAGACAGGTTGACCCTCTCCGAGCCGCCGACGCGGGAACGGCAATACCGCACCACACCGGGCCGCACGAGCTCCAGCACCCGCGTGGCAGCGACACGGTCACCCTTGACCGCCTCGGCTACGGCGAGTTCCAACTCGTCTGCTGTACCTGTCATCGGATTACGGGGGCCCCGTGTTACACGGATGTGTTACGGGGCACGGCCTTTCTCTCGGGTCGCGATGCACGTCACGACGGATCCCACGTCCCGGCCCGTCAGCGGCCGAGGTGGCTCGGGCTCAGAATAGGCGTGTGACCCCTGGGTCGTGGGACCACTGCTGAGCGCCAAGCGTAACCGCTGGGGGGCGTGTGGGACCACGTGACCGGCCCGGAACGGGGCCGGGCCCCGTCCCCCGCGGCGCGGAGAGCGGGGCCCGGGGGCCGGACGCGATCAGTGCGAGTGACCGGCGTGCGAGTGACCGCCGGCGCCCTTCTCCTCGGGCTTCTCGACGATCGCCGTCTCGGTCGTGAGGACCATACGGGCGACCGAGCAGGCGTTGACCACGGCGGAGGAGGTGACCTTCACCGGGTCGATGATCCCGGCGGAGACCAGGTCACCGTACTCCCCCACGGCGGCGTTGAAGCCGTCGCGCGGGCCCATCTCGGAGACCTTGCTCACCACGACGGAGCCGTCCTCGCCTGCATTGGCGGCGATCCAGAACAGCGGGGCGGACAGCGCCTTGCGAACCACGTTCACCCCGACCGCCTCGTCGGCGTCGGCGGTGTCGGCGGCCAGCCGCTCGAGTGCCGCGGCCGCCTGGACCAACACGGAGCCACCGCCGGCGATGACGCCCTCTTCCACGGCCGCCTTGGCCGAGTTGACGGCGTCCTCGACGCGGAGCTTGCGTTCGGTCAACTCGGTCTCGGTGGCCGCACCCACGCGGATCACGGCGACACCGCCGGCGAGCTTCGCGACGCGCTCCTCGAGCTTCTCGCGGTCCCAGTCGGAGTCGGTGGCCTCGGCCTCGCGGCGCAGCTGCGCGACGCGGGCGTCGACGTCCGCCTGGTCGCCGGCACCGTCCACGATGATCGTGTCGTCCTTGGACACGGTCACCCGCCGGGCCTGACCGAGCACGTCCAGGCCGCACTCCGACAGCTTCATGCCCAGGTCGGGGCTGATGACCTGCCCCTTGGTGACGATCGCCAGATCCTCCTGGAAGGCCTTGCGCCGGTCGCCGAAGAACGGCGCCTTGATCGCAACGACCTTGAGGGTCTTGCGGATTGAGTTGACCACGAGGGTCGACAGCGCCTCGCCGTCGACGTCCTCCGCGATGATGAGCAGCGGCTTGCCGGTCTCGGCGACCTTCTCCAGCAGCGGCAGCAGATCCGGCAGGGAGCTGATCTTCTCCCGGTGGATCAGGATCAGCACGTCCTCGTGGATGGCCTTCTGCTCGTCGGGGTCGGTGACGAAGTACGGCGAGAGGAAGCCCTTGTCGAAGGCGATGCCCTCGGTGACCGACACCTCGGTGTGCAGCCCCTGGGACTCCTCGACGGAGACGACGCCGTTGACTCCGACGGCGTCCATGGCCTCGGCGACCATGCGACCGATCTCGGGGTCACGCGACGAGACGGTCGCCACCTGCGAGACGGCGTCCGAGCCGGAGACCGGTGTCGCTGCCCCGCGGAGGAACTCCACGACGGCGGCAGAGGCCTTCTCGATGCCTTTGCCCATCGCCATCGGGTTGGAGCCGGCGGCCACGTTGCGCAGCCCCTGGCGGATGAGTGCCTGGGCGAGCACGGTGGCGGTGGTGGTGCCGTCGCCCGCGACGTCGTTGGTCTTGGTGGCGACACTCTTGACCAGCTGTGCGCCGAGGTTCGCGAACGGCTCGGAGAGCTCGATCTCGCGGGCGATGGAGACACCGTCATTGGTGACGGTGGGCCCGCCGAAGGCCTTGGCGAGCACGAC
Source organism: Dietzia sp. Alg238-R159 (assembly GCF_900537145.1). NCBI lineage: Bacteria > Bacillati > Actinomycetota > Actinomycetes > Mycobacteriales > Dietziaceae > Dietzia > Dietzia sp. Alg238-R159. The sequence goes on along the minus strand of NZ_UNRI01000005.1, from coordinate 62,058 downwards.
GTGACGGCCCTTCGGGCCGAGCGTGACCTTGACGGTGTCGGCGAGCTCGTCGACACCGGCGAGCATGCCCTTGCGGGCCTCCTCGTCGAACGCGATCAATTTGGACATCGATGGAACTCCTGGAGGGAAGTGGGTGGTCGTGACGGGCGGGTACCGCGGGGTGAGACACCTCCGCCCCGGTGGTGCCTGGCTCTGGCCGGCGCCGCCGGGGCGGGGGTCAACAGCTCACGTCAGTCGATGACCGCGAGGACGTCACGCGAGGAGAGGATCAGGTACTCCTTGCCCTCGTACTTGATCTCGGTGCCGCCGTACTTCGAGTAGATGACCTTGTCCCCCTCCTTGATGTCCATGGGGATGCGGTCGCCGTCCTCGTCGAAGCGGCCCTGGCCGACCGCGACGACGGTGCCCTCCTGGGGCTTCTCCTTGGCGGTGTCCGGGATGACGAGACCCGACGCCGTGGTGGTCTCGGCCTCGAGGGCCTGGACGAGAATCTTGTCCTCAAGCGGCTTGATCGCCACGATGATCCTCCCGTATGGGGTGTGGCCGCCCGGATGCCGGGCGACTCGGAGTGTGGTTGGACAGATCGGGACGCCGGAAGGCGGCCCGTGGTTTATGTACGACCCGGGCTGCCGCGTGCACCGTCGCGGGTGGCGCCCTCGGAGCTCCGTGTCTATTGGCACTCTACACAGGCGAGTGCCAGCACTCAAGGAAACCGCGTGCGGGTTCGCCGCCATCGGGGTCCGACGGGGATCGGAGAACGCTCGGCGCGGGCCTGCGCCGCGGGTAGGCTCACCCGCACCGCACGGACATCAACCGGACCACCCCCTCTGCCCGACCCGATCCCGATCGAGTACAGCGAGGCCCAGAAATGACCGCAGTCGCGCCCCCGGACATCGTCACCGCCGCAGTCGAGGGCGGGGAGGCGAAAGCCGACGCCCCGGGGTGGCAACTGGCCCTCCGCGGCTTCCTCGCCGTCTACCTGCTCGGCGCGGCCACCCTTCTGGCCGTCGTGGCCACCGAGGCGACCGGAGTGGCGATCCTCGGCGCCGTGCTCTTCCCACTGGGCCTCACCATGGTCGTCCTGCTCGGCTGGGAACTCGTCACCGGCGCCTACGGGCTGGTCCCGCTGGCCGCGATGGAGGGCCGCATCCGGGCGCGCGACTGCCTACGGATCTTCGGCTGGATGATCCTCGGGCACACTGTCGGCGGGCTCGCGGCGGCGTGGATGCTGACCTCCGTGCTCACCGGGATGGGGACCGAACCCGACGCCACCGGGGCCCAGGGCCTGGTGGACCTCGCGGTGGAGAAGACGGTGGCCTACAAGGAGGCCGGCGTCGTCACCGGACTCGGCTGGGTGACGTTGAGCGCCGTACTGTGCAACTGGCTGGTCGCGCTCGGCGTGATCATGTCCTTCTCCTCCACGAGCACCTCGGGCAAGATCCTCGCCATCTGGCTGCCGATCCTCACGTTCTTCGCCCTCGGTTACGAGCACGCGGTCGTCAACCACTTCACGATCCCCGCGGGCATGATGCTCGGGGCCGATGTGAGCATCGCCGACTGGCTGCTGTGGAACCAGATCCCGGTGCACGTCGGCAACTTCATCGGCGGGATCACCCTCGCGGGGCTGGGACTGTACTTCGCGCAACGGACGCGGATCGACCGCTCAGCCGGCGCACCGGCGGGCCATCCCAACCCACCCCGGGAGTGACCTCCTCGTATGCACCCACCCGAGAAGCCAGGGGACCGGCCCGAGGGGCCGCGCCGCCGAACCGGGGGCGCCGACGGCACGCCGGGATCGTTCCACCCTCCCGGGACCAACACTCTGGCCGTCGTCGCCCTCGTGATCGCCGTCGCGAACGTGGTGTTCGGCTCGTTCCTCGGCCTGTTCGTGCCACTGGTCCCGGCCGCCGTCGCGGTCGTCGTGGTCGCGATCGGACACACGTCCCTCAGGCAGATCACCCGCAGCGGCGAGGCCGGAAGGGAGATGGCCGTGTCCGCCCTCGTGATCGGCTACCTCTGTCTGGCCGGGGTCGCCTCGTTCCTGCTGATGGCGTTCACGTTCACCACCGTGGGGATGGCGCTCCTCGGCTACTAGGCGACCTGGGTGACCTCGACCGGCAGCCCGGGGTCGGCCGCCACGGTCAGGGGGCTGGGGTCCGCGCCCGCGGCGAGGAGCGCGGAGGCGACCCCCACCACCATCGCGCCGTTGTCGGTGCACAACCGCGGCCTCGGGACGCGCAGGGTCAGGCCCGCGTCGGCACACCTGCTCGCGGCGAGGTCACGCAGCCTGGAGTTGGCGGCGACCCCGCCACCCACGAGCAGGGTGTCCACGCCCAGGTCGGTGCAGGCCCGGACCGCCTTCATGGTGAGCACGTCGGCCACCGCCTCCTGGAACGAGGCCGCGACGTCCGCCACGTCGAGCTGGTCGCCGTCGCGTTCGGCGGCCTCGATGCGTCGGGCGACCGAGGTCTTGAGCCCGGAGAACGAGAAGTCGTGCCGGGCGTCGCGCGGGCCGGTCATCCCCCGCGGGAAGGCGATCGCCGCGGGGTCACCGGTGCGGGCGAGCCGGTCGATCACGGGTCCGCCCGGGTACCCCAGGCCGAGCAGCCGGGCCACCTTGTCGTAGGCCTCCCCGGCCGCGTCGTCGACGGTCGAGCCGAGTTCGACGACCGGCTCGGTGAGCGAGCGCACGTGCAGCAGCTGGGTGTGCCCACCGGAGACCAGCAGCGCCACGCACTCGGGTAGCGGGTCACCGTCGAAGCCCGCGACGGCGACGTGACCGACGAGGTGGTTGACGGCGTAGAACGGGGCCCCCCACGCGGCCGCATAGGCCTTGGCGGCGGACGACCCCACGAGCAGCGCCCCGGACAGGCCGGGCCCGATGGTGGCGGCGACGGCGTCCGGCCGCTCCACCCCAGCCTCGGCGAGGGCGGCGCGGACGGTGGGCACCAGCGCCTCGAGGTGGGCGCGGGAGGCGATCTCCGGGACGACCCCGCCGAACCGGGCGTGTTCGGACATCGACGAGGCGACCACGTCGGACAGCAACTCGGCGCGGCCGTCGTCGTGCACGCGCGCGACGGCGACCCCCGTCTCGTCGCACGAGCTCTCGATCCCCATGACGGTTCTCACCGGCCGCTCACCTTCCCTGCCTCGTTCTGACCAGCGGCTCCCGCCGGCCGCACCATGAGGTGCGCGTCGGCCCTGCTGGGTCGGTAGTACCGGGGACGCAGCCCCACCACCTCGAACCCGTGGGCCTCGTACAGCGTGCGGGCCGGGACGTTGTCGGTCCGCACGTCCAGCACCACCGGCGACGCGTCCGCGTCCGCCACGTCGAGCATGCGGCGCAGGAGCGTGCGCCCGATCCCCCGACCCTGGTGGGCCGGATCGACCCCGATGGTGTGCACCTCGTACTCACGGTCGCCCACGGGGCCGAGCACGGCCAGCACGGCGTAGCCGACGAGGACCCCGTCCGCCCGCGCCGCGAAGCAGTGGGTGTGCCGGGAACCGATCTCCGACAGGAACGCCGCCGCCGACCACGGACCGTCGGCAGGGAACAGCACCCTCTCGAGGTCCGCGCACCGCATGGCGTCGTCGGCGACCAGATGGTCGTGCACGATCGCGTCCGGCGGCGTCCCGGTCACCGCTGGACCCCCCGCAGCGCGGTCGAGGGTGCGGCGCGCCGGGGCGGGACGGCGTCGGGCCGACGCAGGTAGAGCGGTTCCAGCGGCGCCGGGGCCGTGCCCGCGAGGAGGTCGGGGGCCGCGACGGTGACGAGGCCGGCGGGGTCGGGCGCGGTGACCGCCTCGAGGATCCCCGCGGCGGCGTGGCCGGCGGCGGTGACCTCTCCCAGGCGCACGGGGTCGCCGACCAGGTGGTCGACGCCGTCCACGTCGATCCCGGCGGCGGGGCCCACCGTGGGGCCCGAGGTCCGTGCGCCGTCCGCGGAGTAGCGGGCGTGGTAGGCCTCCCGGCGGCGGGCGTCGGTGACGACGACGAGGTCTCCGGTCGCCCCGGCGGCGCGCGCGGAGGCCGCGAGCCCGTCCAGCGAACACACCCCGTGGACCGGCCTGGAGATGGCGTCGGCGAACGCGGCCGCGGTCGCCATCCCCACGCGCAGGCCGGTGAACGGTCCCGGACCGATGCCCACGACCACGGCGTCGAGCTCGCCCGGCGTGAGGCCCGCGGCGGTGAGGCACTCGAGGATGTGCGGGGTGAGCAGCTCCGCGTGGGCGCGGGCGTCCTCGGTGACCCGGGTGGCCAGTGCCTCCACCTGCGGGTCCCGGTCGCCGGGCACGAGTCGGCACACCCCTGCGGTGACGAAGGGCGTGGAGGTGTCTACGGCGAGGACGAGCACGGGGTCAGGGTACCGCCGGGCCGGGTGCGGGACCGTCCGAGGCGTCCCGGCGCCAGCTCGCCGTCCGGACGTCGGTGCCGTCGGGCCGACGAAGGGTGACGACCAGTGGCGCCTCGACGAGGGAGTCGACGAATCCGGCGCCCCACTCGACGACCACCACGTCGCTGTCGAGTGCCGTGTCGAGGTCGAGCGATTCCAGTTCGTCGGCCAGGTCGCCCCTGGTCGGTTGCGGGCCGTCCGGGTCCTGGCCGCCGAGCAGCCGGTAGGCGTCGACGTGGACCAACCCCGGACCGCCGGGCGTCGCGGGGGCGTGGCGACGGGCGATGACGAAGGTCGGCGAGGTGACGCGTCCGCGTACCCCCAGGCCGGCGGCGATCCCGGTGGTCAGGGCGGTCTTGCCGGCGCCGAGGGGCCCGTCGAGGACCACGACGTCGCCGGCCCGGAGCAGGCCGGCGAGCTCGGCGCCCAGTGCTCGGGTGTCCTCCACCGTCGGCAGGTCGCGCTCCCCGGGGACGCGGATCGTCACGAGGCCCGGTCGTGGTCGGTGGACGGGGCCGTCTCCCCACCGGCGTCCCGGTCCGGCGGGGGCGTGGCGCCGCGGCCCACGCCGCCGGCGCGACGCTCCCTCTCCCGCCATTCGATGATCGCGTCGGCCACCAGGTCCCCCAGAACCTCGGACACGTGGGCGGGCTCCTCCAGCATCACCATGTGCCCGGCTCCCGGGACCACCACGAACTCGGCGTCCGGCAGTTCCTCGACGATGTCGACCGACCGGTCGAGCGGGGTGAGCAGGTCGCGGTCACCGCACAGGACGGTCGTGCGGACGTCCCGCAGGACGGGCACGGCGGCCGACTCGTCGTGCTGGGTGAGGGTCTCGAAGAAGTTGGCGATGGTCAGCACGTCGGTCGAGCCGATGAGTTTGTCCACGAACCGGGCGACGGTCGGGCTCATCGTGGCGGGGTCACCGAATGAACCGCCGTAGATGAACGGTGAGATGAGCGCCCCGAGGGCCCGCCGGCCGTTGGTGAACACCCCGGGACTCCGGCCCGCGAGACCGGCGAGCCGCGCGACGGATTTGTTGTCGAGCACCGCGCCGAGCCCCGCTTCGGAGAGCTCGGCCATGGCGGTGGCGACCAGCCCGACCCCCAGGACGCGCTCCCGCACGGCCTCCGGGTGGCGGGCGCAATAGCCCATCGCGGTCATCCCGCCCATGGAATGCCCGATCACCACCACCGGACCGGTGGGTGCCGTCGCCGAGATGACGGTGTCGAGGTCCCGGGACAGCTGGTCGATGGTGGAGTTCTTCCGCGAACTCATCCCGCTCAGCCCGTGTCCACGCTGGTCGTAGAACACCATCCGGATCTCCGAGCCGAACCGGTCGGCGAGATGCCGCCGCTGGAAGTGCCAGCTGTCCATCGACAGGGTGTAGCCGTGGGCGAACACGACGGTCATCGGCGCATCGGTGGGGCCGGCCTCCCGCACCGCGAGCGGTACGCCGTCGGAGGCCGCGACCATGGAGCCACGGTCCACTCCGAGTTCCCACATGTCTTCGCCCGCCCACGGGTCGTTGGCGCGTCGACCGGGCAGCAGGGTGACCACCGAACCGAGCGTGGCCGCACCGAGGGCTCCCAGGCCCGCACGCAGCCCTCCCGGGGTCCGGATATGCTCCCTGATCGCCTCGAGATCCCCGGGCGCGCCCCCCACGACCTCGGGTGGTCGGACCTCCACCGGCTCCTCGGCCGCGGACCGGGCCGGGCGTCTGGGCAGACGGATCCGGGGCCTTCCGCTGCGACCGGTCACCTCGCCGTCGTCGTCCTCGCTCATATCGCAGCCTCCCGCCCCCGGTCGGCACCGTGTGACGCACGAAGGACGTGGTGCCTCTCGGCACGCCCCCGCACGGCGGTGACCACCTCGTAGTGGATGGTGCCGACCGTCCTGGCCCACTCGGCGGCCGTCGGGCCGCCGTCGGCCCCGTTCCCGAACAGCACCGCGGTGTCCCCCACCCGGACCGGCGTCGCGGGCTCCGGGCCGAGGTCGACGACGAACTGGTCCATGCAGACGCGGCCGACGTTCGGATACCGGCGTCCGCCGATCGTGACGTCCATCCGGCCCGACAGCAGCCGCCACACCCCGTCGGCGTAACCGGCAGCGATCAGGGCAACGGTGGTGTCGTGCGGGGCGTGCCACGTGTGCCCGTAGCTCACGCCCTGACCGGCGGCCACGCGCCTCACCAGGAGGACCTCCGCCGAGAACGTCATGGCCGGGACCAGGTCGGCCTCCAGGCCCTCGACCGGGTTGAGACCGTAGAGCGCGATCCCCGGACGGACCATCTCGAAGCCGTCCTCGGGGCGGGTCAGGGTCGCCGCGGAGTTGGCGTGGTGGTTGACCGGGCACTCCAGCCCCCGGGCACGCGCGAGGGACACGCACTCGTGCAGCCGGGCCACCTGCAGGTCGATCACCGGGTTGCCCGGATCATCGGCGTGGGCGAAGTGCGCCATCAACCCCGTCACCTCGACGAGACCGCCGGCGGTCGCCGCGACCAGCCGCTCGAGCACGGCCGGCCAGTCCTCCAACGCGATGCCCGACCGGGCGAGACCCGTGTCGATCTTGGGGGTGATCCGCGCGCGGCGGCCGGTACGTCGGGCGGCCTCGAGCACGGTGTCGAGGTGACCCGGGCTCGGGACGGCGAGGTCGATGTCGGCCTCCAGGGCCGACCGGACGTCATCGGACGCCGAGTAGAGCCACGCCAGGATCTCGGCCCCGATCCCCGCCGACCGAAGCTGCGTCGCCTCCGCGATGGTCGTCACGCCGAGGGCGTGCGCGCCACCGCGCAGTGCGGCCAGTGAGACCGGGACGGCCCCGTGACCATAGGCGTCCGCCTTGACCACGGCCATGACCCGCGCCCCGCGCGCAGCTCGGACCAGGACGCGACTGTTGTGCTCGATCGCGTCCAGATCGATCTCGGCGCGGCACGGCGCCGGGGGGACAACTGGACCCATTTCGTCAATACTGCCAAAAACCATCACCGGTGGGCGATTCACGCCCCCCGCAGGGCGGAGATCGCTCCCGGCACTGCTGCCAGCAGATCGGAGGCCCCGATCGGCGCACCCGCCACTCCCTGGCGGTGCGCGGCCCGCCGCGCGGCCTCCCCGTGCGCCGTCGCGGCCGCGACCGCCGGCCACGCCAACGACTCCCCGGGAACGGAACCGCCCACCCCCCTGCCACCGACCCCCCTGCCACCGACACCCATGCCACCGACACCCATGCCACCGACACCCATGCCGCTCGCCAGCAGCGCGCCCGCCATCCCGGCCAGGACATCGCCCGAACCCGCTGTCGCGGCCCACGAGGAACCGACATCCACGGCGAACGTCGTCTCGCCGTCGTCTATCAGGGTGACCCGCCCCTTGAGCAGCACCGTCGCCGCGATCCCCCGGTCCCTCAGGCTTGCGGTGAACCGGCGCAGCGCGCCGGGGCGGTCCCCGCGGTCCCATCCACCGGTGAGTCGGTCGAACTCCCCGGCGTGCGGGGTGAGCAGCACCGGTGCCGTCGCACCGCGCAACAGCACCGGGTGCGCGGCGACACAGGTCAGTGCGTCCGCGTCGAGCAGAGCGGGGCGCCCCGTCGCCAGGACCGCGTCGATGTCGGCCACCGCGTCGTCCCCCGTCCCGCCCCCGGGCCCCACCACCCACGCCTGGGCGGTGCCGGCCCCGGACACGGTCGGGTGGCACACCACCTCCGGTCGGGCCGCGAGCACCGCGTCCGCCGCGGAGCCCACGTACCTCACCATCCCCGACGTCGCCGCCACCGCGGCGGACGCACACAGCACCGCCGCCCCCGGGTACCGGTCGGATCCGGCGCGCACGGCCACGACGCCCTGGGTGTACTTGTCGTCTCCCGCGCCCGGCACCGGCCACGTGCGTCCCACCTCGCCGCGGTCCGGGCGCCTGACCGTTCCGGGCCCCGCCGCCGGCTCGGACAACCCGATGTCCACCACCTCGACGCGGCCACACACCGGCGAGGCGAGCAGATGCGCGCGGCGCAGCACCCCGAAGGTCACGGTGAGCGCCGCCTGCACGTGGGGCTCGTGCACGGTGCCGGAGTCCGCGTCAACGCCGCTGGGCAGGTCCACCGCGACCACCGGCACGCCCGCGGCGTGCACCCGCGCCATCACCTCCGCGGCCGGCTCGCGCAGGGGCCCGGTGCCGGCGAGTCCGACCACGCCGTCGACCGCCACGTCGGGCCCTCGCCGCCCGATCGCGCACACCTCGCCGGCGGACACGATTCGGCCCCCCGCCCGCCGGAGCGCGGCCACCCCCCGCGGGTGGGCACGATCGGGGTTCGTCAGGACTGCCTCGACCCCACACCCCCGCGCACGCAGCACGGCGCCGGCGTAGAGGGCGTCACCGCCGTTGTCCCCGCTACCCACAACGAGCAGTACCGACCGGCCGTAGACACCGCCGGTGACCTCGCGGAGCAACGCCGCCGTGTGGTGCGCGACCCCCGCGGCTGCCCGACGCATCACCGCGTCGGGATCGCCGGCCGCCTCCGCCGCGGCGATCAGCGGGCGCTCCGCCCCGCGGACCGCCTCCACCGGGTGCGCACGCCTCATGACCATCGGCCCCTGATCCGTCTCAGACCCGGCGGCGGGTCACTCCACCGTGACGGACTTGGCGAGGTTGCGCGGCTTGTCCACGTCGTACCCCCGCGCGGCCGCGACCTCGGCCGCGAACGCCTGGTACGGGATGGTGGCCAGCAGCGGCTGCAGGAGAGTGGTCGACGCCGGGATCGGGATGAAGTAGTCCGACAGCGGCCGGACGACGTCGTCACCCTCCTCGGCGATCACGATGGTCCGCGCGCCGCGGGCCCTGATCTCCTGGATGTTGCTCACCAGCTTCGAGTGCAGCACCCCGCGGCCCTCGACCGGCGGCATCACGATGAAGACCGGCAGGCCCTCCTCGATGAGCGCGATGGGCCCGTGCTTGAGTTCGCCCGCCGGGAAGCCCTCGGCGTGCATGTACGCGAGCTCCTTGAGCTTGAGCGCGCCCTCGAGGGCCGTCGGGTAGCCGACGTGGCGCCCCAGGAACAGCACCGACTTCGCGCCGGCGAGCTCCCGGGCGATCCCGCGGACCGGGTCGAGGGAGTCCACGACCTTCTGGATCTCGTGCGGCATCTGCTCGAGTTGACGGAACTCGGCGGCGACCTCGTCCGGGTACTTGGTGCCGCGGGCCTGCGCGAGCGCGAGGCCCACGAGGTAGTTGGCGGTGATCTGCGCCAGGTACGCCTTCGTCGACGCCACACCGATCTCGGGACCGGCGTGCGTGTACAGGACGGCGTCGGCCTCGCGCGGGATCTGCGAGCCGTTGGTGTTGCACACGGCCAGGACGCGCGCCTTCTGGGACTTGGCGTGGCGGACCGCCTCGAGGGTGTCCGCGGTCTCGCCGGACTGGGAGATGGCCACCACCAGCGTGGAACGGTCCAGGACCGGGTCGCGATAACGGAACTCCGAGGCGATCTCGACCTCGCATGGCAGGCGCGTCCAGTGCTCGATCGCGTACTTGGCGACCATGCCGGAGTGATAGGCGCTGCCGCAGGCGACGATGAACACCTTGTCGATGTCCCTCAGGTCCTGGTCGGTCATTCGCTGCTCGTCCAACACGATGCGGCCGTTCTGGAAATGGCCCAGCAGCGTGTCGGCGACCGCCTGCGGCTGCTCGGCGATCTCCTTGAGCATGAAGTAGTCGTAACCGCCCTTCTCGGCGGCGGCGAGATCCCAGTCGATGTGGAAGGGGCGCCCCTCGCTGGGCTCACCGGCGAAGTCGGTGATCTCGTAGGAGTCGGCCCGCAACACCACGACGTTGTCCTGGCCGAGCTCGACCGCCTCGCGGGTGTGCTCGATGAACGCCGCGACGTCGGAACCGAGGAACATCTCGCCTTCGCCGACGCCCAGCACCAGCGGGGTCGAGCGGCGCGCGGCCACCAGGACGTCGGGGTGGGCCGCGTGACTGAAGACAAGGGTGAACGCGCCCTCGAGGCGGCGGAGCACGGTGCGGCACGCGGCGACAAAGTCGCCGCCGCTGCGGCCCGACTCCATCTCGCACCGCACCAGGTGGGCAGCCACCTCCGAGTCGGTGTCGGACTCCAGATCGACCCCGGCGGCCTCGAGCTCCGCGCGCAGCGGGGCGAAGTTCTCGATGATGCCGTTGTGCACGATCGCGACGTCGCCCGAGACATGCGGATGGGCGTTCCGGTCGCTCGGGCGACCGTGGGTGGCCCAGCGGGTGTGGCCGATGCCGGTGGTACCCGGGAACCCGTCCCCGCCCGCGGCCGTGAGCTCCGCCTCGAGGTTGGCGAGCTTGCCCTCCTTCTTCTCGACCCGGGAGGTGCCCGCGCCGTCGAGGACGGCGACACCAGCCGAGTCGTAGCCGCGGTACTCCATCCGCCGCAGGGCCTCGACGACGACAGGGAGGGCGGGCCTGTGCCCGACATATCCGACGATTCCGCACATGGCCGCTAAGTGTAGCCACGCAGTCCGGGGACCCTCGCCCCTTCGTCGCCCCCGAGGCGATACTGTGGCCATCGTGGCCAAGAAGACGAAGGAACTGCTCGCCCGGGTGTCCCGACGCGGCCCCTACGGTGTCGACAGGGGCGACCTCGGTTTCACCGGGACGCCGGGGGTCGTGTTCGTCCCCCGCGGCGCTCCGTCGCCGGCCCCGCTCGTGGGTTGGGCCCACGACTGGACCAGGGGGCCCGAGCACTACGTCGACACCCTCAAGCATCTCGCGTCGTGGGGGTTCGTGGTGGTGGCGCCCGCCTCGGACCGCGGCCTGAGGCCGAACCACCAGCACTACGCGGATCACTTGTCGGCCGCGCTGGAGGACGTCCTCCAGGCCACCCTGGGCCGCGGGGCCGTCCGGGCCGATCCACACCGGATCGCCGTGGCCGGGCACGGTCTCGGCGGCGGGGTCGCCGCGCTGCTGGCCTCCCAGCGCACCGACATCGACGGGGTGGTCATGGTCTTCCCCACCGAGACCGTGCCCTCGGCCGCCGATCGGGCGATGACCGTCGACGCCCCCGCCCTGCTGCTCTCGGGTGCGGGCGGGGTCCACTCCGAGGACGCCCGCGAACTGCAGCGCCTGTGGCGCGGCGACCTGGTACACCGACGCCTGGAGAAGGCGATCGAGACGGGTCTGGTCGAGCGCAACCCGCTTCTCGAGCGGGTCGGGCTGGCGGACCCCGACCTCCGCACCCATCGGGCCGTGCGCCCGCTGCTGGCGGGGTACCTGCTGGCCACCCTGACCGACGACGACACCTATGCCGCGTTCGCCGATCCGGAGGCGGAGTTCAAGGGCACCGTCACGGTCACCCACGAGATGCTCGACGAGGAGGCCGACGACCTGCTCGCCAGCGCCCCGCCGATGCTCAAGCTGGTCAAGTCCTTCACGGGCGGCTGATCGCCCTCCGGTGCCCGGCCCGTGGCGCCCGGTCGCGGGGGCCCGGCGCCGGAGAGCGCACGGGCCCGGACGGTCACACGGCGGCGACCACGCCCGCCAGGCGCTCGGCGACCTCGCCGGCCAGGTTCGCGTCCTCCGCCTCGACCATCACGCGGACGAGCTGCTCGGTGCCGGAGGGACGCAGAAGCACGCGGCCTGTGGAGCCGAGCCTGCGCTCCTCCCCCACCACGGCGTCACAGACCGCCCCGGATGCCACGACTGCGGCCTTGTCCTCGACCGGCACGTTGACGAGGACTTGCGGCAGCACGGTCATGACCCCGGCGAGCTCGGCCAGCGACTTGCCGGTCTCCGCCATGCGGGCCATGAGGCGCAACCCGGTGAGCACGCCGTCACCGGTGGTGGCGTGGGCGGGCAGCACGAGGTGCCCGGATTGTTCGCCGCCGAGGCTGTACCCACCCTCGCGCAGACGCTCGAGGACGTAGCGGTCGCCCACCTTGGTCTCGGTGATCTCGATCCCGGCCTCCCGCATGGCGACCTTGAGCCCCAGGTTGCTCATGATGGTGGCCACCAGTGTGTTGCCGACGAGTTCCCCGGAGTCGCGCATCGCCAGGGCCAGGATCGCCATGATCTGGTCGCCGTCGACAACCTCGCCGGAGGCGTCGATGGCCAGACACCGGTCCGCGTCGCCGTCGTGCGCCAGGCCCAGGTCGGCGCCGTGCGCGCGCACCGCGGCGCGGACGTCGTCGAGGTGGGTGGAACCGCAGTTGTCGTTGATGTTGTAGCCGTCGGGGCTGGCGTGGATCTCGATCACCGTGGCGCCGGCCTCGCGGTAGGCACGCGGGGCCGCCGCGCTGGCGGCGCCGTTGGCGCAGTCGACGACGACGACGAGCCCGTCCAACCGGCCCGGCGTGGCATCGAGCAGGTGCCGGACATAGCCGTCCAAGGCGTCCTCCTGCGTCGCCCGCGAGATACGGCCGATCGCTGAGCCGGTCGGTCCGGTGATGGCACCGTCGGTGAGGGCGGCCTCGACACGGTCCTCCACCTCGTCGGCCAGCTTGTGGCCCCCGGCGGCGAAGAACTTGATGCCGTTGTCCGGCATCGCGTTGTGCGAGGCGGAGATCACGGCACCCAGCTCGGCCTCGTGCTGGGCCGTGAGGTGGGCGACGGCCGGGGTCGGCAACTCGCCCACGAGCAGGACATCGACGCCCTGACTCGCCAGGCCGGCGGCCAGGGCGGCCTCGAGCATCTCCCCGGAGACACGGGGGTCACGGCCGACGACGGCGACGGGCCGGGATTCGGCCCGGCGGGGCGACGGCTCGACCTCGGTCGCCAGGACCGCCGCGGCGGCCGCCCCCAGGCGCACGGCCAGGTCGACGGTGAGGGTCCGGTTGGCGAGTCCGCGGACCCCGTCGGTGCCGAACAGTCGCGTCATATCGTGTGGTCCTCCGGGGGTGATGGTTCGCCCCGCCGCGGACGGTGGGCGTGAATGGCCGGGTCAGGATAACCCCGACCGACAGTGCAGTGGGCAAATGGACCGGAGCAGGCCCCGCATACGCAGGGGCCTGCTCCGGTGACGCGACCCGGGTGGATCAGCGCTTCGAGTACTGCGGGGCCTTACGGGCCTTCTTGAGGCCGGCCTTCTTGCGCTCGACGGCACGGGCGTCGCGCGTGAGGAAGCCCGCCTTCTTGAGCGCCGGGCGGTCGTCCGGCGAGTACTGGATGAGCGCGCGGGCGATGGCCAGACGCAGCGCGCCGGCCTGACCCGAGGGGCCGCCACCGTGGAGCAGTGCCACGATGTCGAACTGCTCGTCGCGCTCGACGAGGACCAGCGGCGACTTGACGAGCTGCTGGTGCACCTTGTTCGGGAAGTACTCCTCGAGGGTGCGGCCGTTCAGGGTGAACTGGCCGGAACCGGGGAGCAGGCGCACGCGGGCGACGGCTTCCTTGCGACGTCCGACGGCCTGGGCCGGACCGGAGGTGACGGTCGACCCCAGCTGGGCGTCGGCGTCGGCGACGAAGTCGGTGCCACCGGCGTAGTCGGCCTCGCTGTAGTCCTCGGCGACCTCGGCAGCGAGATCCGCCACCACGTCGTCGGCGATCTCGGCCTCGGGGGTGATGTTCTCGTCGGTCACTGGGCCACCTGCTTGATCTCGAAGGGCACGGGCTGCTGGGCGGCGTGCGGGTGATCGGGACCCGCGTACACCTTGAGCTTGGAGGCGACGGCACGGCCGAGCTTGTTGCTCGGCAGCATGCCCTTGACGGCCTTCTCGACGACGCGGTCGGGACGGGTGTCCATGGCCTTGCCGAGGGACTGCGACTTCAGGCCGCCCGGGAAACCGGAGTGGCGGTGGTGCACCACTCGGTCACGCTTGTTGGACGAGATCGCGACCTTGTCGGCGTTGATGATGATGACGAAGTCGCCGGTGTCGGCGTTCGGGGCGAACTGCGGCTTGTGCTTGCCACGGAGGATGTTGGCGACCTGGACGGCGAGTCGACCGAGAACCACATCAGTGGCGTCGATGACGTACCAGGCGCGCGTCACGTCCCCGGGCTTGGGGGTGTACGTGGACACAGGCGATACCTCTGTCTGTCTAGTGGGCTGCCGGCCGGGCGGGCGCCCTCCCCCTCGAACGGCGGCCGGTGGTGACCCGCGCGAGGTGGTCCACCGCCCCACCAGGGGACGACATGGACGCCGACGGTCAAGACTACCGGCCGGGACCACTCACTCCAAGTCGGCGATCACGATCCCCCGCCCATCGGTTAGACTCTCCCCCGTTCCCGCCCTCGTAGCTCAGTGGATAGAGCACGGCTCTCCTAAAGCCGGTGTCGGAGGTTCGATTCCTCTCGGGGGCACCACCCACAGCGGCCGGCCGTCACGGCCGCCGCGGGCGCGTCATCGCCGGAGAGTGGCGGAGAACGCGCTGGTCAGTGCCAGGATCGGCAATCCGATGAACAAGTGCACGATCGCGGCCGCCAGTCCGTCGAGGAACGGCACCGTGACCAGCAGCGGCAACGCCACAGCGGCGACGATGAGCAGCCCGACGGTCCAGGAGTAGAACTGCTGGGGGTTGGCCGTGCCGACGAGCAGCAGGTACCAGAGCAGCCCGGCGAGGAGCGCGGCGACGGCCCCGTAGACCGCGTACATCGTGGGCGTGTTCCCGCCGTTGGCCCACTGGTGGCCGAAACGCGCGAACACCGCTTCCACGATCCATGCGATCAGCCATCCGGCGATGGCCGCCACAAGGGCGGTCGCGACCACGCTGCCGGCGAACTTGCCCACATCGAGGGCGGGGCCACGGCGCTTCGCCGCGGGCGCGGCGGCGTATCCCCCGTCGGCTCCGTAGCCGTCGTCATAGGCGGGGTCGTAGGCCTGGTCGTCGCCCATCCGCGAGTAGGCACGCGAGTCGGGCTGCTGCCCCATGCGTCGGGTCTGGTCGTCCTGTCCGGGATACATCTCTACCGCCTCCGAATCGGTGTGGTGCCCACCGAGGGTAGTCCCTCCCGGCCCACGACGAGGTCCGCCCGGTCGTCCGAGGACGACCGGGCGGACCCGGCGGGGGCCCGTGGTGGTGGGCCCGCCGAGGAGACGTCAGTGAGCGATGGTCTTCTCCACACCGACACCGGTGAGGGAACGGACCTCCATCTCCACCCGCTTCTCCGGGAACTCGTCCTTCTTCCCGATGAACGTGCCGACGATGCCCAGCAGGAACGCCAGCGGAATCGACACGATGCCCGGGTTCGAGAGCGGGAACAGGGAGAAGTCGACGCCCGTGATCATCGACTTCTCGCCACCGGAGACCGCCGGCGAGAGCGCGATCAGCACCAGGGTGCTGATGAGCCCGCCGTACATCGAGAACAGGGCGCCGGTGGTGTTGAACCGCTTCCAGAACAGCGAGTACAGGATCGTCGGCAGGTTCGCCGACGCGGCGATCGCGAAGGCCAGGGCGACGAGGAAGGCGATGTTCTGCCCCATGGCGCCGATACCCATGACGATCGACAGGAGCCCGATCACGACGACCGTGATCCGCGAGACCCGGAGCTGCGACTTCTCGGTGGCCTTGCCGTGCTTGATGACGCCGTTGTAGATGTCGTGCGCGAACGATGCGGACGCCGTGATCGCCAACCCGGCCACCACCGCGAGGATCGTCGCGAAGGCGACCGCGGAGATGATGCCGAGGAAGATCTCACCGCCGAGGGCGAATGCGAGGAGCGGTGCCGCCGAGTTCACGCCACCGGGCGCGGCCTCGATCACCTCCGGGCCGACCATCGCCGCGGCACCGAAGCCGAGCACGAGGGTGAACAGATAGAAGCCGCCGATGAGCGCGATCGCCCAGGTCACGGAACGGCGGGCCTCCTTGGCCGTGGGGACCGTGTAGAAGCGCATGAGCACGTGCGGCAGGCCGGCGGTACCGAAGACTAGTGCGATCGACAGGGAAACGAAGTCGAGCTTGCTGGTCTCGGTGGCGCCGTACTGCAGACCGGGCTGCAACAGGTCCTTGCCCGAGTTGGCGACGGCTTCACCCAGGAGCGCGGAGAAGTTGCCGCGCGCGGCCACGAGGACCAGGAGGCACATGATCAGGACACCGCCGACGAGCAGGACCGCCTTGACCATCTGGACGTAGGTCGTGCCCTTCATCCCGCCGACCAGCACGTACACGATCATCAGCAGCCCCACCGCCGCGACGACGATCGCCTGCCCCGTGGAGTCGTTGATGTTCAGCAGCAGCGCTACGAGGCCACCCGCACCGGCCATCTGGGCGATGAGATAGAACAGGCACACCGCGAGGGTGGCCAGGGCCGCCGCCATCCGGACGGGCCGCTGATTGAGGCGGAAGCTGAGCACATCGGCCATCGTGAACCGGCCGGTGTTGCGCATCAGCTCGGCGACGAGCATCAGGGCGACGAGCCAGGCGACGAGAAATCCGATCGAGTAGAGGAAGCCGTCGTAGCCGTTGATCGCGATCGCGCCGGCGATGCCGAGGAAGGATGCCGCCGACAGATAGTCACCGGCGATCGCGAACCCGTTCTGCGGACCGGTGAAGGTGGACCCGCCGGTGTAGAAATCCTTCGTAGACTTGGTCGACTTGGACGCCCTGAGGACAAGCGTCATCGTGATGACGATGAAGACGCCGAACACGACCATGTTGAGCAGCGTGCTGCCGACCTGTTCGCCCGGTACGAGTTCGTTGATGTTGAGTAGCCAATCCATCAGACGGCCTCACCTTCCAGCTCGAGGCGGATGGATTCCGCACGGGGATCGATCACGCGGTTGGCGAACCGGATGTAGAGGAACGTGATGAGGAAGGTTGTCACGAACTGTCCCAGGCCGATGATCAGGCCCCAGGTGATGTTCCCGAACACCTTCGTGGCCATGAAGTCCGTGGCATAGACGGCGAGGATGACGTAGAGGAAATACCAGATGAGGAAGGCGACGGTCATGGGGAAGACGAACGCCCGGAACTTGCTGCGCAGCTCCTGGAAGGCGGGGCTGGACTGCATCGCCGTGAATTCCGCCGTTCCCGGGGTTCGCCGCGATGCGCCCCCCGTCGGCGGATCAGTTGGTTGGGACACGGAGGTCCTCCGTTTCGGGTTCTCATCAGCGCACCCCTGTAGTGATGCGCCTCACAGATAGTGACGGGGGAAGTGTGACACGTAACACAAGTTCGCGGCGGAGACTCTCGATCAACACGGTCGATTCCACGGAAACCGCAGTTCATCACCCCCCCATCGGAGGGGGGCAGCTACCTCTATCCGGGGTTAAGCGAGTCAGGCGCCGGGCGCCGCTCCGCGACTGCCCACCGCGTCGGCGAACACCCGCACGATCTCGTCGGGCGTCCGCGCGACGTGGCTGCTGCCGCCGGTCACCCGGGAGATCTCCGCCAGGGTGCCCGACGCGGCGTCGTCGAGCAGACTGATCGTCACGACGATCACCGGGCGCGACGGGGTGACCATGTCGCGTAGTCGGGCGAGGAACTCCCCTTCGTCGAGGTCCGAGGTGGCGTCGTCGGCCCCGTCGGAGATCACGATGATCGAATTGACCATGTTGGGGTCGTAGCCGGAGCGCACCTGGGCGTAGGCGTCGAGTACGGACCGGTAGAGGTCGGTTCCGCCGCCCACCAGACCGGGCAGGGCCGCCAGCGCGCCGCCGAGGGCCTCCCGGTGCGAACCGTCGGCGCCGGCCTCGTCGAGTCGTCGGAGTGGCGCGACCTCCGCGTAGGGCCTGCCATCCCGGCCGGCGGCCCCGCCGAACGCCCACAGCCCGAGAGCCGCGTCGTCGGGGAACTGCCCGAGGCCGGCGCCCGCCGTGGCGACCAGTGCCTCGATCCGGGTCCGGTCCGTACCCGGTATCCCGAATCCCATCGATCCCGAGGTGTCCACCAGGACGAGGGACCGCCCGGGCATCGCCAACACCCGCCACCGTCGGAGGACGCCGTGGAGGCGGTCGGGGTCGCGGACGACGAGCATCTCGATCTCGCCCACCCCTGACCCGTCCGCGAGGGGCGCGCGGTCCGCTTTCCGGAAACCGTCCGCCGAGAGGCCGTCGCGGTGGGCGGGCGAGGCCGTGGCGTCGCGGAGTGCTTCGGCGGCACCGGCGACCTCGGCTCGCCGGGTCGGGTCCTGGGTGGTCACCGCCAGCGGGTACCCGAGGAACACCGCCCCGGTGGCGGGAGCGGCGATCTGGAGTCCCGTGTGCGGGGCCTCACGCCGGGCGAGCACCGCCTCACGCTCCGTCACGATCGTCGCGCCGCCCCCGGAGACCACCCTGTCCAGCATCTCGCGCGATGTCGGGGGAACCTCCATGCGGCTCATCTGCCCCTGCGCCAGGATCGCCATGGACGCGCCCAGTGCGTCCGCGGTCGACCGCATGATCTCCACCTCGGACGCGGCGGCGAGGATCGGCGCGTCCGCGATCCCGGACCGGACGGGATCGCCCATCGTCAGTCCCGGGGTCGCCAGGGCGGAGGTCCACGTCGACATGTCGACCGGGGTGTCGCGGGACGCGATGACCACCGGGGTGGACGCGAGCGAGTTCACCACCGTGTCGAAGGGGATCTGCACGTCCCGCGACAGTTGCGCGAGCCGCACCGCCGAGTCCG
The DNA here is from genome assembly GCF_900537145.1 of Dietzia sp. Alg238-R159. Taxonomy (NCBI): domain Bacteria; kingdom Bacillati; phylum Actinomycetota; class Actinomycetes; order Mycobacteriales; family Dietziaceae; genus Dietzia; species Dietzia sp. Alg238-R159. Next base: position 43,153 of record NZ_UNRI01000005.1, on the reverse strand, counting down.
GGACCCAGATGTCGGGGAGCGCCTCACGGGAGGCGACACGCCCGGCGAGGTCAGCCGACGAGACAGGGGCGACCTCGAAGGAATAGCACCCGTCGGCATCCTCGGCCAGGGCATCCACGTGGTCGGCGATCTCGGGCTCGGCGGCGACACTGATCCGGAGGTCGTCTCCACAGAATCCACCGACACCGGCCCGGGAGAGCCCGGCGAGCACCAGTACCGCGACGAGCACGACCGCGAGGAGCGCGGCTCCCACGAGGACGACCCTGCGGGCCGTCGGATTCCCACTCTGCGGCGACGCACTGTGCCTGGCCATCGCTGGCGTTCCCCCTGGATGTCATTTACCCGGGGCCGTGCCAGACGCCCACGTCAGGCGGATCCGGGTCGGGCGCTGGAATCGTACCCGGGCCGGGGTCCACGTGGGGCCGACACGTGGGAGCCGCCGCGGCGCGCCCCACCGCTGGTGTGGCGCGTCAGCGTCCGCGGAAGACGGGGGGCCTCTTCTCGGCGCGCGCGGCCCGGGCCTCGGCCATGTCCTCACTGCCCCAGGCCCGGAGCTGGAGCTCGGTGTGCTCGTCCCGCGGGAGCAGCCGGGCGTCGTCGTCGTTGATGACGGTCTTGATGTGCCGCAGGCTCAGCGGCGCCGAGCGGGCGAGCTCCGCCGCGAGCTCCATCGCCGAATCCATGTCACCGATCTCGTTCGCCAGGCCGATCCGGGCCGCCTCCTCCGCGCCGACGGGGCGCGCGGTCATGAGGACCGAGCGGGCGTGCCCGCCGCCGACGACGTTGGCGAGCCGCTTGATCGTCCAGTTGTCGAGCGCCAGCCCCACCTTGACGACCGGGACGGCGAAGACCGCGCCCGGTGCCACCACCCGGAGATCCGCGGCCAGCGCGAGCTGCACACCGGCGCCCACGGCCGGTCCGTTGACGGCTGCGATGACCGGCACGGGGGCCGATTCGACGGCCCGGAGCATGCCGGCGTGGCAGTCGTAGAAGTTCGAGTTGTACACCCCGCCGGACAGGTCGGCCCCGGCGCAGAACGCAGTCCCCGCACCCGTGATGACGATCGCCCGGACCGGGTCCTCGGACTCGGCCTCCGCACCGGCGGCCTCGACGGCCTCCCGCAGCGCGGTACACACCTCGGCGTCGAGGGCGTTGCGGGTCTCGTGACGGTCGATGGTGACGACGACTACTGCGCCGTCCCTACGGGTGACGATCATGGCGACGGGGCCTCCTCAGCGGGACGGGGGGTGCGGCGGAGCACCCCTGTGCCGAGGATACCGGCTGGTAGCCGCCCCCACCGTACGATGCGGTCATGGCGCGAACGGGAGCTCTGCAGATCCTCGACCTCGTCCTCGATGACGGTTCGTTCCGACCGTGGGACGGCGCTCCGGTGCGACCGCCCCACGTGGACTCGGTGCCCGCGTACGAGGACTCCCTGCGGCGGGCGGCCGAGAAATCAGGAGTGGACGAGTCCGTCATCACCGGTGAAGGAACCCTGCTGGGTCGACGCGTGGTGCTCATCGCGTGCGAGTTCGACTTCCTCGCCGGCTCCATCGGGATCGCCGCCGCCGAGAGGATCGTCTCGGCGATCGAACGGGCGACCGCCGAGGGCCTGCCCATCCTCGCCTCCCCCACCTCCGGTGGGACCCGGATGCAGGAGGGCACGATCGCATTCCTGCAGATGGTCAAGATCTCGGCCGCGGTGGCGGGACACAAGACCGCTGGCCTGCCCTACCTCGTCTATCTGCGGCACCCCACCACCGGCGGCGTGTTCGCGTCCTGGGGCTCACTGGGGCACGTGTCCGTCGCGGAACCCGGAGCACTCATCGGGTTCCTGGGACCCCGCGTGTACGAGGCCCTCTACGACGCCCCCTTCCCCGACGGCGTCCAGGTCTCGGAGAACCTCGCACGCCGCGGGATGATCGACGGTGTCCTCCCTCCCGAGGGCCTGCGGGACCTCACCGCGCGGGCGTTGCGGGTGCTGTGCCAGGACCCGCCCTCCGACGACGAGCCGGCCCCACCGCCCGGCCCCGTACCCGAGCCGGAGCCCGACGACGGCACCCCACCCGACGCCTGGGACGCCATCACCCGGTCCCGCCGGCACGACCGCCCGGGCGCCCGCGCCTTCCTCGACCGGGTCGCACCCACCCGCGTCCCGCTGTCGGGGACGGGGCAGGGAGAGGACAGTGGGTCCCTCCTGCTCTCCCTGGCGCGCTTCCGGGGCCAGTCCGCGGTCGTCCTGGCCCAGGACCGCGATGCGGAGAACGAGACGAGCCCGCTCGGTCCGTCCGCGTTGCGGTCGGCCCGCCGTGGGATGCGGATCGCGGCGGAGATGGGCGTTCCGCTGGTGTTGCTCATCGATACCCGGGGGGCCGCGCTGTCCCGGGAGGCGGAAGAGGGCGGCCTCGCGGGCGAGATCGCCCGGAGCCTCGCGGACCTGGTCACGCTGTCCAGCCCGACCGTCTCGGTGATACTCGGCCAGGGCACCGGCGGGGCCGCCCTCGCGCTGCTCCCGGCCGACCGGGTCCTGTGTGCACGGCACGGGTGGCTCGCACCGCTCCCGCCCGAGGGCGCCAGCGCCATCCTCCACCACGAGACCTCCCGGGCGCCGGAGGTCGCCCGATCGCAGGGGATCACCTCCGCCGACCTGCTGGGAGCCGGGATCGTGGACGTGGTGGTCCCGGAGAGGCCCGACGCCGCCGACGAACCGGAATCCTTCTGCGACCGGATGGCCGATGCCGTCGCCGCGGCCCTCCTCGAGGTCCGCAGGCGCCCCCCTGAGCGGAGGTATGCCGAGCGGATGATGAGGTATCGGGAGCTCGGCCTGCCACTAGAGTGAGTCTTGTCACAGCCCGTCGGCCCGGCCGGCGGGCACGCTCCCACCTGTGAGGGGAACTCCCGATGACGGACTCCACCGCCTCGTCCTATGCCGCCGCCCACCGGCTTTCGATCAGCGATCCCGACGCGTTCTGGCTCGACGTCGCGGCGGATATCGACTGGACCACGCCTCCGACCACGGCGGTCGACCGCTCTCGCCCGCCGTTCTACCGCTGGTTCCCGGACGGGGAGCTGAACACCTCCTACAACTGCGTGGACCGCCACGTCGAGGCGGGCCGGGGGGACCAGGCCGCGTTCATCTACGACTCCGCCGTGACCGGGGTGAAGGAGACCATCACCTACGCCCAGCTGCTGGACCGGGTCGAGGAGTTCGCCGGAGCGCTGGCCGCCGAGGGCGTCGGGCGGGGCGACAGGGTCGTCATCTACATGCCCATGGTTCCCCGCGCGGCCGTCGCGATGCTCGCGTGTGCCCGGCTCGGTGCGGTGCACTCCGTCGTCTTCGGGGGCTTCGCCGCCCCGGAGTTGGCGATTCGTATCGACGACGCGCGCCCGAAGGTCATCGTCACCTCCCACGGCGGGATCGAGCCGACCCGCAAGGTGCCGTACTTCCCCATGGTGACCAAGGCTCTCGAACTCACCCGGCACACCCCCGGTGCCGTGATCGTGGCCCCGCGTCACGAGCAGTTCCCCGACGAGGCCTTCCCGGAGACGCCGGGCACCACCTGGAGCTACTGGGATGACGCCGTCGCCGCGTCCGAGCGGGCGGCCCCGGTGCCCGTCAAGGCCACCGATCCCCTGTACATCCTCTACACCTCCGGCACCACGGGCCTGCCCAAGGGCGTCGTGAGGGACAACGGCGGCCACGCGGTGGCGCTCGCGTGGTCGATGTGGAACGTCTACGGGGTCCGGCCGGGTGAGGTGTGGTGGACCGCCTCGGACGTGGGCTGGGTGGTCGGCCACTCGTACATCGTCTACGCACCGCTGTTGATCGGTGCGACGTCCATCATCTACGAGGGCAAGCCGGTCGGCACGCCGGATGCCGGGGCCTTCTGGCGGGTCATCTCCGAGCACCGGGCCACCGCGCTGTTCACCGCCCCGACCGCCGTCCGCGCCGTGCGCAAGGAGGATCCGGAGGGCGCCGAGGTCGACAAGTACGACCTGTCCTCCCTGCGCACGCTGTTCTGCGCGGGTGAGCGCCTGGACCCTGACACCTACCAGTGGGCCACCGACAAGCTCGGCAGGCCGGTGGTGGACAACTCGTGGCAGACCGAGACCGGGTGGCCGATCGCGTCCAACCTGCGTGGTCTGGAGCCGATGCCGATCAAGGCGGGCTCGCCCACCGTCGCCGTGCCCGGGTACGACCTGCACGTTCTCGACGGCGAGGGCAACCCGCTGCCCGCGGGCGAGGAAGGCAATCTCGCGATCAAGCTGCCCATGGCACCGGGGACGCTGGCGGGGCTGTGGGAGGACGACGAACGGTTCGTCTCCTCGTACATGTCGGTCTTCGACGGGTACTACTCGACCGGGGACGGCGGGTACATCGACTCCGACGGCTACGTCTACGTGATGGGCCGGACCGACGACGTGATCAACGTGGCCGGCCACCGCCTGTCGACCGGGTCGATGGAGGCCGTCATCGCGACCCACCCCGCCGTGGCGGAGGCCGCCGTGATCGGGGTCAGGGACGAGCTGAAGGGCCAGCGGCCCGTCGGGTACGTGGTGCTCAAGTCCGGGCAGGTCCGCGACCCCGAGGAGTTACGCGCCGAGCTGGTGGCGATGGTGCGTGACGAGATCGGCGCGGTGGCCACGTTCCGGGACTGCACGGTGGTCCAGGGGCTGCCCAAGACCCGGTCGGGCAAGATCCTGCGCAAGACCATGCGGCAGATCGCCGACGGACAACAGGACGTCGTGGTGCCCTCGACGATCGAGGACCCGGCCGTGTTGGACGCGCTGGCGCCTTTCCTGCGACCGAGGAAGTAACCCGGACCTACGCGCCGGTTCTGCACGGCTGCGCGGGGGTGCGCGTCCGCCTGGGACCAGTCCGGGCGCGTAGCCCCCGTCTATGCGGGCAGAACGGGCACACACCCCGGGCTCCCCACGGTGCGCGTCAGCCCGGGCGAGGCGTGCGACGTCCGCCCCGCCATCTCCGCCCTGCCGGCCCCCCTACCGACGCCGATCGCCCCGCCCTCCGTGGGGAGGACGGGGCGATCGGGTCTCCCGGCTACGGGAGGAGGGCTCAGGCGTTGAGCAGGTCGATGACGAACACCAGGGTCTTGCCGCCGAGCGGGTGCAGCGCCGCGGAGGTGCCGTAGGCCTTGTCCGGCGGGATCACCAGCTGGCGGCGACCGCCGACCTTCATCCCCGGGATCCCCTCCTGCCAACCCTGGATCAGGCCGTTGAGCGGGAAGGTGATGGACTCGCCGCGGTCCCAGGAGGAGTCGAACTGCTCACCGGTCTCGTAGTCGACCCCCACGTAGTGGACGGTGACGTTGCCGCCGGCGACCGCCTCGGCACCGTCCCCCACCGTGATGTCCTCGGCGACGAGGTCGGTGGGCGCGGGGCCCGTCGGCATGTCGATCTCGGGCTTGTCCATGGTGTCTCCTCCTGGAGTCAGGTTCCCGGGTTCAGCGCTGGCTGATCGGGGTGAAACTCCGCTCGGCCGGGCCGGTATAGACCTGACGCGGGCGGTTGATCTTGGTGGACGGATCCTCGCGCATCTCGCGCCAGTGCGCGATCCACCCGGGCATACGGCCGAGCGCGAACAGCACGGTGAACATCTCCGTCGGGAAGCCCATCGCGCGGTAGATCAGGCCGGTGTAGAAGTCCACGTTCGGGTAGAGCTTGCGCTCAACGAAGTAGTCGTCGGCGAGCGCCGTCTCCTCGAGCTTGAGCGCGATCTCGAGCAGCGGGTCGTTGCTCTGCGACAGCAGCGCGTGCGCGTGCTTCTTGGCGATCTGCGCGCGCGGATCGTAGCTCTTGTAGACGCGGTGGCCGAAGCCCATCAGCTTGACGCCGTCGACCTTGTTCTTGACCCGGTCCATGTAGTCGGTGGCGTCGCCGCCCTCCGAGTCGATCCGCTCGAGCATCTCCAGCACGGCCTGGTTGGCGCCACCGTGCAGCGGACCGTACAGCGCGTTGATGCCCCCGGTGATCGAGGCGTAGAGCGGGGCCTCGGAGGAACCGACCATGCGGACGGTGGAGGTGGAGCAGTTCTGCTCGTGATCGGCGTGCAGCACGAGGAGCATGTCGAGGGCGTCGGCGACCTCGTCGGTGACCTCGTAGTCCGGGCCGAACGTCATCCGCAGGAAGTTGCGGACGTACCCGAGCGACGGGTCCGGGTCGATGGCGTCCTTGCCGCCCCGGATGCGCTCGATCGCGGCGGCCAGGGTCGGGCCGCGTCCGAGGAGTCGGGCGGTGGCCAGGTCGACGGCCTTGGGGTCGTCGATGTCCAGGTCGTCACCGTGGGTCCCGAAGAGGCTCACGCCGGCCGACAGGACGGGCATCGGGTGGGTGTCCCGGGGGAAGGCCTGCAGCAGCGGCATCATCTGGCCGGGCAGCGTCGTCTCGGCGAGCACCTTCTCGGTGAACTCGGCGAGCTGGGCCTCCGTGGGGTCCTCACCGTAGATGAGCAGGTACGAGACCTCCAGGAAGGACGCGTTGTCGGCGAGCTGGTCGATCGGGTACCCGCGGTGACGGAGGATGCCCTCGTTGCCGTCGATGTAGGTGATCGACGAGGTGCAGGCGGAGGTGTTGACGAACCCGACGTCCAGGGTCGTCATCCCCGTCTTCGCCAGCAGGGAACCCAGCTGCACCGCGTCGCTTCCGCAGGTCGCTTCCACCACATCGAGTTCGAGCTCACCGCCGGGGTAGGACAGTGTTGCATTGCGGTCCGAACCGTTCGAGCCTGCGGTCACGCGATTCCCTCTCCGACGACTGGTCCCGGCGGCCTGAATCCCGCCACGAATGTGCTGTGCCACACCCTACCGTGAGGGCGGACCACGGTTCGAAGGGAGTTCTCAGACGCTCCCCCCACGGCCCCACAGCCTGTCTGGACGCGGGTGGTCAGGGCTGGAGCCTGCGGGCCGTCCAGGTCTCCCCCGCCAGGAGGCACTCGACGCGGTCGTGGAAGCGGTCCGGACCGCCCTGCCAGAACTCGACCCGTTCGGGCACCAGCCGGAACCCGCCCCATCTGTCCGGCATGGGGATCTCGTCGACGCCCGCCAGTCGCCGCTCCGCGGTCGCGTACAGCGACTCCAGCTCCTCGACGGATTCGGCCGGTCGGGACTGCTCCGAAGCCCACGCCGAGACCTGCGACCCCCGGGGCCGCGTGCGCCAGTAGTCGAGGCTGTCCGCCCGGTCGACCGGATGGCACGGACCCTCGATGTGGACCTGACGCTCGGCGACCAACCACGGGAAGGTCACTGACGCATACCCGGTCTCCGCCAACTGCGTGCCCTTGCGGGACGTCGTCGTCGTGAAGAACGTCACCCCCCGCTCGTCGGCGCCCTTGCACAGCACCGTCCTGGTCGAGGGCCGGCCGTCGGCACCGACGGTGCCGAGCACCATCGCGTTGGGCTCACGGACACCTCGGTGCCCCGCCTCCTCCAACCACGCGGTGAACAGCGGCAGCCACCCGTCGTCCAGGTCGGCGACGTCCAAGCGCGGATGCAGGCCGTACCCGACCCGCATCACGTCGAAATCGGCCGGTTCCAGGGCGGGTTCCTCCATGACCCAGACGGTACTCCGGGCCACGGACGGGCCGGACTACGATGGACCACGTCCCACACCCCGACCGAACGGCACCCCAAGAGCATGAGCGATCAGCTGCCCACCATCCCCGCCGACCTCAAGCCCGCCGACGGCCGCTTCGGCTGCGGCCCGTCCAAAGTCCGTCCCGAGCAGATCGCGGCCGTGTCCGACGCCGCCACCACCGTGATGGGCACCAGCCACCGGCAGGCCCCGGTCAAGGACGTCGTGGGCCGCGTGCGCGACGGCCTGTCCTCGTTGTTCTCGCTGCCCGACGGTTACGAGGTCGTGCTGGGCAACGGTGGCACCACCGCGTTCTGGGACGCCGCCGCCTTCGGCCTGGTGCGCGAGAAGTCGCTGCACCTGACCTACGGCGAGTTCTCCTCGAAGTTCGCCAAGGTCACCGGCGGCGCGCCGTTCCTGGCCGACCCGATCGTCATCTCCGCCGAGCCCGGTTCGGCCCCCGAGCCGACCTCGGACCCGTCCGTCGACCTCATCGGCTGGGCCCACAACGAGACGTCGACCGGCGTCATGCTCCCCGTGTCCCGCCCGGCCGGTTCGGAGAACGCGCTGGTCGCGATCGACGCCACCTCCGGCGCCGGCGGGCTGCCCGTCGACATCGCCGACACGGACGTCTACTACTTCGCGCCGCAGAAGTCGTTCGCCTCGGACGGTGGCCTCTGGGTGTCGATCATGAGCCCGGCCGCACTCGCTCGGGTCGACGAGATCGCCGCCACCGACCGCTGGTGCCCGGACTTCCTGTCCCTGCCGACCGCGGTGGACAACTCGCGCAAGAACCAGACGTACAACACCCCGGCCGTGGCCACGCTGATCATGTTCGCCGAGCAGATCGAGTGGATGAACTCCCAGGGCGGTCTGGACTGGTGCGTCGCGCGCACCAAGGACTCGTCCGCGCGCCTCTACGACTGGGCCGAGGCCAGCGACTACGCCACCCCGTTCGTCACCGAGGCGGCCCACCGCTCGCAGGTCGTGGGCACCATCGACCTCGACGAGAAGATCGACGCCGCGAAGGTCGCCAAGACGCTGCGCGCCAACGGCATCCTCGACACCGAGCCGTACCGCAAGCTGGGCCGCAACCAGTTGCGCATCGGCATGTTCCCGGCGATCGAGCCGGAGGACGTCACGCAGCTGACCCGCTGCATCGACCACGTGGTCGGCCAGCTCGCCTGATCGGCGTCCTCCGGGGCCACCCGCGCAGCATCGTCTGCAGTTTTCCGCAGCCCACCCGGCCCGTCCGCGCGCCGGGTGGGCTGTGCTGACCTACCATGTGGATCAACGCCCAGGACCCGGGTGCGCGCCACTCGACCCCTCGAGCCGCCCACGGGACCGCGAGGAGTCGAGGAGGCGGCATGCGGAAGCTGAGGATCGTCGGTGTGGACACCGAGTCGTCGGTCGTCGAATGCGAGGTCGCGGACTCCGGCGAGAAGCTCTCCCTCCCACTCGATGATCGTCTGCGGGCGGCCGCCCGTGGTGAGTTCGTGCCCGGTGGTGGGTCCGGTCGGGCTCCCGTGACCGGTACGCTGCGCCCCCGCGAGATCCAGGACCGCATCCGGCACGGCGCCTCCCCGGAGGAGGTCGCCGCCGACGCCGGCGTGTCACTGTCGCGGATCCAGGGGTTCGCCGTGCCGGTGTTGTTGGAACGCGCCAACGCCGCCGACATGGCCAAGGGCGCCCATCCGGTGCTGCCGGACGGCCCGGCCCTCAACACGCTCGCCGACCGGGTGGGTGCCGCCCTCGACCGCCGTGGCGTGGACCCGGACCTGGTCGTCTGGGACGCCTGGCGTGACCGGTCCGGTGGGTGGGTCGTCCGTACCTCCTGGCCGGCGGGCCTGTCCGACGACGCCAGTGCGACGTGGTCGTTCGTCCCCGACTCGCACGGCGGTTCGGCCCGGGCCCTTGACGACGAGGCCGAGAGCATCCTCGACCCCTCGCGCGCGACGGCGCTGCGCTCGGTCTCGTCTCCTCCCCCGCTGCCGCCGGGCCCGCCGCCGATCCGCGCGGTTCCCGCGCCGTCCGCCGCGCCGGCCACCCCAGCCGGATCGTCCACCCCAGCAGCATCCGCCCCTCCCGCGGGGACGGGACCGGGGGCGTCCGGACGGTCGGAGTCGACGTCCGGCGACTCCCGCCCCACGGGGGAACGACGCGGGAACGACAACGACGGCGACGACAACGACAACGAGGACTTCCTCCAGCCCACGCCCACCGAACCCGAACGACGCCCCTCGCGCCGTCACCCCACGATGCCCTCGTGGGAGGACGTCCTGCTCGGGGTCCGCGGTAAGGACGACTGAGTCCGGTCATGGGACACCACGTCGCAACGTTCTGGTATCTGGCCACGGACGATCCCGCCGCACCGATCCGGGCGGGACAGCCGTCCGACCCCGGTTTCGCGCGCCGCCTGCTGTCGCGGCTGTTCCCCACCGTCACGGTGGCGTCCCTGGGCGCGTTCCCGCTCAACCGCTCGGCCTCGGCCGGACCGGGTGAGATCTACGTGGGCTCGTTCCCGGGACTCACCGTCGTCCAGACCCCGGTGGAGGGGCCCATCGCGCCGTCCGCCACCCCGGAGATGTGGCTGAAACTGGTCGAGGCGCCCACCATCCTGCTGTTCGCCCAGGATGCCGAGGACGGGGTGAGCGGATTCGCCCGGTGGGAGTCGGGTCGGCTCGTGCGGGCGTTCGCCGGGGCCGACGACCGGATCGTCGAGGACGAGGGCATGCCCCTGCCGTTCGAGAGGCCCTACTGGGCCGGCGAGTTCCCGCTCGACACGGCGACCGACAACCCCCTGGCGTTGCCGTTCTCGCCGTCGTCACTCCTCCACGCCGCCCACCGCGACTGGCTCGGCTTCGACCTGGAGCCGGGCGGTCTCGACGTCCCGGTCCACGGGTTCGCCACCGACGGCCGCCGCGAGGTCCGCCAACACACCCCGCTCTCCGGGCCGGCACTGCACGTCGTGGGGATGCCGGGCCGCGCCGAGCTCCACGCGGCCGCGAGGCGTGCCGCCGGCGTCGGGTCCGACACGGACGCCGATGGCGACAGCGCCGACGGCGGGCCCTCCCCCTACGCCGACGACGACTACGAGCGTCTCCCCTCCGGATCCCGCGGGCCGGGCGGGGGTGCGCGCGGCGGCCGGATACGGAGCATCGCCGGCCTGGTCGGTGACGCCGTGCGCCGGGGCGCGGACTCGGTGTCCCGCCGTCGTCGCGACGGCGGATCCCGCTAGCGGGTCGACGCGGCCCGTCGCGAGCGGGTCAGTCCCGGCGGGACCGCTCGTAGAACGCGACCGCCGCGGCGGTGGCGACGTTGAGCGAATCCGTGCCGTCGGTCATGGGGATCGCGGCCCGCACATCGCAGGCACGCATCGCGTGCTCGGTGAGCCCCGGGCCCTCCGCGCCGAGCACGAACGCCACCCTGTCGGCGTCGACGGCCCGGGACAGCGGGGTGTCGGCGGACGGCGTCAGGGCGACGGTCCGGAAGCCCCGCTCCCGCAGGTCCTCGAGCGAACGCTGCCAGGTGGTGGGCGTGCCGGGCAGGTGGGCGAACGGCAGGCGGAGCACGTGTCCCATCGACACCCGCACGACCCGCCGGTAGAGCGGGTCCCCGGCGGCCGCCCCGAACAGCACGCCGTCGACCCCGAGGGCAGCGCAGTTGCGGAAGATCGCGCCGAGGTTCTCGGGGTCGTTGACGCCCTCGAGCACGACGAGCGTCCGCGCGCCGTCCAGCACCTCCTCGACCGGCAGTGGTGCGGGCCGGTCCGCGGCGGCGAGGATGTCGCGGCTGGACCGGAAGCCGATCACCTCGCTGAGGACGTCCTTGGTGGTGCGCAGATACACCGCGTCGCCCGCGCGCTCGTCGGCGTCCCACCCCTCGGCGGCGGCCTCCCTGCGCAACTGGTGCAACCGCGCGTCGGTCCCCAGGAGGACGTGCGGCCGGAAGCGCGAGAGGAGCATGCGGCCCACGACATACGTGCCCTCGGCGATCACCAGTCCCCGGCCGCCGGGCAGGTCGGGCCGCCGGTCGGAGTTGTTGAGGTCACGCAGGTCGTCCAGCCTGGGGTCGGCGGGGTCGGAGACGTCGACGACGTGCACGGTTCGCTCGCTCCTCCGCCGGCCGGTCAGGCCAGCGCGTCGGTGATGGGACCGATGGCGAAGTACACGACGAACGCGGCCGCGACGATCCAGAGGATCGGGTGCACGGTGCGGCCCTTGCCGGTGGCCGTGGCCATGACGACCCAGGCGATGAAACCGATCCCGATGCCGTTGGCGATGGAGTACGTGAACGGCATCGCCACGATCGTGAGGAACGCCGGTAGCGCGACCGCGAAGTTGGTCAGGTCGATCGCCTTGATCTGCGAGATCATCAGCGCACCCACGATCACCAGCGCGGGCGCGGCGGCCTCGACCGGGACGACCTCGTACAGCGGGGTGAAGAACATCGCCAGCAGGAACAGCCCGCCCGTGACGACGTTCGCCAGGCCCGTCCGGGCTCCCTCGGCGATGCCGGAGGCGGACTCGAGGAACACCGTGTTCGACGACGACGAGGTCAGACCACCGGCGACGGCACCGAATCCCTCGACGACCAGCGCGGCCTTCATGTTGGGCAGGTTGCCCTTGTCGTCCATGAGCTCGGCTTCCTTGCCGAGGCCGGTGAAGGTGCCCATGGCGTCGAAGAAGTTGGCGAGCAGCAGGGTGAAGACGAACAGTCCCGCGGCCAGCGGCCCGATGCGGACGAACGCGCCGATGAGGTCCACCTGGCCGATCAGCGACAGGTTCGGGATGCCCCCGAGAGAATCGGGGATGCCGGGGACCGCGAGGCCCCAGCCGGTCGGATTGGGCTCACCGTCGACGAAGGACGGGCCCGCGTCCGCGAGGGCCTCGACGATCACCGCGAAGACCGCGGTGACGACGATGCCGATGAACAGGCCGCCGCGGATCTGGCGTGCGACGAGGATTCCGCAGAGCAGGAGACCGACGACGAAGACGAAGGTGGGCCACGAGGCGATCGACCCGTTGATGCCCAGCCCCACCGGGACGGTGGTGCCGGCCGCGTCCGGGAGGCGGCGGACGAAACCGGAGTCGACGACACCGACCATCGCGATGAACAGGCCGATGCCGACGGCGATGGCCGCCTTGAGCTCGCCGGGCACCGCGTTGAACACGGCGGTGCGGAACCCGGTGACGGCGAGGATCACGATGATGATGCCCTCGATGACCACCAGGCCCATGGCCTCGGCCCAGGTCACCTGCTGCGCGATGGTGACGGCGACGAGCGAGTTGATCCCCAGGCCCGTGGCGAATGCGAAGGGGTACCGCGCGATCGCACCGAACGCGATGGTCATCACGCCCGCCGTGAAGGCGGTGACCGCGGCGATCTCGACGATCGACAGCTGGTTGCCCTCGACGTCGGTGCCCGAGCCGAGGATCAGCGGGTTGAGGATGATGATGTAGGCCATCGCGAAGAAGCTGACGAGCCCGCCGCGGACCTCGCGGGACACCGTCGAGCCGCGCTCGCTGATCTTGAAGTAGCGATCGAGCGCCCCGACCTTGGTGGGGGGCTGCGACGGGGCCCCGGTGCTCTGCGACATCTGGTGACCTTCCTGAGCTGTGGGTGAGGAACCGTCATAGAGTAACCGCCCCGCCGCCTGCGGTAGCGTCGCGGTCATGACGGACGAGTCGACAGAGCCGGGGGTCCCCCGGATTCCCGCCTACCTGCTGGACCCCCGACCCGTCGTCATCATCGGGACCCTGGCGTGGACGCTGGCCCTCCTGGCCCACATGCTCATGGAGGAGGTCGACATGCGTTCGGTCATCCTGGGCGCGGTCGGCGTCGGCGTCGGGGCGGTCGGCACGATCGTCTATGCACTGCAGCGCCGGGCCGTACTACGCGGCAGCGCGGGTGCCCAACAGGGCCTGGACTACGACCTGGACTGAGCGGGTCAGTCCGCGGACGTGGGCTCGTCGGCCGACGTCTCGACGTCCCCACCCTGGTGGGGGGCGGCCGCACCGGACGCGGCGTGGCCGGACGCGGCCTGATCGTCCGTGCGGTCATCGGCGGCGGAGCGAGCGCGTGCGGTCGCGGCGAGCTGCTGGGGCAGGACCACCACGTCGACGGCGGCGTCGTCGTACGCCTCGGCAACGGCCGGCCCGGTGTCGGAGGGGATCTCGACCTCGCTGTGGGCGCCGCAGCCGTACTCGAGGTGGACGACCTGCCCGTCGGCGGAGAACTCGTTGGCGCAGACGCCGAACAGGGCGCCCAGGGACCCGGCTACGGGCACCAGGAACCCACAGGTCCCACAGTGGTGCTTGGCGGCCCGGGCGATCTCGGTGTCCGGTCCGCGCTCGACCGTCCACCGGTCGGCGGCGGCGGCCCGCCCCTCCCAGCTCAGGTGATGCGGTCGGCCGAGACCGATCGGCCCCGCGGCGTCGTCCAGCTCGTCGTCGCCGTTCAGCGTGTAGCCGGGGACGAGCCGGTCGTCGTCCTCGGGCGGCGGGAGCAGATCCCCGGCGCCGAGGTCCCCGGGCCGGATGCGCCGATCCCACGGCACCCACTCGGGGGCGACCAGCGCGTCCGCTCCCGGGAGGAGCGCGATCTCGTCGACGGTCAGGTCACCACCGGGCACGAGCGCGAGGACGCAGGCCCAGTACCAACCTCGGTACCCGGGCAGCTCGGAGGCGAACCGGTGCGTGGTGGTGAACTCCGCCTCGACGGTGCTGCCGAGGTGCTCCCCCACACCCTCCGCGGCGAACTCCTCGACCGCCGACCGGGCCACGTCGACGCCGGTGGCCAGCCGCTCACGCAGCGCGCCGTCGAAATCCGACCCCTGATCCGTGCCTACCTCGGTGTTCACGTCTCCCATTATGCGCATCTCCGCGTGGAGGTCACGGCCCGGCCCGTCGTGCGGCATCCTGGGGGGCATGCGCAGCGCCCTCGGCCCGGTCGGCCCCCTCGTCGTGTCCCTGAGCCTCGTCGCCGCACTCACGGCGTGTTCCTCGGACGACGGAGGAGCACCGCCCGCCACCACCTCCGCCGGCGCGTCCCTTGCCTCGTCGAGCGTCCCCGCCGGTTCGGCCGCCGGGAGTTCGGCGGCCCCCCGGGTGCCGGTGGGGCCGTCGGACCCGCAACCCGCGCGCGGCTCGGTGGAGGTCGTGCGCACGCTCGATCACGACCCGTCCTTGTTCACCCAGGGGCTACAGGTGGTGGGCGACGAGATCTACGAGTCGACGGGGCGGGTCGGCAGTTCCGTGGTCCAGCGTCGACCGCTGGGGGGTGGCGAGCCCGCGGTGACCGTCGCCATGGCGGGGGACGAGTTCGGCGAGGGCCTGGCCGTCACCCCCGACACCCTGTGGACCCTCACCTGGCAGAAGGGCATCGCCCACAACCGCGACCCGCAGACCCTCGAGGTGCGCTCCGAGGTCCCGTACGAGGGCGAGGGCTGGGGCCTGTGCTCCGACGGCACGGCGCTGGTGATGAGCGACGGCTCCGACACCCTGACCTTCCGCGACCCGACGACCTTCGAGCCGACCGGACGCGTGTCGGTGACGTCCGGGGGCACGCCGGTCACCCGGCTCAACGAACTGGAATGTGCGGACGGCTCGGTCCTCGCGAACGTGTGGATGACCGACGAGATCGTGCGGATCGACCCCGCCACGGGGCAGGTCACCGCCATCTACGACGCCGGGCAGCTCCAGCAACCGCGGCCCGCCGACCCCGATGCCGTGCTCAACGGGATCGCGGCACTGCCGGACTCCGGGAACGTCCTGCTCACCGGCAAGCTGTGGCCGACCATGTACGAGGTGCGCCTCGTTGGGTGAGCGTACCGCCGGTCCCGCGCGCCGCGCCGCCTCCTCCGCCGGACGGGGCGTGCGCCGGGTCTTCCACGCCGACGGCGCGGACCGTTCGGGACTCGCTCCGCTCAGCTACGTCACGGTCGCCAACTTCGCCTGCGACGCGATTCTCGCCGTGGCCCTGGCCAACACCCTGTTCTTCTCCGCCGCGACCGCGGAGTCCCGCGCCAGCGTGGCGCTGTACCTCCTGGTCACGGTCGCGCCGTTCGCGCTGATCGCGCCGGTCATCGGCCCCGCCCTGGACCGCCTCCACCGGGGCCGACGTCTCACCGTCTCACTGACGTTCACCCTGCGTGCGGTGCTCGCGGTGATCCTCGCGCTGAACTTCGACTCCTGGCTCCTGTACCCCCTCGCGCTGGGCATGCTCGTGTTGTCCAAGACGTTCGGCGTCGTCAAGGCGTCCATCACCCCCCACGTGCTGCCCCCGACCCTGGACCTGGTCCGCACCAACTCCCGCCTGACCGTGCTGGGGCACGTCTGCGGCAGCCTCATCGCAGGGGCGACAGCCGGCGCCGTGGCATGGCTGTGGGACTCCGACGCCGCCCTGTGGTTGCTCGCAGCGGTCGCCCTTGTCGCGGCCTACGTCGCCGTGACCATCCCCGCGCACGCCGAGGCGTCCCGGGACGAGGAGTCCGCCACCCTGCGGATGGAGCGGGGCCCGAGTCTGACCGGTGACCTCCGGGCGGTCCTCACGCGGCCGCTGGGCAGGAACGTCCTGGCGAACCTGTGGGCGGTGTCGCTCCTGCGTTTCATGACCGGCTTCCTCACCCTGTTCCTGGCGTTCATGGCCAAGGCCCAGGAGGACGCCACCGCGATCGAGCAGGCCGGCCTCCTGGCGATGGCGGGCGCCGCCGGCGGGCTGGGTACCTTCACCGGCAACGCCGTCGGTGCGCGGCTCCCGCTGGGCCGGCCCGAACGGATCGCCGGCACGGCCGCGGGGGCGGCCCTGGCGACGGCCGTCGTCGCCGCGTTCCTCGGGACCATCTGGGCCGCGGCCGTCCTCGCGCTCGTCGCGGCGGTGTGCAGCGCCCTGGGCAAGGTCGCCCTCGACGCGTCGGTCCAGACGGACATCCCGGACGCCGCACGCTCCTCGGCCTTCGGTCGCTCCGAGACCGCCCTGCAGGTGGCGTGGGTCCTCGGCGGAGCACTGGGCGTCCTCCTGCCGACCGACTTCACCGTGGGGTTCTCGGTGATCGCCGTGGTCGGCGCCCTGATGTTCGCGCAATCGCACCTGACCGGCCGCGGGTCGACCCTCGTCCCCGGCCTAGGCGGCAACAGGCCGCGCTTCCCGGGCCCGCCGCGCGACCCGGGTGTGGCCGACACCCGGCCCCTCGGCAGAATGAGGGAGTGAGTTCCCGCAACGAGACCCCGTCGACCGGCTCCCGTATCCGTCCCATCACCTGGGCGATCGCGGCGTGGATGATCATCATGATCGCCGCGATCGTCGGCGCCTGGCAGGGTTCGGAGGCCCGGTACGGTGCACTACCCGAGGTGACCGTCGCGAGCGATCGCGGCCAGGTGACCGTGCTGCCGTTCACCGCGACCGACCTGGACGGGAACACCTTCACCAATCCGGTCGGCGAGTTCCGGGTGCAGGATGAGGACGTCCTCACCGTCCGGCTGCCCGGAGAGCTGCGTGCGTCGACGATGGACGTCTATGAGATCCGCGCCGACGGCTCCCGCGACTACACCGTCGAGGCCGGCGGGCCGGGCCAGCTGCTGGTGCCCGTGACCACCCCGGAGGAGGGCCGGATCGAGGGCCTCGCCATCCGTGCGGTCGCGATCGTCTATGCCGCTGACGGGTCGGAGTCGATCCTCAACGGCGAGTGGTCGGTGCGCTTCACCTACGCCGACTGATCCGTGGGTCAGGCGTCCAGCTCGCGCGCGACCGCGCGGAGCACCGACGCCACCCGGCCCGAGACCTTGGCCTCCGGCCGGTGACCACGGCGCAACTCGGGCTGGACGGTCGACTCGAGCACCTTGATCATGTCCTCGACCATCCCGTGCAGCTCGTCCGCCGAACGTCGGGGCCCGCTCCTCGGGGCCCGCTCCTCCGCGACCGTCGGCTCGTCGTGGACCACCACGCGCAACGCCTGGGGGCCGCGGCGCCCGGAGACCATGTCGAACTCCACGCGCTGGCGCGGACGCAGCGTCTCGAGCCCTGCGGGGAGCGCCTCGGAGCGCACGTAGACGTCCTCTCCGCCCTCCTGGGACAGGAAACCGAAGCCCTTCTCCGCGTCGTACCACTTGACCTTGCCGCTGGGCACCGCGAACCACCTTCCGACCGGACGCGGGATACGCGACCGACAACCATGACTGATGCCCCGAGACTACCCTCGTGCGCGTTGGTGCCCACCGCGAGGCGAGCGGTAACCTCCCCGTGTGACCGCCGACGATCGACGCCCTGCCGACGACCCCTGGACACCTGACGCCGCGGCGTCCACCCGGGCAGCCGACCCCGTGCGGCCACGACGCCGGGGCCTGTTCGTGACGGCGCTCGTCATCTTCACGATCGGGGTGCTGTTCACCGTCGCGGCGGCGCTGACCCCGTTCGTGCTCGGCCGCGACGCGCCGACCCTCCTGTATCTCGGCGCGATGCTGTTCACGCCGGTCGGGTTCCTACTGGGGCTGCTCTACGCCATCCTCGGCTCGCGACCGCCCTCGGTGTGATCAACCACACCCTCCCGCGAACACCGCTGGTAACGAGCCGATAACGGCACGCACGTCAGACCCAGACTGCCTCGGTTTATTTCAGAATGGTGACGATCCGGCATCGGACCGCTACAGTTTCGTAGCAGACTCGTCAGCGAGTCGGCATCGGACGCACCTACCGAACCCCGCCCAGCGGCCGATGCCACAGTGACCATTACCCGGGCGGGGACGGGGGACCCGACAGGGCCCACCACGGCCCGGCGACCGATGGTCGCCTTGGGGTGAAGCCGCCACCGGCGGCCGGACGCACTCGTCCGAACCCGACAGCTCACCCCGTAGGCACAGAGTGAAAAGGACTGACGACATGACCTCTTACACCGGACGCCACCGTGCCGCCGCCTCCTCAGCGCCCAGGAACGCTGTGAAGGTCGTCCTCGCGGGCACCGCGTTCTCCGCCGCCGGCCTGGCCCTCGCGCCGGCCGCCAACGCCGCCCCCGACTCCGACTGGGACCGCCTGGCCCAGTGCGAGTCCGGCGGCAACTGGGGCATCAACACCGGGAACGGCTACCAGGGCGGCCTGCAGTTCTCGCCGAGCACTTGGGCCGCCTACGGCGGTACGCAGTACGCCCCGACGGCCAACCAGGCCACGCGCGAGCAGCAGATCGCGATCGCCGAGAAGACCCTCGCCGGTCAGGGCTGGGGCGCCTGGCCCGCCTGCTCGGCCAAGCTGGGCCTGAACTCCGCGCCGACCCCGCGCGACCTGTCCAACCCGGCGCCCGCGCCGGCCCCGCGTGCCCACGCCCCGGCCGCGCCCGCCGCCCCGGAGGCGGTCACCGCCGCCGATCACGTGGCGACCCTGTCCTCCTTCGCCGAGGGCCGCGGCATCGTGCTGCCGATCGCCGACACCTACGAGGCCAACCGGGACGCCGTCGACGCCGCCTACGCCGGCAACCAGGACCTGGTGGACGGCTTCTTCGCCACCTACCTGGCCAACTGACGCGTCACCCGCGCAGCCCCGGTCCACGGACCACGAGGAAGGGCCGCCACCCCCTGCAGGGAGTGGCGGCCCTTCCTCGTGTGTGAGTGCGTCGCGCTCAGCGGGTGCGGACGGTCCTGTTGACCACCGTCTCCGGGTGGAGGTAGCCCAGCCGATGCTGCGGCAGCGGGAAGGTCTCCTGCCCGAAGGGGGACAGGCCTCCCGCGACCAGCGCGGCGAGTTCGGTCACCGGGTGCTCGCCGAACGAGGCGTCGGGCCATCCCGGGTTGTCATGGGTCAGATTCTTCTTGGCAGCCACGTGTCCAGTGTCTCACCTCGCGGGCGTCCCGTCAGCATCCGGGTCGTATCGGACCCGGACGGTCCTCACCGCCGCCGCGATCTCACTAGGCTGGGACGGATCATGCCGAGTTCCCGAGCCTCCTCCCGCCGTGTCGCCCCCCGCCGTGCTGGTTCCCCCGGTGCCGCCGGCGACGAGCCGGACTTCCCCGCGTGGCTGGCCGGACTGTCCGATGACGCGCTCGTCCGCGTGTGCGAGTTGCGTCCAGATGTGGCCACCCCTCCCCCGGCCTCGGTCGACGTGCTCGCGTCGAGGCTGCGGTTGCCGGCGTCCACCGCCCGCGCGCTGGGGACCCTGACGTGGCCGGAGCTCGTGGTCCTGGCCACCGCCGCAGCGGTGGGAGCCGATTCCGGGGCGGTGCCGCTGGGTGCGGTGTCGGGCCGGTTGGGTGTCGACGACGACGAGCCCGTCTTCCACGCCGCCCTCGCCCGTCTCCGCGACCTCACCCTGCTCTGGGGCGGAGGGGACCATGTCCGGATGGCGCCCGTCACGGCGGTGGCCGTCCGGTCGGCCCCGGTGGTGGCGCCGCACCCCGGCGAGCCCGCGGGCGCCGACCTCGACGTCGCCTGGGGCGGCCTGTCCGCTCCGGCGGTCGGGGTGCTCGAGGCGATCGCCCGCGGGCGCACCCCCGTCGGGGCTCTCGGCGCCGGGGCGTCGGAGCCGGTGCGTGCCGCCGCGACAGAGCTGGCGGGCTCGGGGCTCGCGGAGGTGACCGGTGGGGACGACGGCGAGGTGGTCGTCCCGCGTGCCCACGCGCTGGACCGGGCCCGCCACGGCGCCCGCGACGAGGGATCGTCGCTGCTCCACGCCCCTGCGTGGGCCGCTCCGAGGGCCGGGGCGGCCGCGGGCGGGGCGGGCGGGGCGGGCCGGGTCGACGCCTCCGGCGGCGTCGCGGCCCTTGAGCTGCTGCACCGCTGCGACTCGGTCCTCTCCGCCCTGTCGACCGCCCCGGCCGCCACCCTCAAGGCCGGCGGTGTCGGGGTGCGCGAACTGCGGCGGGTGGCCCGCGCCTCCGGCCTCGTCGAGCGCGAGCTCCCCCTGCTGCTCGAGGTCCTCGCGGCCGCGGGACTCATCGCGGTCGGCGACGCCGACGTCGGCGACGTGGCCTTCGACTCGGTGTGGGCGCCCACCGAGGCCGCCGACGTGTGGTCGGCCCGCGAACCCGCACGCCGCTGGGCCGAGCTCGTCCTCGCGTGGTGGTCCATGCCGCGGACGCCGTGGCGGGTCGGGTCCGAGATCGAGGGCGGCGGCACCGTGCCCGCATTGGGTGAGCCCATCGGCCCGCCCGGACCCACCGAACGGATCCGGGTCCTGAAGGCGCTGGCCGCCCTGGACCCCGCAGCGGAGCCCGACGCCACTCTGCTGACGGAGGTGGTGCGCTGGTCCTCGCCGGTGTGGTTCTCGCGTGCGGGTTCCCGGCCCGTGGCCGAGACCGTGGCGGAGGCGCGTCTGATGGGACTCGTCGTCGGGACCACCGCCACCAGCGCGGCCAGGGCCCTCGCCGGCGACACCCACGCACCCGTCGCCGGAGCCGCCACCCACACCGCCACCACCCATGACGGCACCCCCGCCCCCGGCGTCGAGGACCTCGAACCGGTCCTCGTCGCCGCCCTGCCAGACCCGGTCTCGGAGGTCATCGTCCAGGCCGACCTGACGATCCTCGCCCCCGGCCCGCTCGTGCCCGAGCTCGCCGCGGAGTTCGCGCTCCTGGCCGACGTCGAGTCGGCCGGCGCCGCCACCACCTACCGCGTCACCGAGACCTCCGTGCGTCGCGCACTCGACGCCGGGCGCACGGCGGCGGGGATCCGGGACCTGCTCGCCCGGACCTCCGTCACCCCCGTCCCGCAGTCGCTGGACTACCTCATCGAGGACGTGGCCCGTCGTCACGGTCGGCTGCGGGTGGGTACCGCCCTGTCCTTCGTCCGGTGCGACGACCCGTCGCTGGTCGCCCAGGTCCTCAGCTCCACGGTGGCCGAGAACTGCGCACTGCGGACCGTCGCGCCGACCGTCCTCATCTCCCAGGCCCGGCCGTTGGACCTGGTGGAGGCCCTGCGCGAGCACGGGTTCTCCCCCGTCGTCGAGGACACGACCGGCGCCGTCGTCGCCCTGACCCGGCCGGTGGCCCGTGTCCGGGAGAGCCGCATCACCCGCGCGCCCCGCGTCCCCACGCGCACGGCCACCCCCTCCGAACTGCGGGCGGCCGTCGCGGCGATGCGCTCGGCCGACCGGGTGCGCTCGGCGCGGGGTACTTCAGGGGGCGCGTACACCGGCGAGGCCGCCATCGCCCGCCTGCACGACGCGGCGAGCACGGGCACCGCCGTCACCGTCTCGGTCGTCGACGCCCAGGGCCGGTCCACCGCGCGACTGCTCGTGCCGGCCTCCGTCGGCGGGGGTCGGATCGAGGGGATCGAGCCCGATTCCGCCGAGCCCGTCACCCTGCCGCTGCACCGCGTGATCTCCGTCTCCGACGTCGACCCGACCCGCTGACCCGGATTCCTGGACAATGAAGGGTCGGACCCACGCGGGTCCGGTGAGACCCCGAGGAGGGCCGGAGTGAGTGGTGGACCGCTGATCGTCCAGTCGGACAAGACCGTGCTGCTGGAGATCGACCACGATCAGGCGAACGACGCGCGCCAGGCGCTGGCCCCGTTCGCCGAGCTGGAGCGCGCCCCCGAGCACGTCCACACCTACCGGATCACGCCGCTGGCGCTGTGGAACGCCCGGGCCGCCGGCCACGACGCCGAGCAGGTGGTCGACGTGCTGGTCAACTTCTCCCGCTTCCCCGTCCCGCAGCCGCTGCTGGTGGACATCGCCGAGACCATGGCCCGCTACGGCCGGCTCCAGTTGGTCAAGAGCCCGGTCCACGGACTGACCCTGGTCTCCCTGGACTCCGCAGTGCTCGCCGAGGTCAAACGCCACAAGAAGATCGCCCCGATGCTCGGCGCCGACATCGACACCGACACCGTCGTGGTGCACCCGTCCGAGCGCGGCCGCCTCAAGCAGGAGCTGCTCAAGGTGGGCTGGCCCGCCGACGATCTGGCCGGGTACGTCGACGGCGAGGCCCACGACATCGACCTGTCCACCGAGACCGAGCCCTGGGAGCTGCGCGACTACCAGCAGATGGCCGCCGACTCGTTCTGGGCGGGCGGCTCGGGTGTCGTCGTGCTGCCCTGCGGCGCGGGCAAGACGATGGTCGGGGCGGCCGCGATGGCCAAGGCCAAGGCCACCACGCTCATCCTGGTGACCAACACCGTCGCCGGTCGGCAGTGGAAGCGGGAGCTGTTGGCCCGCACCACGCTGACCGAGGACGAGATCGGCGAGTACTCCGGCGAGCGCAAGGAGATCCGCCCGGTCACCATCGCCACGTACCAGGTGGTCACCCGCAAGACCAAGGGCGTCCACCGGGCGTTGGAGCTGTTCGACTCCCGCGACTGGGGGTTGATGATCTACGACGAGGTGCACCTGCTGCCCGCGCCGGTGTTCCGGATGACCGCGGACCTGCAGTCCCGGCGCCGGCTCGGGCTCACCGCCACCCTGGTGCGCGAGGACGGCCGAGAGGGTGACGTCTTCTCCCTCATCGGACCCAAGCGGTACGACGCCCCGTGGAAGGACATCGAGGCGCAGGGCTGGATCGCCCCGGCCGACTGCGTCGAGGTACGGGTGACGCTCACGGAGAACGAACGGATGCTCTACGCCACCGCCGAGGCGGAGGACAAGTACAAGCTGTGCTCGACCGCACGGACCAAGATCCCTGTGGTCAAGAGCATCCTCGCCAAGCACGCCGGCGCCCCGACCCTGGTGATCGGTGCCTACCTCGACCAGCTCGAGGAGCTCGGCGACGAGCTCGACGCCCCGGTCATCCAGGGCTCCACCTCCAACAAAGAGCGTGAGAAGCTCTTCAACGCGTTCCGCGCCGGGGAGATCTCCACGCTCGTGGTGTCCAAGGTCGCCAACTTCTCGATCGACCTGCCCGAGGCCAGTGTGGCCGTGCAGGTGTCGGGGACGTTCGGCTCCCGGCAGGAGGAGGCGCAGCGGCTGGGCCGGCTGCTGCGGCCCAAGCACGACGGTGGCCAGGCACACTTCTACTCGGTGGTCTCGCGCGACACCCTCGACGCCGAGTACGCCGCGCACCGGCAGCGGTTCCTCGCCGAGCAGGGGTACGCCTACCGGATCATCGACGCCGACGACCTGCTGGGGCCGCCGATCCCCGAGGTCGGCTGACGCCGGCGGCCACCCGCGGGTCCGGTCCGGACGGTTCCTGGGATACTGGACCCATGGCCGTCGATCGCACCCCCCGCGCCCCGCACGAGCAGTACCGCCTCGCCGACATCCCCGTCGACGACGCCTGGGTCCGCAAGCACAACGAGAGCCTCGCCGAGGTGCGGCGGCTGCAGTGGTCCGCGGGCATCCTCGGTGTGCTCGTCCTGGGCGCGGCCGTGGGCCTGCTCATCTACTCCGGCTTCGAGGCCTGGGCCTGGATCGTCGCCGCGCTGGCCGGGGTCTTCGCTCTCGGATGCCTGGCGATGATCGGGTACATCCCGCGCAAGATGGGCTCGATGCAGCGCACCTACGCCACCTCGGAACTCGTCCCGGCCATCATCGCCGAGGTGCGCCCCCGCGGGCTGACCCTCCTGGCGCTGGTCGACCGTGCCGTCGACCGCTCCGCCGGAAAGCTCCCCGCGCTGGCCGTCCGCAGCTGCGAGAAGCTCCCGGGTCACGACGTCCGCGTGGGCGAGCGCGTGCCGTGCGTGGCCGTGGTCGGCAACCGCAGCGCCCGCGGCGGCGACAACCTGTACCAGTTCATCTCACCCATGCCCGTTGCATGGGCGACCTCCGACAAGGCCGTCCTGCGCCGACTCGAGAAGGAGATCCCCTCCGGCGAGTGGGAGCGGGTGCGCCAGAACCTCGACCGGGTGGACGAGGTCTCGGCCACGCCGACGAGCCTGCTCCCCCTCGACTGAGCGGCTCCCCCTCCCCCGGCATCTGCGCAAGCGACCGCCCTCACCCGGTTCCCGGCATCCGCGCGCCCTCGGCACGCCCGCACCCGTAGCCCGTCCGCGGCCTCACCCGCCGCCGGGTCCCCTGTGAACTAAGCGTCACGGGACCGTGATCCGACGCCACAGTTCCGCAACACCGCCTTCCTAGCCTGATCGGTACAGGCTCGAAGGAGGTCCAGGAATGACTGAGCACATCGTCGTCGTCGGGCACGGGATGGTCTCCCACCGATTCGTCTCCACCCTCGGCTCGCGGTACGCCGACACCGACCTGGCCGTCACGGTGATCGGCGAGGAACCCGACCCCGCGTACGACCGCGTGGGCCTCTCGGCCTATGTCGGCGCCTGGGAACGTGCGGCCCTGCACCTCGAGGACGCCCGCCACTCCGCCGACCCGAGGGTCACCGTCCGCTCGGGACACCTCGTCACGGCGATCGACCGATCCGCGCGGCAGGTCGAACTCGACTCCGGCGAGCTCATCTCCTACGACACGCTGGTGCTGGCCACCGGCTCGCGCGCGTTCGTCCCGCCCGTGCCCGGTCACGACCTGCCCGGCTGCCATGTCTACCGCACCCTCGACGACCTCGACGCTATCCGCGCGGCCGCCGAGACCGCAGGGCCCGGCGCGCACGGCGTCGTGATCGGCGGCGGGCTGCTCGGCATCGAGGCCGCCAATGCGTTGAGCCTGATCGGGCTGACCCCGCACGTCGTGGAGCGCAACGACCGGCTCATGCCCGTCCAGGTCGACGGTCGGGGCGGCGCGCTGCTGGGCGACCTCATCCGCGACCGTGGCATCGAGGTGCACCTGAGCGTGACCGACACGGTGATCGAACCGCGCGACGGTGCGGACGGTGACGGCGGGGTCCGGGTGACCCTGACCGGCGACGACGGCGAGACGACCGCGGTCGAGGCAGCGGTCGTGGTGTTCTCCGTCGGTGTGCGCCCCCGTGACGAGCTCGCCCGAGGGGCCGGGTTGGCACTGGCCGAGCGGGGCGGCGTGCTGACCGACCGGGCGTGCCGCACCTCGGACCCGCACGTGTTCGCGATCGGCGAGTGTGCGGCCATCGAGGGCACCTGCTACGGCCTGGTCGGACCCGGGTACGCCTCCGCCGAGGTGGTCGCCGCCCGGCTGGGCGACGGTCCGGGCGCCGACGCCGAGTTCACCGGCGCCGACCTCGCCACCAAACTCAAGCTCATGGGGGTCGACGTGGCCAGCTTCGGCGACGCCCACGGGCGCACGCCCGGCTGCCTCGAGTTGGTGGTGGACGACCCCGTCACGCGCACCTACTCCAAACTCGTCCTCAGCGACGACGCCCTGACCCTGCTCGGCGGGGTGTTCGTCGGGGACGCGGGCCCGTACCAGCTGCTCAAGCCGCTGCTCGGGCGCACCTTGCCGTCGTCCAATCCCCTGTCCCTCATCACTCCCGGCGCCGCGGCGGACGGCGGCGGTGTCGGCGTGGAGTCGCTGCCCGACGACGCCCAGATCTGTTCCTGCAACGCCGTCACCAAGGGCACGCTGCGCGACGCGATCTGTGGCGGGGCGTGCGACGTCCCGGCACTCAAGGCGTGCACCCGCGCCGGCACCTCGTGTGGGTCGTGCCTGCCGCTCATGCGTCAGGTGCTCGAGGCCGAGGGGGTCGAGCAGTCCACGGCACTGTGTGAGCACTTCGACCAGTCCCGCTCGGAGCTGTTCGAGATCGTCACGGTCACCGGGATCCGGACCTTCTCCGGCCTGATCGGGCGCTTCGGCCGCGGCTCCGGCTGCGACATCTGCAAGCCCACAGTCGCCTCGATCCTCGCCTCGACCAGCTCCGACCATGTTCTCGACGGCGAGCAGGCCTCGCTGCAGGACACCAACGACCACTTCCTGGCCAACATCCAGAAGAACGGCACGTATTCGGTGGTCCCGCGGATGCCCGGCGGGGAGGTCACGGCCGATCAGCTCATCGTGATCGGCGAGATCGCACGCGACCACGACCTGTACGTCAAGGTCACCGGCGGCCAGCGGATCGATCTCTTCGGCGCGCGTGTCGAGGAGTTGCCGCAGATCTGGCGACGCCTGGTCGACGCGGGCATGGAGTCCGGTCACGCCTACGGCAAGTCGCTGCGCACGGTGAAGAGCTGCGTGGGTACCTCGTGGTGCCGCTACGGTCAGCAGGACTCCGTGGGGATGGCGGTCCTGCTCGAGACCCGGTACCGCGGGTTGCGGGCGCCGCACAAGATCAAGATGGGCGTCTCCGGCTGTGCCCGCGAGTGCGCCGAGGCGCGCGGCAAGGACGTCGGGGTGATCGCCACCGAGACCGGTTGGAACCTCTACGTCGGTGGCAACGGCGGCGCGACCCCGCGGCATGCCCAGCTGCTGGCCGGGGATCTCACCGACGACCAGCTCATCCGCTACATCGACCGCACGGTGATGTTCTACGTCCGCACCGCCGAGCGCCTGCAGCGGATCGCACCGTGGCTGGAGTCGCTCGAAGGCGGCATCGACCATCTGCGTGAGGTCGTGTGCGAGGACTCACTAGGGCTCGCGGCCGAGCTCGAGGGCCGGATGGAATCGCATGTCGAGGGGTACGTGGACGAGTGGGCGGCCGTCCTGGACGACCCCGACAAGCTCGGCCGGTTCGTCTCCTTCATCAACGCCCCCGAGGCGCCCGACCCCACCGTGCAGTTCGAGGAGCGCGACGGCCGCAAGGTGCCGGTCCTGCTCGGTTCGCCGTCCATGCCGGCCCGCGTCTGACGGTCCCGCGCCGGACACCGGCCAGCTCTGCCGGCCACCCCGCCCACGACTCCTGCTCACCAGCTCCGCCCACCATTTCCGCCCACCACTTCCGCCCACGACTTCCGCTCACGACTTCCGCTCACCAGTTCCGCCCACCAGGAGGAGATCCGTCATGACCACCACCCAGCTGTTCACCGCCACCCGCCCCGCTCCCGCATCGGGCGCCGCGCGCCCCGCCGAGATCGCCGTCTGCCCGGTCGGCCGCCTCATCCCGGGGCGTGGGGTCGCCGCCCTGCTGCCCGACGGCCGCCAGGTGGCGGTCTACAAGATCGACGACGACGAGGTCCGCGCCCTCTGCAACATCGACCCCGTCGCCCGGGCCGCCGTGATGAGCCGCGGCCTGGTGGGCGACCGCGCCGGCGAACCCGCGGTGATCTCACCGATCGGCAAGCAGGCCTATGCGCTCGCCGACGGTCGCGGCCTCGACGACCCCTCGCACGGACTCTCGGTGTTCCCCGCCCGGGTCGCCGCCGATGGCACGGTGTTCGTGGCTACCCAGCCCGCCGTCCGGCATGCCCGCGTGATCGCGGCGTAGTCCCCAGGCCCTGCGCGCCGCCGGCCCGGCCCGGCCCGAACCAGGGGCAGCGCACCCACTCGCGGGTGCGCTGCCCCTTCTGCGTGCGCTGCCCCTTCTGCGTGCGCTGCCCCGTCTGCGTGCCCCGCCCCGCTGGCGTGCGATGGCAGAATGCACATTCACTGGCGGGTTACGCTGCGGGTTCGGACCATTCAGGGCGCATAGGTCGAGGAGTCCGCAGGACCGGCGGCGCCTTTAGATGCTGAGTCGGTATCCGCGCTTGACGACGGTCGTCACGAGGTCGGGAACGCCGAGCGCGCGCCGCAGGCGACCCATCGCGGTCTCGACGGCGTGCAGGTCGGTGCCGTCTCCGGGGAGAGCCGCGAGCAGGTCATCGCGGCTCACGCAGGCCCCGGGGCGCCGGGCGAGGGCCCGCAGCAGCGCGAGCTGGGCCGGGGTGAGCTCGACGAGTCGACCGTCGACCAGTGCGGCCGCCGCACACACGGTGAGCTCGTGCCCGGCGACCTCGATCGGCGCGGTCCGGGCGGCGAGCTCGTCGGTGGTGTGCCGCATGAGTGACCCCAGCCGCATCCGGTCCGGGCTGGTGAACGGCACACCGAGCTCGGCCAGCGGCGCCGCGGTCACCGGCCCCACGCACAGCGCGGCGACGGGCCCGTCCAGCGCCTCGAGCAGGTCGTCGAACACGCCCAGTGCCTCGGCACGCTTGAGCACCGCCACCACCGCCGGGGCCGCGGTGAAGGTCACGCCGTCGACGCCCTGCGCCGCGATGGTCCGCACCAGATCGTCGAGTGCCGCGAGATCGTCGGGCAGCTCCCAGCGGTAGACGGGCACCTCGATCACGTCGGCACCCGCCTCGCGCAGACCGTCGAGCAGCACGGACATCGGGTTCCACCCGGAGCCGGCGCCCTGGATCTGGACGCCGATCGTCAGGCCCTCCACGCCGCGCTCGAGCAGCATCTCCAGCAGCTCCGGGCTGGCCTCGCTCTTGGCCGAGGCGTGCTCGCGCAGGCCGGCGGCACGGATCGCGCCGGTGGTTTTGGGTCCGCGGGAGTACAGCGGGACCGCGCCCATCAGCTCGAGCAGGTCGTCGGCCAGGCCCCATTCCTCGCACACCTGCATCCACCAGCGCACGCCGGCCGCGGTCGTGAGCACCATGAGGTCGGCGGGCGCGTCGAGCAGGCGCCCGGTGGCCTCGCGCACCACCGTGTCCTCGGCGATGGGGATCATGTGCATCGCCGGGGCGTGCAGGACGGTGGCCCCGCGCCGCTCGAGGAGGGTCCGTTGTTCGGAGGCCCGCCGGGCGGCGGTGACGGCGACAGTGCGTCCGAGCAGCGGGAGATCGGGTTCGGAGGTGGTCACGTCGGAATCGGTCACTCCCCCATCATGAACGAGGCGTGTGTCCGGCAGGTTTCCCTCCACCGCCTCGTCCGCCCCCGCCGCAGCACCGCACGCCCCCGCCGCCGCGTCCCGTGCCCGCGCGTCCCCCGTCATCCCGCCTCCTGTAGCCATCCACATATCCCGTCGACCGCCGACGAGCACCCACCGCAGCCCGTCCCGGCGCGGGTCCGCTGCGCCAGGGCATCGTTGTCGCGTGCCCCGTCGGCCCAGGCCGCGACCAGGTCCCCCTTGCTCACACCGTTGCAGCGGCAGACCACCGCCGCGGCCGGCATCGTCGACGGGGTCTGTGCGGCCACCGCCTCGGCACGTCCCAGCACCACCGACACGACGTCGTCCGGCACGGGAAGAGCGTTCTCGAACAGCTGCGTCAGTGTCCCGACGGGCTCCGGGTGCCCCACCAGCGCCGCCCCCACCACCCGTCCCCCCGCCACGTCGACGCGCGCATACCGGCCGCGGGCGGGTTCGCTCAGGGTCGTGACCTCGATGGGCGCACCGGTGTCGGGGCACCGCGATCCGTAGACGTCGGTCGCGAGCGAGCCCAGGGCGACCACGTCGAGCCCGTGGGCCTTGAGCCTGGTCACCTCCGCGCCCCCGAGATATCTCGCCTGCGGGTCCGCGCCGCTGAGCCGGGCGGCCAGCGCCACGGCCTGGTCCCAGGCGGGTGCGACCAGTCCGCTGACGACGCCCCGGTGCTGCGCGCAGTCGCCGATCGCGGAGATGGCGGGATCGCTGGTGGTCAGCTCGTCGTCGACGACCACGCCGTGGCCCACCTCCAGCCCGGCGTCGCGTGCGAGGTCTGTCCGGGGCGCGGACCCGGCGGTGAGCACGACCGTCCGGCAGCGCACCTCGCCGTCGTCGAGCGTCAGGGTGACGCCGTCCCACCTCGTGGCGCGTACGCCGGTGAGCACCCGCACCCCGAGCGCGGCGAGGGCGCGGACCAGTACGGCGCCGGCGCCGGCGTCGAGGCACCCGTTCATGGGCCGGTCGCGGGGGTGGACGACGACGACGTCGTGCCCCGCCCCGGCGAGTGCGCAGGCGATCTCCAGGCCGATGAAGCCCGCACCGACGACCGCGACCGGGCCGGGGTGTGCGGCGAGATGAGCGGTCAGTTCTCGTTGACCCGCGGCATCCCGGAGGGTGAACGCGCCGGGCGCCAGACCACGGCCCGGGCCGCGGATGCCGTCGACGGGCGGGATGCGGGGTGCGGCTCCCGTGGCCAGGACCAGGTGGTCGTAGCCGATGCGTTCGCCGTCGGCGAGCTCCACCTCGCGGCAGGCGCGGTCGATCGCCGCGACAGGTGTAGAAGTCCGGACCGTGATGTGGTGACGCTCCCACCACCCGACGGGTTTGAGTCGGGAAACCGGCGCGGGCGCGACGGCGGCGGGGGCCGCGGGGGCCACTGCCGGCGCGTCGGGGGCGGCGGGGGCGGCGACCGGCCGGGCCGCGACGGCGTGGGACAGCATGATTCGGTTGTACGGTTCCTCCGCTTCCGCGCCCAGGACGGTCACCGACAACCGCTCCGGGTCCGGCTCGCCGACGCGCAGTTCCTCCGCGAGCCGGGCGGCGGCCATCCCAGCGCCCACCACGACGACGCGGCGCGCGCTCATGCCGCCTCCAGCCGGACCGCGCACACCTTGAACTCGGGCATCCGGCTGTGCGGGTCGAGCTCCGGCAGGGTGAGCAGGTTGGCCCGGCCGTCGCCCGGGAAGTGGAACGGCAGGAAGACGGTGTCGGTGCGCATGTCCTCGTCGCAGCGGATCACGGCCTCGACCGCGCCCCGCCGCGACACGATGCGCGCGGGATCACCGTCGACCAGGCCGGCCGCGCGTGCCACGACGGGGTGGACCTGCACCCACATGTCCGGTTCGGCGTCGGCGAGCTCGGCGACCCGGCGGGTCTGCGCGCCGGACTGGTAGTGCGCGAGCAATCGCCCGGTGGTGCCGAGCAGCGGGTACTGCGAGTCGGGTGGTTCGGCGGGTGCGCGCGGTTCGTCCACGACGAACCGGGCGCGGCCGTCGGGCGTGGCGAAGCGGTCGAGGAACAGGCGGGGCGTGCCGTCCGGCGAGTCGGCGCCGCACGGCCAGTGGAGTGCCTCGCCGGCGTCGAGTCGGTCCCAGTCGATCGCCGAGTAGTCGGCCTTGCCGCCGGCGGAGGCGCGGGCGAGCTCGCCGAACACCGCTCGCGCGTCGGGCGGGAACCGCTCGGGTCCGCGGTCCAGGCGGCGGGCGAGTTCGTGCCAGATCCACAGTTCGTCGCGCACGCCGGCGGGCGGGGTGACGGACCGGCGTCGCCGCAGCACCCGGCCCTCGAGACTGGTGAGCGTGCCCTCCTCCTCCGCCCACTGGGGCACGGGCAGGACGACGTCGGCCAGCGCGGCGGTCTCCGAGAGGACGAAGTCGGCCACGACGAGCGTGTCCAGCGCGCGTAGCCGCTCGGTCACCCGGTCGGCGTCGGGCGCGGAGACCACCGGGTTGGAGGCGTGGAGCAGCATCGCGGTGGGCCCGCCCGGCCGGCCGAGCGAGTCGAGTAGTTCGAACGCCGACAGACCCGGCCCGGGAATCTGCTCCGGGTCCACTCCCCACACCCCGGCGACGTGCGCGCGGGCGGCGGGGTCGGTGATCATCCGGTACCCGGGCAGCTGGTCGGCCTTCTGCCCGTGCTCGCGGCCGCCCTGCCCGTTGCCCTGCCCGGTGAGGGTGCCGTAGCCGCTCCCCGGACGTCCCGGCAGTCCCAGCGCCAGGGCGAGCGCGATGGCGGCGCCCACCACGGCGGTGCCGTCGGCGTGCTGCTCGGCGCCCCGGGCGGTGAGGATGTACGACCCCGCCCCGGCGTCACGCGCGCGGGCGAGCAGGGCGACCGCCCGCTCGAGGTGGGCGACCGAGACGCCGGTGACGCGCTCGGTGCGGTCGGGGAGCCAGGCGGCGGCGTGCGCCCACGCGTCGGAGAACCCGCTGGTGCGCTCGGCGATGTACCGCGTGTCGACCGCGCCGGTGACGACGACGAGGTGCAGCAGTCCCAGCGCGAGTGCCGCGTCCGTGCCGGGGCGCAGTCGCAGGTGCACACCGCCCCCGTCGAGGGCGCGCCGCGCGGTCGCGGTGAGCCGCGGGTCGGCCACCACGAGCCCGCCCGCGCGTGCTGCCGTGTCGAGGTGCTGGAGGAACGGAGGCATGGTGTCGGCGGGGTTGGCACCGATGAGCATCACGGCCCGGGCGTCGGTGAGGTCGGTGACGGGGAACGGCAGTCCGCGGTCGAGGCCGAAGCTGCGGTTCGCGGCCGCCGCGGCGCTGGACATGCACCAGCGGCCGTTGTAGTCGATGAGCCGGCTGCCCAGCGCGAGCCGGGTGAACTTGCCCAGCTGGTAGGCCTTCTCGTTGGTCAGGCCGCCCCCGCCGAACACGGCCACACCGTCGGGCCCGCCCGCGGCCTGCGCACGGCGGATCCCCTCGGTCACGCGGTCCAGGGCGGTGTCCCAGTCGCACGGCTCCAATCGCCCGTCGTGACGGATGAGCGGGGTGGTGAGCCGGCCCGGGTGATCGAGCAGCTCTCCCGACGTCCACCCCTTACGGCACAGCCCGCCACGGTTGGTGGGGAACCACGCGGGCGCCACCTCGACCGCCTCGGCCGGGTCCGCCGCCGGCGTCACCGTCATCGCGCACTGCAGGGCGCAGTACGGGCAGTGCGTGTGGGTGGGCCGGTCCCCGCCGGGGCCCGCCTCAACGGGCTCGGGCACCGTCGTCAGGTTCGGCACCTCCTGGCTGCTGCGAACGGTCGTCATGGTGCTCTCCTCGTCGTCGTCGTCCCCTCGTCCCCGTCGGTCAGCGCGCGGCCGGCACCGGACGTGCGGCCCGGCCCTGTTCCGACGCGGTGCGGGATGCCGCGGCCCCGGCCCCCGTCGGCGCGGCGCTCGGACGCCGGAGGTACACCGCCCGCGTGACGAGCGCCGCCACCACGTAGAAGACCGTGAACGCCACGAACGCCCAGGTCGCGGACCCCGATGACTGGTAGGAGCTGCGCAGGGTCATGTTGATGAGGAACCCGCCGAACGCGCCGACCGCGCCGGCGACCCCGATGAGGGCGCCCGAATGCGCGCGCGACCACGCCGCCCGGGCGGCCTCCGGCAGGTCCAGGCCGCGGCTACGGGCCTCGTAGACGGTGGGGATCATCTTGTAGACCGAGGCGTTGCCCATCCCGGTGAGCGCGAACAGGGTGAGGAACGCCGCGAAGAACAACACCAGCGCGCCGCCGGACAGTCGGCCGCCGTCGGCCGCCTGCATGCTCGAGGTGACGATCAGCGCCACCGTCGTCGCGGCCATGCCGAGGAAGGTCACCAGGGTGACCCGGGCACCGCCGAAGCGGTCGGACAGGCGGCCGCCCAGCATGCGGGTCAACGAGCCCAGCAGCGGGCCGAGGAATGTGATCTGCGCGGCGTGGAGAGCGGCGTCGGCCGGGGACTGCCCGTTACCGGTGAAGGTCATGGTGAGCATCTGCCCGAAGGCGAAGCTGAACCCGATGAACGAGCCGAAGGTACCGATGTAGAGCAGGGACAGCACCCAGCCGTCGCGGTCGCCTGCCACGTCGCGCATGCTCGTCACGTCCACGGTGTGGTGTTCGAGGTTGTCCATCTTGCATGCCGCGCCGATGCCCGCGACCACCAGCAGGACCAGGTACACCGCGATCACCCAGTGCGGCGAGCGGTTTCCGGCCGCGGCGATCACCACGAGCCCCACCACCTGGATGGTGGCCACGCCCAGGTTGCCGCCGCCCGCGTTGAGGCCCAGCGCCCAGCCCTTCATGCGCTGCGGGAAGAAGGCGTTGATGTTGGTCATGGACGAGGCGAAGTTGGCGCCGCCCAGGCCCGCGAGGGCGCCCACCACCAGGTACAGCCACAGCGGCTGCCCGGGATTGGCCATGATCCACAGCATCGCCCCCGCCGGGATGAGCAGCACGAACGCGGAGAACATGGTCCAGTTGCGGCCGCCGAAGGTCGCGGTGGCCAGCGTGTAGGGGATGCGCAGGAACGCGCCGGTGAGGGTGACCACCGCGGAGACCAGGAACTTGTCCGGCGCGTCCAGGCCGTAGACGTCCGTGGGCATGAACAGCACCATCACGGCGAACAGGGTCCACACCGAGAACCCCACGTGCTCGGCGAACACCGACCAGTACAGATTGCGCATCGCGGTGCGCCGGCCTCCGGACTCCCACTGGGCCGTGTCCTCCGGATCCCAGTCCTCGATCACGTGCGAGCGCGTCATCGCTACACCTCTCCCCGGTAGCGGGCGCCCCGCCGGCGCCCTGTGCCACGCCACCGTAGGAATCCGCTGTTTCCCCTGCGCTACCCGTCGTGACGGTCCCGTCACGGTGTACTCACGTCTGGCGGTTCGGCCTGTGAGGGTGCCGCTCGCGTGGTCGACTGGGTCCATGTCACGCACCGTCACACAACTCCGCCGCGTCGCTCTCGCCGCGGTCCTCCTGGCCACGCCGCTACTCGGCCCCCTCGCGACCGCGCCCGCCGCCCTCGCCCAGTCACTCGACGATCCAGCCTGGCCCGCCGACCGCCCGTTCCCACCCGCCACCGACGGCCCGTTCGGATGGGCCGAGCTCTCGTACTGGCCCTACGCCGTCGCGCCGTCGGATCCGCAGTTCTGGGCCCCGAACGGAGCACCCATGCGCGTGCTCTCCCCGTTCGGCACGGACACGGAGATCTGGTGCTCGAACTACGTGTCCCAGGGATCGGACTGTTGGCAACGCGACCCCTCGGGGACGCCGCACCGGCTCCACCGCATCACGGTGCTCTCGGACGTGATCACCGGATCGACGGGGTCCGCGGCCGACGGGAGCGTCCGGGGCGCCTACGACCTGGCCTACGAGCGAGGATGGCCCACCACGTCGGGCGGTATCGGAGTCCCCGCCGGCACCATCCCCGGCTCGACCACCACCACGTGGGTCTCGCTGATGCCGCTCTCCCCGTTCGGCGCCGACTCCCGGGACTTCGACGTGTGGGTGCACCCGGGGTTCGTGCCCGGCAGCTGAGTAACCTGGGACGGTCGAACCCGCTGCGAAAGGATCCGCCGCCGTGCCGTTCCCCCTGGATGTCCCCGAGTCCGAGCTGCGTAGACGGCGGAGCCAGAAGTGGGTGGCCTACCCCGAGGACGTCCTGCCGCTGTTCGTGGCCGAGACCGACGTCCTGCTCGCCCCGGCGATCCGGGAGCGCCTCGCCGCCGCGGTGGCGGACGGTGACACCGGCTACTTCGCCGAGATCGAGCGCCTCGCCGGGGTGTGCGCACGGTACTACTCGCGCTTCGGGTACGACGTGCCGGAGGACTCGGTTGTGCCGGTCAACGACGTCGGCGTGGGCGTGCGGGAGACCCTCGCCCGGACCATCCCGGCCGGGAGCGGCGTGGTGTACACGCCGCCTGTGTACATGCCGTTCGGACCGTGGATCCG
Organism: Dietzia sp. Alg238-R159; assembly: GCF_900537145.1. NCBI lineage: Bacteria > Bacillati > Actinomycetota > Actinomycetes > Mycobacteriales > Dietziaceae > Dietzia > Dietzia sp. Alg238-R159. Next base: position 7,571 of record NZ_UNRI01000005.1, on the reverse strand, counting down.
GCGCGTGGGGATGACGCCGGTCGCGGTGCCCCTGGTCGACCACGACGGCGAGGACCCGCGACTGGACCTGGCGGGCATCGAGCAGGCTCTGGCAGACGGGGCCCGGGCCGTGCTGCTCAGTCACCCGCACAACCCCACGGGCGTTCTTCACGGCCAGGCAGAGTTGGCCGAGCTCGCCGACCTGGCCGCGCGGCACGACGCCGTGGTGGTCTCCGACGAGATCTGGGCGCCCCTGGCCACGCCGGGAGTCGATTTCACCTCGTTCCTGGCCGCCTCCGACACCGCGCGCGAGGTGGGGCTGGCCATCTCGTCGGCGTCCAAGGCGTTCAACCTCGCCGGACTCAAGTGCGCGTTCGTGATCAACGGCAACCCGGAGCGGTTCCACGTCCGGCGCTCGGCGCTGTCGGGCGCCGTGGGGCACTTCGGGGCACTGGCCGCGGAGGCCGCGTTGACCGGGTCACTGGAGTGGCTCGATGAGCTGCGTGCCGCGCTCGCGTCGAACCTCGATCTGATGGAGCAGCTGCTGGCCGAGCACCTTCCCCGCGCGCGGTGGCGTCGGCCCGACGCCGGGTTCGTGGCGTGGATCGACCTGCGCGGCTACCCGGGTCTGGGCGACGACCCGGCCGCGGCGTTCCTCGACGAGGGCCGGGTGGCGCTGAGCCCCGGGCCGGCGTTCGGCACGGAGGGCGAGGGCTTCGCCCGGGCGAACTTCGCCTGCTCCGCAGAGCTGCTCACCGAGGCGTTCGTGCGGATGGGCCGGGTCGCCGCAGAGCGCGGCTGACGCCGGATTCCACGCGCTCGCGCGGATCGGGTTCGGGTCCGGCCCCGCCGTCACCCGCCGGCGGCGCCACCGTGGCCGCGGCGCCACAGGAACACCGTCATCGTGGCGGTGAGGACGGTCCGCGCGTCCTGATCGTGCATCTCGATGTCCATCCCAACCCGCCCCCTCGCCTCGTCGAGGCTCACCTCGGTCACGGTGGCCGTGCCACTCAGCGTGGCGCCCGGACGCACCGGGGCGGTGAAGCGCAGGCGGTCGAATCCGCGCCCGGCGATCACGGCCGACCGTGAGTAGAACGCCTCCACGCTGAGCTTCTGGAGGATCGCCAGGGTGTGGATGCCGCTGGCGATCACGCCTCCGTGGTGCCCGGTCGCAGCGGCGGCCGGGTCCGTGTGGAACCACTGGGGATCCCACTCGGACGCGAAGTCGACGATCTCCTCCTCCGAGAGGGTCATCTCCCCGAGTCGGATCCGATATCCACTGTGCAGATCGTCCGCTGTGATCAGCCCAGACATCTCGCGTTCCCTTTCTGCGAATCGGCCATGGGGACAACGGCCCCGAACGCCCTCCCGCGCGAGGTGGTGCACACGTTCCGCGACACCGAGAGGCGTTCGCACGCGCCGGGATGCTCGTACGGCGGCCGCCCCGGTATCCCCGGGACGACCGCCGTACGGGCCGTGTGGGAGGAGGTCAGCCCTGCTCGGCTGCCAGCTTCTTCAGCGACTCGGTGGGCGAGAAGCGCTCACCGTACTTGGCGGCCAGCTCATCGGCACGGGTGACGAAACCCTTGTACCCGGTGGCGATCTTGGCCCCCGGCTCGGAGTAGTTCTTGGCGTACTGGCGGGTGCCGCCGGTCCACGCCGGGAATCCGATGCCGATTATGGAGCCGATATTGGCGTCCGCGTCGTCGACGATCACGCCCTCGTCGACGCACTTCTGCGTCTCGAGGACCTCTGCGAAGATCATGCGATCGATGAGATCCTGGAGCGGGGGTGCGTTGTCCGGGGAGGTGTTGAACGCCTCGCGGAGACCCGACCACAATCCGGCGCGCTTGCCGTCGGCGTACTCGTAGAACCCGGCGCCGGCGGCGCGGCCGGAACGCTCGAGCTCTTCGACCATCTTGAGGATCACCTGGTCGACGGCGTCGGGGACGAACTCCTCACCAGCGGCCTCTGCGGCGTCGCGGGTCGCCTGACGGATCTTGACCATGAGGTTGAGGTTCAGCTCGTCGGACAGCTGCAGCGGGGCCGCCGGGTAGCCGGCGATGCGGCCGGCCTGCTCGATGGTGGCGGGCTCGATGCCCTCGGCCAGCATCCCGATCGCCTCGTTGACGAACGTGCCGATGACCCGTGAGGTGTAGAAGCCACGCGAGTCGTTGACCACGATCGGGATCTTGCGAATGGCCAGCGTGAGGTCGATCGCCTTGGCCAGCGTCTCCGGGGTGGTCTTGTCACCCTTGATGATCTCGACCAGCTGCATCTTGTCGACGGGCGAGAAGAAGTGCAGGCCGATGAAGTCCTCGGGCCGCTTGACGCCCGTGGCGAGGTCGGTGATCGGCAGGGTCGAGGTGTTGGAGCCGAGCAGCGCGTCGGGGGCGACGATGTCCTCGATCTCCTGGAACACCTTCTTCTTCAGCTCGGGCGACTCGAAGACGGCCTCGATCACGAGGTCGCACCCCGCCAGGGCCTGCGGGTCTGTCGTGGGGGTGATGCGGGCGAGCAGGGCGTCGGACTTCTCCTGCGTGGTGCGACCGCGCTCGAGGGCCTTGGCCTCGATGCTCTCCGAGTACGCCTTGCCCTTGTCGGCGGAGGCCTGCTCGACGTCCTTGAGCACGACCTCGATGCCGGCCTTCGCGCACACGTACGCGATGCCGGCGCCCATCATGCCGGCGCCGAGGACACCGACCTTCGTGAACTGGGTGCGCGGGATCTCCGAGCCGTCGGCGGCCTTGGGCCGGGCCCCGCCCGAGGAGCAGTGCTGCATGTCGAAGAAGAACGCCTGGATCATGTTCTTCGCGATGGGGCCGGTGACGAGGGACACGAAGTAGCGTGCTTCGATCTTCTCGGCGGTGGCGAAGTCGACCTGCGAGCCCTCTACGGCGGCGGCCATGATGGCGCGCGGTGCCGGGGAGGGTGCGCCCTTGGTCTGCTTGCGCATGTTCGCCGGGAACGACGGCAGGACGCCGGCCAGCGCCGGGTCACTGATGGTGCCGCCGGGCAGGGTCCAGCCCTTGCGGTCCCACGGCTGGCTCGCCTCGGGGTCGGTCTTGATCCAGGCCTTGGCTGCGTCGAGGAGCTTCTCGGGCTCGACGACCTCGTCGACCAGGCCGGCCTTGAGAGCCTTGTCCGGGGCGAAGGACCGGCCGGACATGAGAATGTTGGGCACGGCCTGCGCGAGGCCGAACATGCGGACGGTGCGGACGATGCCGCCGCCGCCCGGCAGCAGCCCGAGGGTGACCTCGGGCAGGCCGACCTTGGCGCCGCGGGCGTCGGCCATGACGCGGTGGTGGCAGGCGAGCGCGAGCTCGAGGCCACCGCCCAGGGCCGCGCCGTTGAGGGCGGCCACGACCGGAACGCCGCAGGTTTCAAGAGCGCGCATGCGGCCCTTGATGCTCATGGACCGCTCGAAGAGCTCGTCGGCCTGGTCGGGACCGGCCTTGATCATGGACTTGAGGTCGCCGCCGCCGAAGAAGCTCTTCTTGGCGGACGTCAGCACAACGCCCTTGATGGACTCCTTCTCGGCCTCGATGCGGTCGACGGTGGCGGAGAAGTCGTCGATGAACCGGGCGTTCATCGTGTTGGCGCCGTGGTCGGGGTCGTCCATGGTGAGGGTGACGATGCCGTCGCCGTCCTGCTCCCACCGGAACATGTTTTCGCTCACTGGTTTTCTACTCCTATGCCTGTGGTGTCGGTGCGGGTCAGACGCGTTCGATGATGGTGGCCACGCCCATGCCGCCACCCACGCAGAGGGTGATGAGGGCTCGTTTGCCGCCGGTGCGCTCGAGCTCGTCGAGCACCGTGCCGGTGATCATCGCGCCGGTCGCGCCGAGCGGGTGCCCCATGGCGATGGCGCCGCCGTTGACGTTGAGCTTCTCGTCGGGGATGTTCATGTCCTTCTGGAAGCGCAGCACGACGGAGGCGAAGGCCTCGTTGAGCTCCCACAGGTCGATGTCATCGGGGGTCAGGCCGGCGGTGGCGAGCGCCTTCTTGGCCGCCGGGGTGGGCCCGGTCAGCATGATGGTGGTGTCGGCACCGGAGGTGGCCGCGGCGACGACGCGGGCGCGCGGGGTCATGCCCATCTCCTGCCCGGCCTTCTCCGATCCGACGACCACGAGTGCGGCGCCGTCGACGATGCCGGACGAGTTGCCACCGTGGTGGACGTGGTTGATCTCCTCGACCCAGTGGTACTTCTGCAGTGCCACCGCGTCGAATCCGCCCATGTCGCCGACCATGGCGAAGGACGGCTTGAGCTTGGCCAGGGCCTCGACGGTGGTGCCCGGGCGCATGTGCTCATCATGGTCGAGGATGGTGACGCCGTTGATGTCCTTGACGGGCACGACGGACTTGGCGAAGCGCCCCTCTTCCCATGCGCGGGCGGCCAGGCGCTGCGAGCGCTCGGCGTAGCGGTCCACGTCCTCGCGGGTGAACCCCTCGAGGGTGGCGATGAGGTCGGCGCCGATCCCCTGCGGGGAGAAGTAGGTGTCGTAGTTGGTGGCCGGGTCCAGAGCCCAGGCGCCGCCGTCGGAGCCCATCGGCGCCCGGGACATCGACTCGACACCACCGGCGAGGACGACCTCGTCCCACCCGGAGCGGATCTTCTGCGCTGCCATGTTGATCGTGGTCAGACCGGAGGCACAGAAACGGTTGATCTGCACACCCGCGACGGTGTCGGGCATCTTGGCGGCCAGCGCGGCGATCCGCGGCAGGTCCATGCCCTGATCCCCCGTCGGGGTGACGATCCCGTAGATGATGTCGGAGATCCGGTTCTCGTCGAGATCGGGGAAGCGACGCCGCATCTCCTCGATGAGGCCGACGACCAGGTCGATCGGCTTGACCCCGTGCAGAGCGCCGCCAGGCTTGCCCTTGCCTCGCGGAGTCCGGATGGCGTCGTAGATGAATGCCTCGGTCATGGGTGGTCCACGGCCTTTCTCTGAGCGAGCTGATACGTGTTCCGCTTCACACTACGCTGTGCCCACCGGACGGTTCGGACTGCGGTCCGTTTCTGCACGAGACTCACTGGGCTCGCTCCGGTGGCACAGTGGGTCCCGTGACCGAGAACCACGCCGTATCCCCTGCCCTGGCCGAGCTCGCCGATGTCTGCGGCGTCGCATCGAGTTACGAGGACGCCGACGGCGTCCGTCGCGAGGTCCCGGCCTCGACCCTGCGCGCGGTGCTCGCCGCGATGGGCGTCGAGGTCGGCGGCGACGACGACGACGAGGGCGGCGTCTCCGAACGTGAGGCACTCGGTGCTGTTCGTCTGCGCCCCTGGCGACGTGTGCTGCCACCGACGCTGGTGGCGCGTGAGGGCACCGCCATCGGGTGCCCGGTCCACGTCCCGCGCGGCGCGATCGTGAATGTCGAGGTCCTTCTCGAGGACGCCGACGTGCCGTCGACGTTGCTCCCCCTCGACGAACCCCGGATCGCCCGGGATGTCGACGGGGTGGCGATGGAGCGGGTCACTCTGGCGGTCCCCGATGATCTGCCCGTCGGATGGCATCGCGTCACCGCAGTGGTCCGAGCCCCGGACGGCACCCGCCACTCCAGTGAGTGCACCCTGCTAGTCCATCCCCGCGCGATCCCCGTGCCCGCCGGACTCGAGGAGCACCGTGCAGTCGGGTTGGCGGCACAGATCTATCAGGTCCGGTCGGAACAATCCTGGGGCGTCGGCGATCTGGCCGACCTCGGGGACCTCGCCGGGTGGGCGAGCCGCGACTTCGGCGCGGACTTCGTCCTGGTCAACCCCATGCATGCGGGTGAGCCGTTCGTGCCGGTCGGTCCGTCGCCCTATCTCCCGACGACCCGCCGGTTCGCCTCCCCCCTGTACCTGCGCCCCGAGCTCGTGCCGGAGTACTCCGCCCTGTCAGTCGCCGACCGCCGTCGCGTGGATGACCTGGCCCGCACCGCGGCTGCGACCAACACTGTGGACACGATCGATCGCGACAGTTCGTGGACCGCGAAGCTCGAGGCGTTGCGCATCCTGTTCATGGTCCCGCTGGCTCGCGCCCGGGCCGACTCGTTCGACCGGTTCGTCGATGAGCAGCCCGGGATTCTGGGCTTCGCCACGTGGTCCGCGCTGGCCGGTGACCACGGCCCCGACTGGTCCACCTGGCCGGAGGAACTCCGGGATCCGGGCTCGGAGGCCGTCGCGGGTTACGCCGACGAGAATCCGGAAGAGATCCGTTTCCACCTGTGGTTGCAGTGGTTGGTCGCGGAGCAGCGGGCGCACGCCCAGCGCGAGGCCCTTGCCGCGGGGATGCGTCTCGGGGTCCTGCACGATCTGGCGGTGGGGGTCCATCCCACGGGCGCCGATGCGTGGTCGCTCCACCATTCACTGGCCCGTGGGGTCTCGGTGGGTGCTCCCCCGGACGCCTATAACCAACGCGGTCAGGACTGGTCGCAGCCGCCGCTCCGTCCGGACGCCCTCGCCGAGGAGGGCTACCGTCCCTTCCGCGACATCGTCCGCGCGGCATTGCGGGATTCAGGCGGCGTCCGGATCGATCACATCCTCGGCCTGTTCCGGCTGTGGTGGATTCCCCGGGGCGCGGCTCCGACCGAGGGCACATATGTCCACTATGACCACGAGGCGATGCTCGGAGTTCTCGCACTCGAGGCGTCACGGGCCGGCGCGGTCGTGGTGGGCGAGGACCTGGGAACGGTGGCTCCGGGGGTCCGCGAGACGCTGTCCGAGCTCGGGATCCTGGGCACGTCCGTGATGTGGTTCGAGCAGGACGAGGACGCCCCGATCCCGCCTGAGGACTATCGACGGCTGTGTATGGCGTCGGTGACGACCCATGATCTCCCGCCGACCGCCGGCTACGCCGACCTCGTCCATGTGGATATCCGCGAGGAGTTGGGACAGTTGACGGGCGACAGCGCCGAGGAACGTCGTGGTGCCGAGGCCGAGATCTCGGCCTTCACTGCTGTCGTGCGGGAGCGTGGCCTGCTCGACGGGGACTCCCCCGATGATCTGGTCGTGGCACTGCATCGATTCGTGGCCGAGTCGCCGTCGCTGTTGTTCGCCGTGTCGGTGGCGGATCTCGTGGGTGATCGCCGTGCGGTGAATGTTCCGGGGACGTCGGATGAGTATCCGAATTGGAGGGTGCCGTTGTCGGGTCCCGGTGGTGAGGTGGTGGGTGTGGAGCAGTTGCGGGGTTCGTTGTTGGCGCGTCGGGTGATGGGTGCTGCCGGCGGTCGGGGTGTTGTGGGTGGAATGACGAGAGCCCCGAGTCACCGGTGAGGGTGATTCGGGGCTCTCGTGTGAAGTTGTGTTCGGCGGTGACCTACTCTCCCACACCCTCACGAGTGCAGTACCATCGGCGCTGGCAGGCTTAGCTTCCGGGTTCGGAATGGGACCGGGCGTTTCCCTGCCGCTATGGCCGCCGTAACTCTGTGAAACAAGGCCCACGTGTTTTTGCGTGGGTGTGTTGTTTCAGATACTGCACAGTGGACGCGTTGCGATTCTTTAGGGGCTGTTTGTGTGTAAGCCCTCGGCCGATTAGTACCGGTCACCTGCACGCATTGCTGCGCTTCCAGTTCCGGCCTATCAACCCCATGGTCTGTGGGGGGCCTTAACC
>NZ_UNRI01000004.1:0-283851 GCF_900537145.1 Dietzia sp. Alg238-R159 | reverse complement strand
AGCCCGGCCTGATCGAGCGGCGCAGCCACGACTACGTCCGGCACGGCACCAGCACCCTGTTCGCGGCGCTGGACATCGCCACCGGTCAGGTCACCGCCGCACTCAAACCGCGTCACCGGAACCAGGAGTTCCTGGCGTTTTTGAAGCAGATCGAGCGGGCGTACCGTCATGTCGTCGATGCCGACGGTCAGCCAGTTGAGCTGCACCTGGTGATGGACAACTACGCCGCCCACAAGCACGCAAACGTCAAGGCCTGGCTGGCCGAAAATCCCCGGTTCAAGGTCCACTTCACACCCACCCACGCGTCGTGGATGAACCTGGTCGAGGTGTGGTTCGGCATCGTCGAACGCCAGGCCATCCGCCGTGGGATCTTTACATCCGTCAAGGACCTCAACGCGAAGATCCGCGCCTTCATCGACGGCTGGAACCACCGATCCCACCCCTTCGTCTGGACGAAAACCGCCGACGAAGTCCTCAAGAAAGCCAACCGTAAGAAGACTTCAAATGCGGACCACTAGGAACCCCCCGACTAACCCGTCAGGACCCGGCACCTTCAACTGCAGAAGGGGAATACTGCCCTCCAATGACTCCCAGACACTGAATCGCTCGGAGGGATGCGCCTGCACTGGCTCAAGATGCTTGTGCAGCGACGTGGATAGTTGGTGAACCGCCTGACCATGTAAGTCAGACCATTCCAGAATGTGCTCCCGGTGATTCAAGTAGAAGTCCAACTTGGAGTCGTCCACTGTCGCTGGCCTTTCTCCGCTCATCTCAAGCGTTTCGATAAGGTCTCGAGCCCCCGGGGCGATGGTCTCCGGACCGATGCGATTTATGAGAACCCGACCAATTGCACCCAGGTCCTGCCACCGCAGTGTTGTCCACTGGTCGACACTGTCCACGGCTGTGGCCGGGACGCCTCCGTCCGAGGTCAAGAAGACGAACGAAGGGCTCTCGGAGCTCCACCCCTCGGCAAGTCGGTCTGCTTGTCTTGCGCCCTCCGGAGCTGAGATCTTTGCTTCGATCAAGACTGTCGCCGCTGTAGTCCGCACAATGATGTCCGCGCGGGTATCCCCGCGAGTTTCCTCTGTGGTGACGGAAGCCTGCTCTGCGCCCTCGACCGACAAGGCGAGCAACTCGAGAAAGGCAGAGAGGTACTCGGAGCCCAGCCCATGCCAACCGTCTGGCGTTAGCAGCCACGCCAGTCCGCGGCACATGTAGACCTCAAGGCGATGTAACCCGAGTTCGCGCACCAAGGTCCGATGACCTGAGCGCCACGTCCGGTCGTTCTTTTGCTGACGGGTTAGCTCGGCCATCTTTCTGAACGCGGTTTCCCATTCGTAGACCACGTCCGGCCCCGTTGAGCGAGGCTGATCGCCGTCAACCATTGAGGACGACATGCGCGATCAGATGGTCGAGCTTCCGGATGTCGACGCCCCGGTTCAGGTTGATCTTGATGTGGCCGGCCCGTGTCCACAGTTCGAGTTCGGAGTTGAAGTCGAGCATCCTCCCCGCGTTTTCGGACGACCACATATTGATCGCGTTGTATGGCAGGGAGTAGATCTCGACCTTCTTGCCGGTGAGGCCCTGGGCATCCCGCACGATGAGGCGCTTGGTGGTGAAGATCGCGGAGTCGCGGAACGTCTTATATGCGGCGATCGGCTGCTCGCCCTGAACGAGCAAAGGCCCGATGTCGTCGGGAATCGGGCATTCAGCGACGAACGTCCAGGCGGCGATGTTGGCAACAGCAGAGGTCAACGGAGGGATCCGATCTATTCGGCGGGTATTCCGCACAGAAGAAGAAGTTGCTCGGGATAGTAAGCACCGATCCCGGGGTTTCGAGACGCAATGAGTAGGACTCGACCGCGAGAGCGCGGCGTCGAAATTGACCGGTGCACCTCGCCGCTCGTGAGGGGCAAGCTGGGGCCATGCCCTCCATCCCGAACCCCACCGCCCTCGAAGCCGCTGTCTCCGACCACCTCCCGTGGCTCCGCGACCTCTATCGCCACTTCCACCGCCACCCGGAGCTCAGCATGGCCGAGCACGCGACGGCGGACCGGATCGAGCAGGAGCTCACCGCGCTGGGCCTGGAGCCCCAGCGCATCGGCGGGACGGGCGTCGTGGCGGTCATCCACAACCCGGGCCCCGCCGGCGCGAAGCCGACCGCCACTGCGGTCGCCGGCGCCGGGCCCAACGGCGAAGCCCCCACCGTCCTCGCCCGCGCCGACATCGACGCGCTGCCCCTCCAGGAGGACACCGGCCTTGAGTACGTCTCCGAAACCCCGGGCGTCATGCACGCGTGCGGCCACGACGCGCACGCGGCGGCGCTGCTGGGTGCCACCCGCATCCTGGCCGAGAACCGGGACGCGTGGTYGGGCACCTACATCGCGGTGTTCCAGCCGGGGGAGGAGACGGCCGCCGGCGCGCGGGCGATGGTCGACGRCGGCCTGCTCGAGCGGGTCCCGCGGCCGGACGTGGCGCTGAGCCAGCACGTCATGCCAAGGGCGGCGGGCACGATCGGCACGGTCGCGGGCCCGGTGCTCTCGGCGGGCGACGCTCTCAAGATCACGATCCGCGGCCGGGGCGCGCACGGGTCGATGCCGCACACGGCGGTGGACCCGGTGGTGCTGGCGTCGTCGATTGTCCTGCGGCTGCAGACCGTCGTCTCGCGCGAGGTGGAGCCGGGCRCGTTCGCGGTGCTCACGGTCGGCTCGCTCACCGCGGGTGCCAAGGCCAACATCATCCCGGACTCGGCGGAGCTGCTGCTCAACATCCGGACCTACGATCTGGCGGTGCGCGAGCAGGTGATCGCGGCGATCGAGCGCATCGTCCGCGGAGAGTGCGCTGCTGCCGGCGCCCCGGCCGACCCGGAGTTCCACTACTACGACCAGTACCCGCTCACCCGCAACGACCCGGCGGTCACGGACACGGTCACCAAGGCGTTCGTCGAGCACTTCGGCCCGCAGGCGGTGTACGAGGCCAGCCGGGTCACGGCGTCGGAGGACTTCTCGCTCATCCCAGACGCGTTCGGGGTGCCATACACGTACTGGACCGTCGGCTCGGTCGATCCCGCCCGCTACCGGGACGCGGTCGCCCGCGGCGCGGTGAGTCAGGAGATCCCGGCCAACCACTCGCCGCACTTCGCGCCGGAGGAGGAGCCGACGCTGCTCACGGCCATGCGCGCCCAGGTGGTGGCGGCGCTGGCCTACCTGGGAGCCGAGCGCGGGGCCGTATAGAAGACGACGACGACAAGGACGCGGCTGCGCCACGCCCCCGCGGTCACCACGGTGGCGAACTTGTCGAAGTGCAGCAATGGCACACGCGATCGCGCGCACAGCGTAAACTTCCCCTCGTCCTGAGGGGAAGGTCCAGAGATGAGACTGGTCATTGCTACCGCGGCAGCCGCGATTGTCACGCTCGGTCTCTCCGGCTGCGGATCCGACAGCGGTGACCCTGTGGAGGCTGGCTCGCTGACGACGAGCACCACCACGAGTGCCAGCACCAGCAGCACGACCTCAACAGTGACCAGCAGCGCGCCCAGCTCGCCTACCACGGAAGCGGAGAGCGCGGCACCCGCGACTAGTGAGACCCCAGCTGTCGCGCCCGCGCCACCGGCAGCGGCAGCGCCGACCCGACCGGTGTTCATGCGGCCGGAGGACTTCGACCCGTACGGTCCTCCGCGGTTCGTCCAGTGCTGGGAGCGAAATGCGGCGGTGATGTCGGACGGGTCCATCGTCACCGACACCGTCAATTGCGCGCCGCCGCTCTCGGGGCCCGAGTCAGCTCCGTTCACCGACCCGCCGCGGGCCGACGGGTGCGTCGGGCCTGCTGCCACCTGCGGCTACTACGACGAGAACGGCAATCCGATCTGGTTCGACAAGGAAACGGGAGAAACCTCGCCGCGCTACTTCGATGAAGACGGCAATCCGACCATGGACCCGAACTAGGACTCGCGGTTCCGGCGGCTCGCCTGTCTATCCGGTCGGGTGGCACCGCGCCCCGTTCAGTTCCGGGCAGGGTCGGTGGTGTCCACCGCGCAGCGGATCGCGTCGAGACTGTCCAGGTCCCGGCGCAGGGCTTCGCGGACCAGCGCGGTCCGGTTAGGAACGCCGAGTTTCATCAGCGCGGACTCAATATGGGTGCGGACAGTGCGGACCGAGATTCCCAGGTGCTCGGCGACCGTGTCATTGGTCCAACCACGTGACAGAAGCCCCACGACGTCCAGTTCGCGAGCGGTGAGGTGATCGTCCGGTTCGGTCCGCTCGAGCCGGATGAGGACCCCGTTCGCGGCGGAAGAGGTGTCTACTCGCCACCAGTGGCCAGCGGCATCCCGGTGCCGGAAGTGCAGGTCCGCGGTCGCCCGCCGGTGAAGTCGCTCAATCTGCGTGAGCCGCTTGGCGGGAAACGGGGAGTCAGTGAGCGTCCCGATTCGCGGTTCGATCCGGCTATCTGACGCCCAGATCACGAGGTCTGCGGGGGAGCGTGGAGGGTCGGGTTGCGGGTCGGTGAGCTTGGCGAGGTCGGGGGCGAGCATGGTGAGCGCGAGTCGGGCGTCGTCGGAAAGAGGCCGCCCGTGAAGGGAGCTGAGGGCGAGGAATCCTGGGCTGGCCGCGTTCGGTCGGGCCGCGTCCTGTTGGCTCGCCCTGAGGTGCAGCGTCCCGAGAGGCACAGTGAGGCCCTCGTGGAATCCGCAGGGTTCGAGCGCTTCTTTGTAGGTACGTAGCGCACGAAAGTCGAAGGGCAGGTCGATGAACCGACGCGCCACGCGGTGCTCAAGGGCGAAGCGGTGTGCAGGGCACTGCAGGGCGTAGGTGGTGACGATGAACTTCACTGCGTCGGTGGGGTAGTCGAGGTTGACCAGCACCGGATGGCCGATTGCCGCGGAGCCGTCCCGCGCACCCTGACCGGGCGGACCACCACGCCGCGGGCCCACGAGAGTCGCGCAGTCGAACCCCAGCCCGTCACGGATCATCCGGATGGGCTCGTCCACGGGCACGTCCCCGCATCCGGCCGCGCGAACGCTGTCGGCAAGTCGGATCCACCAGGTCATGTCCATAGTCGTGCACTCCGCGAGCAGTCGCAGTCGACGCAGCCGGAAAGGACCGGCCAGCGTGACGGCATCGGCCAATCGGCCGATGTGAGCCAAACCACATGATGTCACTGTTGGGGCATCGGCGCGACGTGCCGACCGCGTACACCCCCGGGGCCATTAGTTGCCGGGGACGCCAACCCCTTGGAGGAACCATGAATGTCGAGGAGTACTCGTCGCAGGACGCAACCGGTCTGGCGGCGCTGGTCGCGGCCGGTGAGGTTACAGCGGATGAACTGGCCACGCTGGCTACGGACGGTATCAACGCGGTGAACGAGCACATCAATGCCGTCGCCTCGGGACCGTTCGATGCTCCGCTGGAGTACGCGCAGGAAGGCGCGTTCGCGGGCGTGCCGTTCGTGATCAAAGACCTGGTCTGCCACGCGGAGGGGGTTCCCACGCGTATGGGCACGCGAATGCTGACGGAAGGCATGACTCCGCCGTCGGACACTCATCTGATGGAGCGATTCCGGGCGGCGGGACTGGCGACACTCGCTACCTCCACGACGCCAGAGTTCGGATACAGCGCCAATACCGAGGCTCTGGTCTACGGTTCCACGCGAAACCCTTGGGACACGACGCGGAGTCCGGGTGGATCGAGCGGCGGGTCCGGGGCGCTAGTGGCGGCCGGGGCGGTCCCGATGGCGCACGCCAACGACGGGGGCGGGTCTATTCGCATTCCCGCTGCGGTCAATGGGCTCGTCGGGCTGAAGCCGAGCCGCGGCCGCGTCCCGCTCGGCCCGGACGTGGACGGGAACGCGCTGAGCGGTATGGCCATCGAATTCGCGGTGACGCGTTCCGTGCGCGACGCGGCGGCGCTGCTCGACGAGGTAGCGGTGAACTACCCGGGTGACCGCTTCATCATCGCTCCGCCCGAGCGGCCGTGGGCACAGGAGGTCGGGGCAGACCCGGGCCGGCTCCGCATCGCCGTGCACACGGAAGCATGGTCGGGGACATCGGTCGATCCGGAGGTAGCGGCCGCGGTGGAGCTGGTGGCGAAGACGCTCGAAGAGGCGGGCCATCACGTGGAGTGGGCGACACCCTCGTTCGAGTGGGAACCCTTCCTCGAGGCCACTGCGAAGGCATGGGCGGCGTTCCTCGCGGAGTCGGTGGCCGGTATCGAGGCTATGACGGGGAAGACGGCGGGCCCGGACAACCTGGAGGCCACCACGTGGGCATGTGTGCAGTACGGCCGGGGCCTATCGGTGTTGGAGATGGCGGCGGCCAACGCGACGTTCAACTCGATCTCCCGCGAGGTCGGCCGCTTCTTCGAGAGCTACGACGTCCTGCTCACGCCGACGACCAACCATCCGGCGATGGAACTGGGTTACCTGGACGCGAACGCCGATCTGGACGCGTTGGGATGGACTCGCCGGATCTTCGAGTCGTTCTCATTCACGCCGCTGTTCAACACCACGGGGACCCCGGCGATCAGCCTGCCGCTGGCCGAGTCACGGGGCGGACTGCCCATCGGCGTGCAGTTGGCGGGGCGGATGTCCTCCGAGTCGATGCTGCTCCGGCTCGCCTCGCAGCTCGAGTCGGCGTTGCCGTGGGCAGAGCGCAGGCCGGGCGTCCACGTCACGAAGGTGTGACCCGGGCACCGCGGTACGTACCCGCGTAGCAGCCGTCGCGGGAGGGACCTGAGGATGCGACGGCGAACAGCCGTCGCATCCTCAGGTCTCGCGGCCGTTCAGGCGTGAGCGCTGATGAGCTCCTCCATGGAGTCGCCGGTGTGCGCTGCCCACAGGCTGAAGACCGCGGCTGTCATGGCCGCGGCGGCGTAGAGGGCGGACGCCGGCCCGTGCTCGCGGACCACGGTGCGGATGCCGGCGGCGGCGTCGCAGTCAAGCAGGACCGCCTCGCACAGCTCGGACATGCCTTCCGGAGCGTCTTCCAAACGCGCCCGGTCCCGGACCGCGCCGATGACGTCCGCCGGTAGCTGCGGCGCCAGCGTCTGGGCGAGCTGGGCGAAGCGCGTTGCCACGGTCAACGCGTCGGGGATCGGCGGTGGAGTGGCCTCGGCGGTCAGCTCCAGCTCCTCGAGGAGCGCGCCGGCGGCGGAGATGTCGTCGCGGGCGTGGGCGTCCAGGACAGCGCGGACCCGGGCGACCGCAGCAGCGTGGCGCTGCTTGGCGCGCTCCATCCCGGCGTCGAGGTCAGCGACGGACACGGTCCACACATCGACGCCCTCGCGGGCCAGGAGAGGGGCGAGGAGCTCGAACTGCGCGCGCTGATCCGGAGATGACATGCACCCATTGTCTCCGGCGTCCCTGCCGGTGCGCGCGCGGCTGCCCCCGCATGCGTGCCCGGCAGCCCCCGCACGAGTGCCCGGCAGCCGATGCGCGCGCGGCCGCGGCTAATCCTCCTCGCGCCGCCTCACATTGGCGAGAACCCGGGCCACGCCGGCCAGGAAGTCCCGGCTGCGCCGCGCGGCCTGCTGTTCGAGGAGCAGCAGATCCAACGCCCGGATCACCGCGGCGAGATCGGCGCCGGCGCCCAACCGATCCAGAGCCGCTGCCGCCGCGACCGCCTGCCCCTCATGGAACGCCAGGTCCGGCAGCACGGCCTCCACGGCCCGGGACAGCTCGCCCGCGGGCCGATCGTCGAACGCCGCGCTCACGGAGACGCGGTACTGCTCGAACCGGTCCCGGGCGGCGTCGAGCTCCTGGCGAAGGTTCGCGGTCGCAGACATGGTCGCCAAGCCTACGACGACGACGAGGTCGCCTCGCCCTCACGGTCCCGCGGCCACCGCGACTGCGCGCGCGGTCACACCCCGAACGCCGCGGGATAACGGATGACGCCGCCTGGGACGGCAGAGGAGTCGTCGAGGGGCAGGGCCATCAACGCCTCGTCGGGGACGTCGAACGACGCGCGGATGCCGAAGCTGGAGGCGCGGCGGAAGCCGAACCGCGGGTAGTAGCCGGCATGGCCCAGCACCACGACGAGCGACTCGCCCATCGCCCGAGCCGAGGCCAGGGCCGCGAGGATGGCGGCCGAGCCGGCGCCGGTGCGCTGGAACTCGGGCAGCACCGAGCACGGCGCCAACGCGAGGGCGGGCTCGTCCCCGACGTGGCAGCGGGTGAGCAGCGCGTGGCCCACCGGACGCCCGCCGGCGGTCGCGGCGATCATCGACAGCCCGTCGATCCACGCGGCCGGGTCAGCGCGGAGGGCGTCGACGAGGTCGGCCTCGGCGGCGGTGGGAAAGGCGCGGAGGATGATGTGGCGGATCGCGGCGATGTCAGCGTCGGACTCGGGGCGGGTGGCCCAGGTGGTCATGCGGCTCCTACCCGGGGCGTTCCCGGCGGGAAGAGTTGGGCGAGGTCGCGAACGCAGCGTCCGGCCGACACCGCTGGTGGCTGTCCGCGTCTCGGAGCGTCGGAAGAACAGACAATGAAACACTTAGCCTTGCTCCGTATAGCTGACGCTTGTGAACTGGCGCGGCCGTTCCTATAGTGGGCCTCGTTGGCGCAACATGATCCCCCCTCATGTCGCCGACCCCGCCGCGTCGCGCGGAACACGCGGACCGTCCCCGGTCGCGACCCGCGCGTCGTGCGATGGAATCGCCGGCGGTCGCTGACCCCCCTTCCGCGGCCGCTGGCGGTTCACTCCCGTGGAGCGCCGAGCGCCGGGAGCCGAGCGCCGGGCCGTGTGGAGCGTCAGCGGTTGACGAGCTTGAAGAAGGTACTGCCTTCTCCGCTGGCCTTCTTCTCCTGGTACAGCAGGGCCAGCCCCTGCGAGTCGAACTTCTCGAACCACTCGTCCCAGCTGATCTGCTCGAGGGATTCGTCGCCGGCACCGCCGGGGAAGTCGAAGCGCAGGACGCCGGGGTCGTCGCCCTTGCCGGTGTCGCGGACGCAGGCGGGCTTGCCGTCGTTACTCTCGACCCACTTACGGATCTCGTCGTGGTCGGTCGTGGTGTTGGACTCGGATGCCGTGTCGGACACTCCTTCTGACGTGAGGCGGTGTGTCCCTTCCGATGGCACCACTCGGGCACGTTCGGATCAACCGGTCTGAGCCCTGGGCTGACGGTCGATCGCCGGGCCAGGGCCCGGTTCAGCAAGCGGGCTTGAGGAACGCCTTGAAGTAGCCGCCGGTCTCGTGGAGGAGGGCGTACCTGCGGGAGATCTGCGTGGGCCGGGGTGTGTCGGTGACGTAGACGGGCCCCTCAAAGCACTGCTCAAAGTAGATGCGGACTCGCGAGACGTGCCCCCAGTAGGTCACCACCAGGAGCGAGCCGTATCCCCGGTCCCGAGCGATGCGGGTCGCCGCGGTGGTTTCGCCCTCTGTAGTACTGACATCGGGCTGGAAGCACTCGACCTCGATACGCCGCCCGTCGCGGGCGACCACAGGGCTGTTCTCGCAATACGCATGGATCGCGGTGGAGTAGGAGTCGTCGCCCCTGGGTGACGGATGGGACACCAAGATCCGGTCAGAGACCCCCGTCTCAGCCAAGTGGCGGGCGTAGATGTAGCGGTCATCGTTCATTCCGGCAACCACGACGATCGCGTCGACGTGCTCGATTGAGTCGACCTGGGGGAAGAGGACCGAACGTGCGGCGATCAATCCGAGCACGGTGACGGCCACCAACACAAGCGTTACAGTGAGCGCGGCTAGGCGACGACGGGAACTTGGCCTCACCAGGCCGACGTTACGGCGGCGCTCTGAGCGACAGCTGAGCCACTTGACAGCGTTCGGAGGGGGAGAGAACCGTTCGTTTCTTGACCCGTCATTCTGACGCTCGGCGAAACGCTTAGCTCGTTCCTAGGCAATTGACGCTAATGGGCTGTAGTAGCTGTTCCAAAAATTGGCCACGTCGGTGGCAAAGCACGAAACCCCGCTTCATGACGCTGCCGCCGCAGCGGCACGCGTGCATCGCTGAGTGCCCCGTTGTTGACGACGGTCGCGAACTGCGCGCCATCCAGATGATTCGCAGGCGACCGCTGACCCCTGCTGCGGCCGCTCGTGATTCGCCTCGTGTCTAGGGACGACAGTTGGTCGTTCAGTCCTCGCATGCGGCGACTTCGGGTACCCCTTTGAGGGGGCTGGGCTTGAGCTGATCTGGCCAAATTGGCTCAGTGACGCCAACGAGACACCGAGCTTGTCTGCAGCATGACTTAGTGCGCGACGGCGGACTGGATCGAGCCGGAGCTCGCCGCGCTGGACTCCGAGCCGCAGCGAATCGCAAAGACGTGCTTGGGCGGGTAACGAGCAACGCTCAGGGGCGCGCCGTTCTCGCGAATACCGACATCGACGCCCTGCTAACGTCCGAGGGCCCAGGTCTCGGTCACGCCTTCTAGGGCGTGTCTCCCATAGCTGAGCGGTGACCCGCGAGACCGTGGCCGTATGGGACAGACGAAGTCACGATTTCGCCAGTTCACCGACGAGCAGTGGGAGCGGATAGAGCCCCTGCTGCCCTCCAATGAAGGGCGGCAGGGGCATCCGTTTCGCGACAATCGCAAAGTCGTCGAGGGGATCATCTACCGCTACCGAGCAGGTATTCCCTGGCGGGACCTACCCCGCGAGGAGTTCGGTGCGTGGCAGACCGTGTGGAAGCGTCACGCCCGCTACGCCCGGGACGGGACCTGGGATCGCATCCTGCACGTGATCCTGGCCGATGCCGACGCAGCCGGAAAGATCGACTGGAACGTCTCGGTCGACGCCACCATCTGCCGCGCTCATCAGCACGGCACAAATACAACGCGCCCTGAGCAGGACACAGGGGGCAGGGTCGAATCACAAGAACCGGCCCTTCCGGGACTGTGAACCCGCAGGTCATGGCATCGGTCGCTCGCGAGGAGGGCTGACCACCAAGATTCACAGTGCCGTCGACGGCCGCGGCCGACCGCTGGCGAACGTGATCACCGGTGGGCAACGAAACGACGGCGCGATGCTGGCCGAAGTCCTGGCCGACATCCACGTCCCACGCCACGGCAAGGGCCGACCCCGCACCCGCCCCGACGCGGTGATCGCAGACAAGGCCTACTCGTCTGGCACGATCCGMCGCCAGCTCCGCAGTCGCGGTATCGCCGCTGTCATCCCRGAGAAAAGCGACACCATCGCCGCTCGCGAACGCCGCGGCAGCCGCGGTGGCCGACCCCCGAAACTCGACACTGACCTCTACAAAGACCGAAACGTCGTCGAGCGTTCCTTCGCACTGGCCAAGCAATGGCGAGCGCTGGCCACCCGCTACGACAAACTCGCGATCACTTACCGCGCCGCCGTCACACTCTGCGCAATTCTCACCTGGCTACGCCGATTGGGAGACACACCCTAGGTGCGCACCGGCCGCAGCTAGGAGCTGCTCGATGGGCGAACGAATCGCCGCTTCCGCTTCCCCGGGCCCGGCCAGCTTGGTTTTGCAGCGCTCACCGAACTCGGAGATGGGTAAGTCCCCTGGAGTGGTGGGGTTTGGGGGCCGGGGTTTGGGCTGGCGACGGTGTGGCGGCCCGCCAAGGGGGTGGGCCATCGCGTAGTGGTCAATGAGTTACGACCAAGTAGCTCACGGAAGGACACACCACGCGATGACCCACTCCCATTCTGGCGTACACGCCCAGTTGGATGCACTCCTGTCCGCCGATCCGCAGGCGATGTTCGCCGAACTGGTGCGGGCCGGCCTGCAGGCGCTGATCGAGGCTGAAGCCTCAGCCAAGATCGGCGCCGGCAGGTACGAGCGCAACGAGGACCGCACCACGCACCGCAACGGGTACCGAAACAAGACTGTCTCGACCCCGGCCGGCGATATCGAGGCGCGGATCCCGAAGCTGCGATCGGGGTCGTTCTTCCCCGCTCTGCTCGAGCGGCGCCGGCGCATCGACCGGGCCCTGTACGCGGTGATCATGCAGGCCTACGTACACGGGGTCTCTACACGTGCAGTGGACGATCTCGTGCGGGCTCTCGGTGTAGACACTGGCATCTCGAAGTCTGAGGTGTCCCGCATCTGCGCCGAGCTCGACGCCGAAGTGGAGGCGTTCCGTACCCGCACGCTGGCCCACACCGAGTTCCCGTACGTGTTCGCTGACGCGACGTTCTGCAAGGTCCGTATCGGTGCGCACGTGGTATCTCATGCCATGGTCGTGGCCACTGGCGTTTCCGCTGATGGCACCCGCGAAGTGCTCGGCACGGCGGTCGGGGACAGTGAGTCGTACGAGTTCTGGAATGACTTCCTGCGCTCCCTGAAGGCCCGTGGGCTATCCGGGGTGCACCTGGTCATCTCCGACGCCCATGCGGGCCTCAAGGCGGCCGTAGCCAAGCAGTTTGTGGGCGCCTCCTGGCAGCGCTGCCGGGTGCACTTCATGCGCAACCTGCACGGCACGGTGGCGTCAAAGCACGCACCCGCGGTGACCGCGGCGGTCAAGACGATCTTCGCCCACACCGACCCCAAGGATGTGGCCGCGCAGTGGGACCAGGTCGCCGACACCTTCGCCGGCTCGTTCCCCAAGGCGCACCAGATGATGCGCGAGGCCAAAACGGACGTGCTGGCGTTCACCGCGTTCCCCCGCGGACACTGGCAGAAGATCTGGTCCAACAACCCCATCGAGCGGCTCAACAAAGAGATCAAACGCCGCGCCGACGTCGTAGAAATCTTCCCCAACCCGGAGGCCTTCCTGCGGCTGGCGACCTCGGTGGTGATCGACCAACACGACGAATGGCAAGTCGGTCGCCGCTACCTCTCAGAGAGCTCCATGGGCGAACTCCGAGCCGTCATCGCCGCCAAGCAGCACGCCCTCAACGCCAGCAACGGATATGATCAAAACACGGAACTCGTTGATCACTGCGACTGACCAGACGCGGAACCGATTCCCACCACATCACGGGGCACTATCACCCCCATCTATTAGTATTTGCTCACCCATGTCGGCCACCTTGATATGGCGCGGAGCTGGGTCTTCTGTGCGTCTGGGGCCGAGCTTCCAGTTGTGCTCGTCCACCCCCCCCCGACGCTGTCGAAGTGACCGGGTTGGTTGTGGGTGCGAATCTGGGAGATCACCAGGTCATCGACCAGATCCCAGCCCGAGCGCTTTCGCGGCAGCCGACACGCTGGTGCGGTCGATCACCAGCCGTTGCAGAATCCAGCGGGTGCACCGCTAGGTGGTCCTGGCCTGCGGCTCCGTCAATGACGGCATGCGCTGCTAGGAAATTCGGGTTTCGCACCCGCTGTGGTCGCAGTTGAAGCGCGGCACCCGCACATGCAGCCTCGGGGGATGCCCCACGATCGGCAGATCAGTCACCTTTCGCTCGACATGGTCCCGGAGCCGGCCAGCAGTGCCGCAGTCGGCGCACACCGGGTCAAGGCTCACCGGCGAGCAGAAAAGGTGCGTGAATTCGCCGGCGACGGCGGCGTCGGTGTTGGTCACCCCGAGTTCAGCGGTGCGGCAGATGGTGTCGGCGAGCAGGCTGGCGGTAGCGCTCAAAGCGGGTCCTGGGGTGCTGGATGCAAGCCGTGAGAACCTGCATCTTCACACGCCCCTGGGCCCCCTCATCTACGCCTCACCCTGTCAGCCGCGAACCCCGCTACGCACTCCGGATCTGGAAGGGCCCGTTTGGCGGGTCAGGTGATGCCGATGACGAGGGTGGATCGGGCGGCTTCGACGACGTCGTCGGTGATGGTGTTGAGCTCGTTGATCTGCATGATGCGCTCCATCTGCGTGAACAGTCTGTCGACGAGGCGGAAGTTGCCGCGGGTGATCCGTGCGATCGCTGCGAGGGCTTGAGCGTCGGTGAAGTCGTCGGGGTCGAGGGGGTGCCCGTATTTGGGCCAGCGACGTTCGAGCACGAATCGCAACTCGTCTTTGGTCAGTGGCCGGTATTCGTGGGCGAACCCGACGCGACTGTAGAGCTGCGCGTAGCGGCTAAATCTCTTCTCGATCCCGGGCATGCCGATGAGGATGACGGCGACGTCGTCGCGGTCGTAGTGGTCTCGCACCACTTCCAGGGCGGTGGCATTGAGGCGGTCGGACTCGTCGATGATGATCAGYTCGACGTACTTKCGCAGGTTCCTGGGTCGTGTCTGCAGYTCGCCGGTGTTGATCAGATGCTCGTCGATGCACGCAGATACCTGGACMRTCAGGCCGGTGAGATCGTCTCTGACCTGACGCGGMGTGCTCAGGACCGCGGGGGTGTAGAAGACTGTCCGYTTCCTGGCCAGCGCGGCATAGATCGGGAAATCKGAGTCATCGCGTGGWCCCCATTCCTCGAGGAGCCGCTCGGCTTTGTGCCAGTTCGCATACCGTCTGGCAGACAGTGTYTTACCGATCCCGGCTTGGCCGTAGCAGATGCCAATGGTGCGTTGCCGGCGTACGGCGTCGGCGAACTCGACGAATCTSCGGTGCTGTTTGGTGGCGATGAACCGTTGCGGAGACATCAGTCATCCTCCAGGTAGGTGCGAAGCTTCGTCTTCCTCCGGGCKGGTGGGGTCGGTGCCGGCGGGGCCGGAAAYGAGGGGTCTTCGTGGCYGGCGACGACGGCAATGCGTTCGGTGATCTGGCCGCGTAGCTCGCGTCGGCGGGCTGCGCGTGCGTGTTGAATGTCTTTGAGRCTGACGGTGGYCGATGCGTGATCGGGGTCCACGGCCTTACAGATGTACTGGTTCTTGTGGAAGACRTGGATTTCGGAGATGTCGCGGGGGTCGTACCGGATCACGACCTGYTCTTTGACGTAGGCGGCCAGCAGCGGTGAGACGTACCGCAGGCCCTGGAAGCGCACTCCGTCGCGGTGGACGATGCGCGTTTTGGCCACGGTCAGCAGCAGCAGGTTGAGATCATCGAYGGTCTCGGGCAGGCGRGGMAGCCACCCGTCGCCGATCCAGGTCCGGTAGGGGCTGTCGCCAGTCTCCGGGTGGGTGCGGCGGTGATACTTGGCACTGATGAACTCGCCGATGGCGGTGTCGAGTTCGGGCAGCGTCAGTACCGGCTCGGGGTGCCGCTGACCGCGGGTGAGATAGCCCGGCAGCTCGGCAAGGAGTTCGGTGTTAATCGTGCCGAAGATCCGCTCGATCTTGCCGCGGCCCTGTGGTCGGGCGATGGTCGAGTAGATGATCTGAAAATGCAGGTCCTTGGCGGTTTGGGCGAGATGGTGGCTGGTGAAGTCGGTTCCGTGATCGACGTAGAGCACATCGGGCAGGCCGCACATCGGCCAGTTCGGATCGCTCTTCGGGCAGATTGCGTGCCGCAGCGCCAGTGCGGTGTTCATCGCAGACGGTGCGCCGAGGAAGACCATGTAGCCGCACACTGCCCGGGAGTAGTCGTCGAGGATGACGGTCAACCAGGGCCGGGCGGGCCGCCCGTTGGCGTCGTTGATGAGGATGTCGAGTTCGGTGTGGTCGGCCTGCCAGGTGGCATTGGCCCGCTCGGCTCGGTGTCGCCACACCAGCTCGTAGGTGTCCCGGTAGGCGGCCGCACCCTGGGGTGATCAGCGCCGCCAAACGAAGCTGCAAAATTCCGCCAAACGAAGTTGAGAGTCACATACCGCTCCTGTGTCGCAGGGTCCCGTTGCACTTTTGTGCCAGGTATCCCTATGGGGTCTAGAGTGCATCTGCACTCGCTGGAGCCGCTGGTGGCCGACGAGTGCTGCGCTAGTAGGGGGTGGGTAACAGTGGACCGGACTAGGTTCCGCTGGTGTAGACCACCGCGCGGGTCGAGGCAAAGTGTCGGAGCGGATCGCTATCGTCTGGCAGGTGGTCGCAATCGTTGCTGTGCTTCATACCCTTGCCCTGATAGCCCAGGTGGGCGGCGGTGTTCTGTTAGTGGTTGAGGCCATTCGCACACGACGCAACATCTCGACCTTCCAAGACGCGTTGGTCGAGGCGGAGGGTGTCCGTGAAGAACAGCGGTCCGCGATTGGTGCAGCTCGAGAGAAGACTCTCAGCAGGCTCCACGCCCCAGTAGCTGGGGTGCCTCGCAGTGCGATGCTCCCATCCGGCTTTCAATCGCTTTTGAATTCGTATACCCAGTTCACCAGTCCTGACACTGTCGAAAAACTCGTCAGCGATCACGGCCCCGCGGCCGCTATCGAGCGACGTGCGCTCCTGGCGTTTCTAGACAGCCAGTTCCCGGCCACGCCGCGTCGCTCGCATGGCCCGTGGCCTGGCGTGGTCCTGCTGTTCGCAGGAATCTTGGTGGCCTACGTGGCCAACATGCTGTCGACCCTGGCGCTCTAACGTTCGGGCAGCTGAGACGAAGCCTCGAAGGAGCGTCTCATTCAAGTCGAGATCGTCGGAAAGACGGGACCGCAGCCTCGAGGAGGACGGGCGGTTCACTGCTGGCTGAAGTTGTCTCGCCATTGGAAGGTGTAATGCTCCCAGATGGCCGATGTGTCAGCGGAGGGGAGTGATTGAAGGATTCTGTTGTAGCAGCGGCCGGCGTCGCCGAGCGCGGTATCGAGGTCGTAGTGCTCTGGGGTGAGGGGGCTACTTTTCGCGGTTGCCGTCCACTGTGTCGTCCAGGCAGGTCCAGGTGAGACGAGAGTGTCTGGCATGTCGGAGATGCCTCGAAGATCTCGCTCCCGCTCTACGGCGTCAACTGTAGGTGCGAGATCAATCGGCAGATATTCACTGATGAGAAGTAGATCTACAAGGTCACGGAAGCGTCCGGACGGTAGCCGAGTCGGTCCGAACGTCTCGTAGAGAGCGCACAGTTTGTCGGCGATCTGATCGGCGAGAGGATAGAGCTGGACGGGTCCCTCAGGTGGGAAGTCGTCGGTGTCGATGAGCCGGGGCAGTGGGTGGCGTTCGATATCCCCGACAAGCGGACGTCGGCTGGTGACTAGGTCGATCGAGAATGTGTCGAATTGCCGTCCGCCCAGGTAGGCGGACACGGTCACTGTCGTGCCTTTGTCGCCACTGATTGGTCGTGGACGGCTAAGTTCGAAGCGAAAGTGATCTAGGTGGTGGTCGCGGGCGACACGACGGAGGTCGTCGATGGGATCGACTGAGTCGTCGGCGACCAGGAGGTCGATGTCGTGGCTGTAGCGGGCGTGAGGTAGCCGCACCATCATGCCGACGCCGCCCTTGAGAACCCATCCGTGGGGATCAGCGTCGAAGATCCTGGCCAGAAAACGCGACATTACGAAGCGACGACGAGCTATCTGGTCGTTCTGTCCGTGTTGGCGAGCCTGGGTTTTCAATCGATCGGTCACCGATGCCCGGACGGCTGCTGGCGTACGCGAGGTCGGGCTCACTGGCTACCTTCCCAGAAGCGCTCGAGTGCGCGTCTGGCCCCGGCTGAGGCATCCATAGCCTTGAATGCCTCCGAGAGGTTGGCGTTGTCGGCAGCGGTGAACTTGAAGTCCGGCATAGGGGGCATAGGGAAACGAGTTATCTCGTCAAGCATCGCCCGTGTCGAGGCTGAGCTGAGCTGTGTTATCTGGCGTGCGAGCGCCTCGGATATGGGCGGATTCAGACCCTGAGCCATGCTGGCCCACTGGCTGATTGGGCCAGCTGACTGTTTTCGCACGATGTCTGCCATCGCCAGCGTGGTGGCAGGAACTCCTGCCTCGGCAATCAGTGCGTCGAGAAAGCCTTGGCCGTCGAGTGCTCGATGGCCGTAGTTGAAAGCGAAGGGGGAGAGCGCTTCAGTGACGTCATCGACGGTGCTCAGGTCGCGGGTGAGAGCGTCACGGACGATCGAGGCGAGGTGTCCGGCGTCCAGTGCCGCGGCTGCCAGGTCGCGGATCGTGCGGGACGCTGTTGTTACCGGGAGCCTGTCGACTACCTGCCAGTCGTCGCGATCCAGCGCAGCCCGGTGGGTGACCACGCCGGGGATCGACAGTCTGATTCTGCGGGTGGTGGAAAGCTCCACTTCGTCCGCATTCAGATCGCCCAGGTGGAGAAGCCGCGCTGCTGTGCGATGGGACAGCACTCCCGTGGGCACAGCTTGATCGAGCCGCTCCCAGGTCACCGTGTTCTGGTCGAGCGCCATCCATGCGAGCCGCTCATTGAGATGCTCGTCATCAGGAAGGCGAGTGAGGCGGTAGATCCCGTGGTGAAGTCTTTCCAGCACTCCGGAATCAGCTAGTCGCTTGAGATCTTGTGGAGTGATACCGATTTGCGACCGAGCCTGTCTGCTCGTCACTAGCCCGTCCTGCTCCGCAGCAAGCTCCACAAGGGCTCGGACGCGGTCATTCGAAGACATGGCACAAAACTACCACTTGGGGCCTAGTTTCGTAACACGTCATGTAATTATTGTGCCATGCGCACTGGAGGGCGGGTGTCGCAGCGATAATCCAGACGTTTCGAGTAGAGGCGCGGATCGATGGTGCGGCGGCCTGCCACGACGTGGGCGACGTGGTCCCAGGGAGAGTGGTTTAGCCGTCATGAGGGTCAGGGGTGAGCTCTTCGTCGATGTCGACGAGGTACTCCATCATCGCTGCAGCGCGGTCGGAGGCCGCGGGCTTGGCAAAGATCTCGTCGAGTAGTGCCTCTACGGGGATGGGCTTCGGCGTTCGTCGATAGCGGAGGTGGGCGCTGATCAGGTGCATCGTCGGATCGCGGTTGACGCATTCTAGGATGGGCCTCAGATCGGCCCTTACAGCAACGAACGATGAGATGTCGAAGAACTCGACGGCAGCGGCCAAGGTGACCCAGTCCCTCGTGATGCGGAACTCCTCGATCAGCGACGCAACGATGTCCTGGCGTCCCGCTGTCATGCCGGGGCCAGACTTTCAGGACTGCGTTCACGCTCGGCTTGCTGGTGGCGGTAGAGCGTGGCGCGGGACCACCCGACTAGTCGAGCGGCTTCCTCGGCGGTGCGGCCCTTAGCGCGGGCGTCCCGAACGATGTCGAGCTTCTCCGCGATCACCGCGGGGTCAACAGGTGGACGGCCGAAACGGGTACCGTTCTGTTTCGCGGCAGTGATGCCGGCGTTGACTCGTTCGGTGATGAGCTCGCGCTCGTACTCGGCCAGAGTGGCGAGCATGCCCAGCATCAACCGGCCAGTGGTGGTCTCCGGGTCAATACCGTCAGAGAGGGACCGGATCTTCACGCCTTGGTCGCGAAGCAGGTTCACAGTGTTGAGCACGTCAATCAGGGACCGGCCGAGCCGGTCGATGCGCCACACCACGACGGTGTCGCCGGACTCGACGTACTCCAGCAGTCGCTTCATGCCCGGGCGTTTGATCGCGGTCCGGCTGCCCGAGGTGACATCGGAGAACACATCTCGCTTCTGCACTCCGACATCCATGAGCGCATCCAACTGCAACTGGGCGTCTTGACTCGCAGTACTGACTCGGGTGTAGCCCAACAGCCTCATGGCCCGATTATGTCTCACAAACCCCAATCGGCCATCATCCTGCGACATTTTGCAGTGAGACGACTTTATGAGGCGTCAAACCTCGCTATCGGCCCATGAAGCGAACGTGCGATCGGTCCAGCAACTGGAGTCTCGTAAAACTGTAGGTTTTCGAGCCGTCTCTTCCGGGGCCCGAGCGCATGACAATTCGACGTCAAGACTGACTATTTCTCAGTACTGCGTGGTTCTCGGAGTCGCAAGAGCATGGTTAAGGATCCGCTCGCAACATCAACTGGACGGAAGCCTGCGCGATCGTACAGGCGACGGGCGTAGTTGTCCGATTCCACACTGAGGCTTATCGCTGCCAGCTTCTGCTCATGTGCGGCAGCAAGTAAGGAATCAAGCAGGTGGGACCCAATCCCTCGCCCTCGCCGTTCTCGGATGACGCCCATTGACAATTCAGGAATGTTGGCGCTCACAAAGCCGTAGCCGGGATCGCTCTCGGGAAACAATCGCACCCAGGCGGCACCCACGGGCTGTGCGCCCTCCGACGCGATGACTCCAAGGTCGCCTGACCGTGGCCAGCCTGCGACGTAATGCGCCAGCTGGGGATGGGCTAGCACCTCCGCGACGCTTCCGCTCGGCCCGTCCGGTCGCCAGTACGCCGCCGCGACGAGCATCTCCGCCAGAAAGGGTGCATCGGAGGCTTGAACACGACGGATAGACAAGGCCACAGATCGATCGTAGCTCCCGGTGGGCCGCCACAAACGAACAATCAGTCGTGGCCTCGCATACGAAGAGCGGACTCCAGACGGAGCAGAGCTTGCCCGTCGCGCGTTAGGAATTCACTCACTGTTTTCACGACATTGCCGATGCGAACGGCAGCCTGAAAGCAATCACAGAACGCCGCCACAGAGCGATGCGATTCACAGGAGTGGATCGCGCTCGGGGTCGGACGGCGGTCTCTCGTGTCCAAGGAAATGAGAGTGTGTTGTCTGTCGGCGACAGAGCGACCTTCGGAGGACTGAATGCATCGGATCATCAGTTACGCCCCGGAGTACCGGTCTGCGTTGTTGAACCTCTCGCTCCGGGCCTGGGAGCCAGTCTTTCCGGTGGTGAGGAACGAAGTGCCGGGCTTCGTGTACGGCGCGTTCTACCCGAACGGATGGCGCGTAAGGCAGCTCAAGGACTTGTCGGAAGTGCTTGACAATGAACCTGAGAATGTCGATGTCGCGGTTGATGAGGGGCGGCCAATCGGATGGGTGTGCACTCGCTTGCACCCTGACGACAACATGGGCGAGGTTTTTGTCATCGCTGTGGTTCCCAACTATCAGCAGCGGGGGGTTGGGCGTCATCTCCTGGAGCACGCGTTCGCCCGAGTTCGCGAGGCGGGCATGGCGATGGTGATGGTCGAGACGGGTGGCGATAGCGGGCATGCGCCTGCGCGAAGAGTGTACGAGTCGCTCGGCTTCGAACCGTGGCCCGTTGCGCGATACTTCAAGCAGCTTGATCGGTAGGAGACACGGGGCTCTTTTAGCCTCAATTCACCGATGAAGTAGCCGGGGCGGTCGCTGGCATGGTCGTGGGTCGTGACCGTATGGAGGGCGTGTGAGGTCCGCCGGTCTGCCCGGCTTTCCACTTTGGTTCCTGGTCGTAGGTGCTGGAGTTGGGAGTCAGATCGGCACGTTGGGCCGGCGCGGGGAGAAGACGGTGTCGTAGAGCGCCTGCCAGGCTGTTTGCCATGGCCAGCTTTCGGGTAGATGGAGTCGGAGCCGCCGGGCTGAGGAGGCGATCCGGGCCGGGATGTTGATGAGTTTGCGGCGGATCGTCGCGGTCGTCGCGCGTGCCAGGCTCGAGCTTGTGGTCAGGGTGGCGGCGGCGCGGGTGAGGTTGAACGCCATGACGGCGCAGGTCAGCCAGGCGGCGTTGGCGTTGAACACGCCCGAGGGCAGGTGCGCCAGCGCGGAGGCTTTCAGGTCAGCGTGGACGTTCTCGATGATCGCGTGTGCGCGGTGGGTCTTGTCGGCCGCCACTGTGTCGTACTGCTCTACGGATGTAGTGGTGAAGAACGCATGGAACCGCCAGGTATCGAACAGGCTCGCCTGCCCACTTGCAGCCTTGGGATTCAGGTCGGGGATACGGCGCACCACGAGCCGACCCGGCACCTGGTCGTTCTTGGGCTTCGAGGTGAATGCGGTGAAGTCGACCTCGGCGACTTCGGCGCGGGAGATCCAACGGTTGGTGTGTTCGTCGAAGATCGCGTCGGTGTAGTTGATCGTGGTCCACGCGTCGTCGTCGATGGTGGCGATGGCACGTTTGACCGCCGGGTCCATGCGTACGGTGACCGAGACCTCGGCTCCGGCGGCCAGGCAGGCGGTGACCATGCTGTGGGAGTAGAACGCCGAATCGCCTCGGACCAGCACGTCACGGCCGTGAAGGTGGGTGCGGCGGATCAGTGCCAGCGTGTCGGTGGCCAGCCGGGCAGCCCCTCGCGGGGACCCGGCAGAGCCCTTGCGCAGCCGTTGAGCGGCGATCACCGGAGCAGCCTGCTCGGTGGAGACCGTGGCCAGCAGCGCGTTCAGGCCACGTACCCCGGAGTAGCCGAACGAGGCGCCCTGCTTGGCGTGTCCGTAGACCTCCACGATCGTGTCGTCGATATCGACCATCACCGTCCCGGTGTCCGACTCATGACCGAGCAGTCCGGTGTGTTCGGCCAGTGCGCGCACGAACCGCGAGGCGATCGCATCGGTTTGGCGGACGTGGCCGAAGGTGAACTGCCGCAGGAACGATCCCAGCGTCGAAGGGGCGTACGGGCGGTCGAAGAGTGTGCCCATCGCCCCGTGGCGCAGCAGGGCCATGTCGTCGATGCTATCCGCGCCTGCGGCCATCCCGGCCACGAGCGAGGCCAGTTTCACTCCACCGTTGGAGCCCTTGTCGGTGGGCACGCTCAGATGCTCGTCACCGAGCCGGTGCAGGCCCGCCCGGTCGGCGAGTTTCATCAGCGGCACGAGGCCGGCGCCCGACACGAGGTTGGGCTCATCGAACGTCGCGAAGCTTACGGGCAGAGTGTGAGATAGTTGCATCTGCGGGATGCCCTTCTTGAATTGGCGATACGGACCTTAAGCAAGTCGTATCTTGCCAGTTCAGAAGGGCATTCTCGCGTTCCCACACCGCGCTAGAAGTTCATCTCATCGGTGGATCCAGGTTTAGCGCGGTGTCGGTCGAAAGTGTGGGATGGGGCTGTCCACCGGTGACGCACGCGCCTCCGACGTGTGAGTAGACGGGGGTTGGGGCCGATGGTGTGGCGATCAAGTTTGCCCGAGCCGTTGAGCGCCTACCTCCGGTAGGCGAGTAGTGCTGCGTGGGGACGATGTCCGGGATCGTGCCTGTGCTCCTGGTGGGTGATCGTGAATCCTGCTCGGTGAACGGTCTCGATCATGGTGCTAAGGGGCCAGGTGAAGGCGGGCGCCACGGCGTGGGGGAACTCTTCGACCTTGTCCCCGTCGAAGAATGCGAGGAGAAGTTGCCCTCCCGGCTCCATTGATTGGTACATCGTTGTCAGGGCGGTGGGCACCTCTTTGGGGTCTAGGTGGATAAGGGAGTACCACGAGAAGAGCCCGGCCAGGGGGGGGCGGCCAAGTTTGTCAGGTCGTCGATGGACCCTCGGTGGAACTGCACGGTCGGGTAGGTGCGCTGCGCGTGGTCTATGAACTGTTCAACTGGGTCGATTCCCATTGCGTTGATCCCGGCTTCGGCGAGGTAGGCGGTCCAGTGGCCGGGGCCGCACCCGATGTCGACTACTCGTCCTGAACATCTGCGGGCCCAGCGGTCAACCAGGTCTCGGTCCTCGGGTGCGGTTGAACTGATGTGGCCGAGGAGGTTGATGTATTCGTGCGCGCGGGCTGAGTAGGCCGCATTCACGGGGTTGGGGTGGTCTGGAGTGCGTGGTCGGCTGTTCATGCGGGCCATCCGTTCACGCTAGCCGCGGGTGTTGCACATGATCCTCGTCAACGCCCCTCTTCTGCGCTGCACGACCGTGCTACACCGGCACGGGTCGGGTTTAGGGTGCGAACTGCGTGTTAGGAACGCCTTTCGGAAAGCGCCGTTCTGACGATCGGACAGCGCGCGTACGAGCATCCGGTAGCGGACCCGCAGGGATTCGCTCGGCTCGCGAGCATTCGACCGGTGCCCGCCGTTCCAGGGCGAACGCACGGGCCGCGCGCGACATTGGGTCCGGGTTAGTGCCCGCTTCTTAATCCTCACCGACCGGTCGGGCAGGTTGGGATGCACCGCTCTGAGTGAGTCACTGGCCATTTCCGTGGGGTTCAATGACGTGCTGCTCGTCCCCCGGCTACTGGATGGCCATCCGGGGAGCTGGGGCGCGGTGAAGTCCCACTTCTCAACTGCTAGCTTCTGGCGGCGCGTTGAGGGCAGTCAGGCTCGCGGCGCTCCGCCAACTAGGCGGGGGACTTGGTCCACTGCGCGGCGTCGGTGTTCGAAGGAGCGGCACCGGTTCGGCCTGCCCGACGCGATCAAGAGACGACCGCGTCGTCACCGCCCGGGCCCTGGCGAGCAGGGGGGAACAGGGAGCGTGGCGGGTGGCACTTGCCGCCATCGAGGCGCTATCCGGTAGCCGTCCGAACGCTATCCGATCGTCAGAACCGTGCTATCCGAAGCACGTCCCAAACAAACTGCGCCGATCCCCGACGCGGGGAGAGGGCAACAGGCATCGCGTTAGGCGATCGTCTATCTCGACACCGAGGAATCGGCCTACCGCGGCGGTCAGGGTGCAGCCTGGGGGGTCGGTGGATAGTACTGCGGGTCCAGCCGGAAGATTCGCCGAGGAAAGGTTCGGTACTGGCCGTCGATCTCCGTGTCGACGAACTTCTCCTGCATGTGTGCTGCCCCCGAGTCAACTAGTCCTTGCAGGCCCCGATTGCGGGTGGTCTCCGATAGGCCGTGATGGTCCTTGAAGTACTTGGGGCTGAACCAGATCCCGTCGGTCTCGTGAGTGCCGGCGCGGTAGTAATAGGTCAGAAGTGTGAACATCGCAAGTGATGCTCCGTCTAGGTCCCCGATCAGTCCTTGCGTCCATAGTTTCTCGGATAGTCGGAAATAGCCGCTCCCGCCTTCGTCTGTGTAGGGGAGTGAGTAGTCGTCGTGGGGTGGCGTTTCGTTCAACAACGTGATTTTCGAGTTGTAACCCCTTCGGCCGGGATCTAGTCGGATGAACCCACGCTTGTCGAGTTCGTGGAGGTTAGTGGCGACCGATCTGGCGCCCTTTGTTGCAGGGTCCGGGAGTCCGATGACTTCTGCCCACCATCGAGCTGGCCTTGATGCTGTATGCGGGGGAGCGGAGGCGACCCATAGAAGGCTCAGTAGCAACGCGAGCCGGGTGCGCCCGCCACGGCCCCCGCCGCCAGCGCTCGCGCTACTCATCAGTGAGCCCATTGGCGACTGGGGCTGACCCTCTGCGATGGTCACAAATGCGCGGCGGACTGGCGCTCCCATGCGCGAGCGGTAGCCCATCCGCGCCGCGAACTCGCGAGCAGTGCTGCCCGGCAGTAGAATGTTCACAAGTTCACCACGATCATGTTGATATTACATTGGCCCTGGGTTTGGCGGGGGGTCAATTCCACGCTAGCGATAGTAACACGTCGCCGCGGGGTAGCCATGGTGCGGATGGGGGTTGTAGAGTTGCAGTTGCGGCAGCCCCCACCGAGGCCGATCACCTCATCGGGGCCGTCCCGGCAGTTGGGTAGGCGCGGCCAGGTTAGATCGCGCACGCTTCTCGGCGAATACAGGCGGGCCCTTGTATGGCTACGTAGGTGTTCGCTGAGGGGCGCCCCAGGCTCCTGCCGCTGACGCAAAATGTCGCAAGCGAAGGTCCCCGACGTGCGCGGGGGCCTTCGCTTCTCTATGAGTCGCCGGATTCTTATTGAGGGCCCGCGGGTTGGGGTGTCGGGGACCACTGTTGGGTCTCGGGGGACCAGAGGCCGGCGGTGAACGGGTTGTCGGGGGAGAGAAGGGGATTCAGCAGCGTGCCGGCCAAGGTCAGCGCAGTGTTAACGCTGAGGAGTTCCGGGCGGGGTTGATGCAGGGTGCTGACGAATTTCTTGTAGCCGGTCGTCCACTCGTCACTCGGGAGGGTGAGTTGGGGCGGTAGCGCCACCAATCGAATACGGACCTGTTGGCCCAGTGCAGTGCGCAACTTTTCTGCGTCCACTTCGAGTTCGAGAACGATCAGGCCGATGTCGATTACCTTGGCCGGCGCCGGGCTGCTTTCCTACTTGGCGGCTGCGTACGCTTCCATCACCGTGGCGGGAATGCGGCCGCGGTCAGAGACATCATGGCCATTGTCGCGAGCCCATTCGCGAATCGCCTTGGTGTCCTCGGATGCGGTCTTGGTCGTGGCCTTGCGCGGAGTCTTGGACTTTCCGGTCACCCGCTGGCCGGCCTCGATGTACGGCGCCATGACCTGGTGGAATGTGTCAGCGTTCTCGTCGCTGAGGTCGATCGAATATTCTTTTCCATCGAAGGCGAAGAAGAGAGTGTTCGCCTCGTTGCCCAGGTCAGAGCCGTCGATATCGTCGATGTACCGCATCTGAAAATGCTGTGCCATTGCGTCCCCCTATAGTGATGCCGTCAAAACTGAGTGACAGTATGCACCAAATGGAGAAATCAGGCCCATTACATTCCCGGGCAAGCCTCAGGCGCCGATTCCGCCAGTGGCCGACCCGGCGTCGAGGTGCCGATAGAAGTCGACACGGGTTTTCGGACACTGGTGGCCTGGCGAAACAAGTTGGCTTCGGAAGCGTCGCAAACTCGATCGTTTTACGGATGTGGGAGTGATGTAGCTTTCTGAGGCGATCACAAAATGCCGCGACTGAGCGATTAATCCCGCCACGCGAGGCGGTGGTCAGACGCAGCAGGAGGTGGGCAGTTCGGTGTGGAAGGTGCCTGCGACCAGGCGCAGAGCTTCGGAGACGGTCAAATAGGGGGCCCAGGTGTCGGCAATCTGGCGGGTGGTCATCCGGGCTGTGATGGCGTAGGTCGCCGCGAGCATGATTTCTCCGGCGTGGTCTCCGATGGCGCTGAGTCCGAGGATTCTTCCGGTTTCTGTTTCGGCGACCATTTTGATCGCCCCGCGGGTGTCCTGGTCGACTAAGGCGCGCGGCAGGTCTTCGAAGCTCATCACCCGGGTTTGGCAGCGGTGCCCGGCGGCCCGGGCTGCGGCCTCGGTGAGCCCGGCGGTGGCCAGGTGGGGGCGGGAGAAGATTACCGCTGGCAGTCCGGTGTAGTCGACGACCTCGCCTGGGCCCTGCGGATCGGTGCGAAGGGCGTTGGCGGCGGCGGCTTTTCCGGTGGCAGCAGCGACGTAGACGAACTGGGGTGCCGAGGTGGCGTCACCGGCGGCGAAGACGCGCCGGTTGGTGGTGCGCTGATGCTCGTCGACGAGGATGAATCCGTCCGGGTCGGTGGTGATTCCTGCGGCTGGCAGGTTGAGGCGGTCTGTGGACGGGCGACGCCCGGTGGCCACCAGTAGACGCTCTGCGCAGTGGCTGCGGCCCGAAGCGGTGCGGACTGTGACCTGTGCGTGCTGCCGGTCGACAGAGGTGGCGTGCTCCTCGATCACCGTGATCCCGTCCTGGGCCAGGGCCTGGCGAAGGATGGCGACCAGTTCCGGCTCGGCAGCAGGGGTGATCCTGCCGATGATGGTCACCCGGGTGCCCAGATGGGCGAAGAGTTGGGCCTGTTCGATACCGACGTAGCCACCGCCGATGACGATCATGGAGTCGGGCAGTTCAGTTAATTCCATGGCGGTGGTCGAGGTCAGATGCTCCACCTCGTCCAGCCCGGTTACCTCCTTCGGTAGTGCCGGTTCTGCTCCGGTGGCCAGTACCACCGAACCGGCCGCCACCGGATCCCCATCGATCACCAGAGTGTCGGGATCGAGGAAGGAAGCCTCCCCACGGCGGATTTCGAAGCCATGGGCGTTCGCGACGTCGGCGTACTTGGTCTCTCGCAGTCGAGTGACCAGCTGGTCCTTCTGCTTGACCAGCGCTCCCAGATCAACGCCCCGGGCAAGGGTGGGGACCCCGGGGAAGGGATTGGTCAGTGCGGCCTGGCGGGTGCCGGCAGCGGCCAGCAGCGTCTTGGACGGGACGCACCCGATGTTCACGCAGGTGCCGCCCATGGTGCCGCGCTCGATCACCAGCACCGTCCTGCCGGCCTGTCGAGCGGTGATAGCGGCCGCCATGGCTGCCCCGCCGGAGCCCACCACCGCCAAATCGAATTCGAAACCCGGTTCCATCAGATGGCCCCTCTCTTTCTTCGCTCATTAGGATGGACCTTCCAGTGCACTGGAAGGTCAACCCAGGCGGTCTTGAAGGAGCGGTAATTTCAATGAGGATCGGCGAACTGGCTGCCGCGGCGGGCACCACTCCGAAAACCCTTCGCTACTACGAATCCGTGGGCCTTCTCCCGCCTCCACAACGAACCCTCAACGGTTACCGTGACTACCCTGAGCACGTGATCTCCCGGCTCGATTTCATCCGGCGGGGCCAGAGCGCGGGGCTATCGCTTGCCCGCATCGGTGAGATCCTCCGGATTCGCGATGACGGACAGGCACCTTGCGCTCACGTCGACACGCTCCTGGTGACTCGACTGGACGAGATCGACCAGCAGATAGCCGATCTCTTGCAGCTGCGTCAGGCAGTCGCCCAGCTCCAGTCCGCCAGCCGCACAGTGGACCCTGCGACCTGCCAAGCCGAGACGATCTGCCGCTACCTCTGACTGGCGGTGCTGTGGTCCATGCGGGACGCACCGCCTTCCCTGCCGGCCGGGGGCCGCGACCCGGCGGGGGGTTGTTGATGCGGGGAGGGGGGTTGTCAGGTGAGTCTCATGGTGGTCAGGCAGGTGAGGTCCTGGTCTCCGGTGGCGATCGGAACAGTGGCCGACTTGTCGTCGTAGTCGATGGTGAGCGTGGCAGTGATGTCTCGCGGTAGCCAGAATCCGAGGAAGCCGTTGTCGTAGGTGGTGCGTGGTTCGTCGATGAGGATGTCTCCGGTGGCGGTATCGGTGACGGTGACGTGCACCTCTTCGGTGGCCATCTCGCCGCGGCAGGTGGTCAGGCTGTGGAACTGGCAGGGGTGGGTGCTGGTGTTGTAGGGCGCCACTGACAGATAGAACTGGTCATCTGGCATAGGCATCGTTGCCAGGCCCTCATCGCTACTGGTCAAGACCAGTTCGGTCGGCTGCACCGAGGCGATCAGATCATCCGGCCTATCGGCCACCGGCATGGTGTCGAGTTTGTTGATGATCTGGGGCGCGTCGAGACCGGCGAGGCCGTAGGACTCCAACGACGGGTTGGGTGGTTCTGTCGAAGCGTTCTCGGACGGCCCGGTCGAGCAGCCGGCGAAAGTTAACGCGGCGGCAGCAAGGAACGCGGACGCGACTCGTCGCCGCGAGTGGTGTCTGATGGTCATCGTGTTTATCATCGCTCCATCGCTCTTGTGACGGATTCTGGACTCAGGTCGAGGCGGCGTAGCAGCTGGGCGTTGAGAGCGACAACGACTGTCGATAGCGACATGAGGATGGCGCCGACGCTCATGGGCAGCACGAATCCGACCGGGGCCAGGACACCTGCGGCCAGGGGCACGGCGGCGAGGTTGTAGCCGGCGGCCCACCACAGGTTCTGCTTCATCTTGCGGTAGCTCGCCCGGGAGAGTTCGATGACCGAGAGCACAGAGCGGGGATCCGATGAGGCCAGGATGACGCCGGCGGAGCCGATCGCCACGTCGGTCCCGGCGCCGATGGCGATGCCCACATCGGCTTGGGCCAGTGCGGGCGCGTCGTTGACCCCGTCGCCGACCATGGCGACCTTGCGGCCCTCGTGCTGGAGTTGGGCGACCTTGGCGGCCTTGTCTTCGGGCCGGACCCCGGCGAAGACCCGGTCGATGCCGAGCTCGGCGGCGACGGTGTCAGCGACGGCCTGAGCATCGCCGGTGATCATGACGACCTGCGCACCGGCAGCATGGAGCGCGTCGACGGCGTCACGGGACTCGGGCCGGATCTCATCGGCCAACCGCAGCGCGCCGATCACCCGGCTATCGGCGAGGACGTGCAGGATGATCGCGCCCTCGGTACGCCACTGATCGGCGACGGGGAGTTCGTCGCGATCGTGCTGGTCGAGGAGATAGGGGCCGCCGACCTCGACCACGGTGCCCTCCACCGTGGCCTTCACGCCCACAGCTGGCGAGGAGGAGAAGTCGGTCGCCTTCGCCACGGTCAGTTCGCGGGCCCTTGCGGCCCCGACCACTGCTCTGGCGAGCGGGTGCTCGCTGTCGCTCTCGGCCGCCGCGGCGAGGGCGAGTACCTCGTCTTGGGTGTGTCCCTCGATCGGTTCGATTCCGGTGACGGTGGGTTCGCCCTTGGTCAGGGTGCCGGTCTTGTCGAACAGGACGGCGTCGACGGTGCGCATCGATTCGAGCGCGAGGCGGTCCTTGATCAGTACGCCGCCGCGGGCGGCGCGTTCGGTGGCGATCGAGACCACCAGCGGGATCGCCAATCCCAGGGCGTGCGGGCAGGCGATCACCAGCACGGTGATCGTGCGAACCACCGCCGCATCCGGCAACCCCAGGACACTCCAAATGACCGCGGTGATCGCCGCCGATGCGAGGGCGAACCAGAACAACCAGCCGGCCGCGGTGTCGGCGATGCGCTGGGCACGCGAGGAGGATGCCTGCGCGTCGGCCACCAGCTTCTGAATTCCGGCCAGAGCTGTGTCGTCACCGATTGCGGAGACTTCGACGCGCAAGCCGGAGTCGGTGGCCACCGTGCCGGCGACCACTTGCTCGCCGATCTCACGGCGGACCGCCTTGGACTCGCCGGTGACCATGGATTCGTCCATGCTGGCCGAGCCGTCGATAATCTTGCCGTCGGCGGGCACAGAAGCGCCGGGGCGGACGATCACGACGTCACCGACCGCCAGGTCGGCTGGTGCGACTGTGACCACGTCGTCGCCGTCGAGCTTCTCGGCCTCATCGGGTAGCAGTGCCGCCAGGGAGTCGAGTGCAGAGGTGGTTTGCGCCAGGGAGCGCATCTCGATCCAGTGGCCCAGCAGCATGATGACTACCAGCAGGGCCAGTTCCCACCAGAAGTTCAGCTCAGGATCCAGGATGCGCAAGGTAGCGCCCCAGGAGGCGATGAACGCCACCGTGATCGCCAAGCCGATGAGCAGCATCATGCCGGGTTGACGAGCGCGGACCTCGGAGAGAGCGCCGGTCAGGAACGGCCGGCCGCCCCAGAGGTAGATCACTGTGCCCAGGATGGGGGAGACCCACCACACCCATCCGGCGTCGATGAGGTGGTAGCCAAGGAGGTGGGCGAACATGTCGTTGAAGCCGACCACCGGTACCGCCAGGACGAGCATGATCCAGAAAAGACGTCGGAACTGTCCGACGTGGTCTGCGTGCCCGGCATGACCGCCGTGGTCTTCATGTCCGGCGTGATGCTGCCCCGCCTGGTCGTGGCCGGTGGTGTCATGGGGCGCGTCCGGGTGATGATGCTCGGCTACCGCCGCGCCCCTATCGTCGAGGCGCCCGGCCGAGTCGCCACCGGGTCCGTGCCGGTGGGCGTGGTCATGATGATCGTGTGGCTGACTCATTCGTTCACTTCCGTCTTGTCCAGTGCCGCGCGGTTGGCGTGATCTTCGGGCAGCAGCCGTCCGGCAGCTTCGATATCCAGAAGTTTCGAGGGAGTGGAGCAGCACGAACACGACTCCCTGACAGCCGTTAGCGGTAGCGCATGGTGCGTTCTAGAGGTCATGGACATTCCTTCCCGCAGGCCCAGTTGCGAATGCTCTCGGCCAAGAGACGATACCCCCATAGGGTATCGATCCATGTTCGTCGTCTGTGTCGGCCGCACAAAGTTCACGGATGCGAAACCGGGGTTGTGGGCCGCTGCCGCGGCCCGCAACGATCGGGTGGTTAGAGCGAGTTGAGCAGGTCGCGCATGGTGTCGATTTCCTGTTGCTGGGTGTCGATGATGGTCTGGGCCAGGTCGACGGCAGGCTGGAAACTGCCGTTTTCGACCTCGTCTTCGGCCATGGTGATCGCGCCTTCGTGGTGGGCGATCATCTGCTCCAGGAACAGTCGTGCGGCGTCGGTGCCTTCGGCGTCGGACAGTTGCTGCAGTTCGTCGGCGCTGAGCATGCCGTCCATCTCAGCCATGTTGTGGCCGCCGTGACCGCCCTGCGGTTCGGTGGGTTCACCCCACTGCTCGAGCCACTCGGTCAGCTGCTGGATCTCTGGGCCTTGAGCGTTCTTGATGTCCTCGGCCAGCGTGGTGACGTCCTCGGGGATGCCGTCCTTGGCCAGAATGATGTCGCTCATCTCGATCGCCTGTTGATGGTGCGGCATCATCATCTGCGCGAACATCACGTCCGCCTCAGAGTGTTCCGCGGCCGCACTGGATGTGGCGGTCGTCGTCGATTCGACGGCCGACGAGATGACAGAGGTCGTGGCTTCGGCGGTGGTGTCGTCGCTGTCGTTGGTGCACGCGGAGAGGGCGAGCAGCGCGGCTGCCGCAACTGCGGTGACTAGCTTGGGCTTGCGGATCATCGTGGGAGTGCCTTTCTCGATGGGTATAGGTCGGGCCGGGAGTGGTCAGGCGAGGTAGGACAGGGTGGTCATCATTCCGGCTTCCTGGTGGTAGGCGTTGTGGCAGTGGAAGGCCCATTGGCCGGGGTTGTTCGCGTCGAACTCGATCTCGATAGTCCGCATGGGGCGGATCGTGACGGTGTCTTTGCGCAGCCCGCTGTCGGCGAGGGCGAAGGTGTGACCGTGAAGGTGCATCGGGTGGGCCATGTCGGACATGTTGCGCAGCCGCATCCGGACCCGGTCGCCGCGGGAGACCTCCAACGGCGTGGTGTCGGGGTGGGTTTGCCCGTTGAGTGTCCAGCGATACGGCATCATGCTGCCGCCCATGTCGACGCTGAGGTAGCGGTCGTGCCCTCGGCCGGGCAGTCGAGAGTCCGGCGCTGGGGTCAGATCCGCGGCCAGCAGCACCGGTCCGTCGAGTTCGCCGGGGCGCGGGTCGGCGGGTAGCTCGCCGGCCCCGGTGCGCACGAGGGCGTACCCGTACCCGTTCTTGCCTTCTGCCTCGGCGAAGAGGGGAAACACCCCGTCTGTCAGCGTGACCACGGCGTCGACCCTCTCGCCCATCCCGAGCAGGATCGCCTCCGTCTCCTGGGGAGCGGTGGGAAAGCCGTCGGTGTCGGTGACGGTCATCGTGTGTCCGCCGAGGGCGACGCGGAAGAACGTGTCCGCCCCGGCGTTGATGATCCGGATCTTCGCGCGTTGGCCCGGGCTGGCAGTCCACGAGACCGGATCGGCCGGGACTCGGCCGTTGACCAAGTAGTGCGGATAGTGGACGTCCCCGGCGACACCGAGCAACCGGGAGGTCATCATCGGGTTGCTGGACCGTGCGCCCCCCATCTGGCCATGCCCCATTCCGGCCATCGGCCGGCCCCGAGCGCCGGGGGCATCCATGCCCACTCGCCCGGCGGCGTCCTCGGGCGTGCCGTCGATGCCGTCGATCCAGTCGTCGAGGACGACGATCCATTCGTGGTCATAGTCCCCGGGGTCGGCGGGATCGTCGATGATCAGCGGACCGTACAGGCCCCGGTCGAGCTGCAGCCCGGAGTGTGAGTGGTACCAATGAGTCCCGGCGTGGGGGACTGTGAAGTCGTAGGTGAACCGGGCGCCCGGATGGATCGGGTCCTGGGTCAGACCGGGCACTCCGTCCATATCGTTGCGCAGGGCGATGCCGTGCCAGTGCACGCTCGTCTCCTGGTCGAGCTGGTTATCCACCTCGACTTGCAGCAGATCTCCTGCCCGGGCCCGCAGGACCGGACCCGGAACAGTGTCAGCAAATGCCCAGGTCGACACCACGAGACCACCGAGATCGACCTCCACCGGGCGCGGGGACAGCCGAGCGTTCACCACCTGCTGGCCTGGTCGCTGGCGCTCGGCCTCCAGGTCCCGGATCGCCGGATCCGACGCCGACACCGGCACCCCCGAGGGCGCCGGCTCGCTGCAGGCGGTCACCGCACCCGCGCCGGCCAGGACCGAACCGATGAGAAATGCCCGCCGCGACAACTCCTTCACCGGTCGTCCGCCGAGGGCGACGGCCCGAACAGCGCAGTGACCAGGAGCAGGGTCGACGCCCACAGTGCGGTGACGACCACGGCGCCGACCGACAATGCGACCCATCCGCGCATGAGGTACCTCCCGTGTCCGACTCGACCACCTATGGTGACCGGCCACCCGAGCGCTCCCGATGGAGATCGTGTGAAGATTCGGTCAAGGCGCCCACTCGGGTGAAGGACTTCCAGGAGTTGCGGCGAAGATGGCCGGCATGCCCCCTTCCGTTTTTGGCGCTCGCCGTTCGAATCCCCAGCAGCCCGCCGGTCCGCGGGCGCTGGTGGTCGATGACGAGGAGCCCCTCGCCGACCTGGTCGGCTCCTATCTCCAGCGCGACGGGTTCGATGTCACGATCACCGGGGACGGACAAGAGGCGGTGGCTCTGGCTCGCCGAATCGATCCCGATGTCATCGTTCTCGACCTGGGGCTGCCCGGGCTGGACGGGATCGAGGTATGCCGGCAGGTCAGAACGCACTCCGACGCCTACATCGTCATGCTCACGGCCCGGACCGAGGAGATCGACACGCTGATCGGCCTGTCCGTCGGCGCGGATGACTACATGACCAAACCGTTCAGCCCACGCGAGCTCTTGGCCAGGATCCAGGCGATGATGCGCAGACCGCGAACCGGCGCCACCGAGACCCACCACGGAAGGTCGCCGGAACAGGTACAAACCGTCGGCGACCTGACGATCGACACCGCGGGCCGAGAAGTCACCGTCGGCGGCGCCGATGTCGCGCTGACCCGCACCGAGTTCGATATCCTCGCCGCGCTCACCCGCGACCCTGGGGTCGTCTTCAGCCGAGCGCAGCTCATGGCCGCCGTGTGGGGCCCGAACTGGGTGGGTGATGACCACCTGGTGGACGTCCACATCGGTCACCTTCGTCGCAAGCTGGGCGACGATGCCTCCCGAGGCCGTTTCGTGCGCACGGTCAGAGGAGTTGGCTACCGCATGGGAACGGGCCAGTGAACGACATACCATCGCCGGACGCGGCCACAACTCGGCCCCACACCAGCCGACGCATCGCTGGATTCAGCTTCGGTACCCGCCTGCTCCTGGCCATGTCCAGCGTGGTCGTCGGGTGCGCGGTCAGCGCGTGGCTCGTCGCCTCCGCCCTGGCCCCGGGCATTTTCCACGACCACCTCGGTCAAGCCGGAATCGACCACGATTCGAACGAAGCAGCCCACGTCGAAGAAGCCTTCACGGTCGCCATAGTCCTGGCCTGGGGGCTGGCGGTAGCCATCGCGGTCCTGGTGGCCTTGCTCACCAGCTGGTACCTCACCCGCCGAGTCCAGCGCTCGGTCACCATGGTCACCACCTCGACGGCAGACATAGCGCGAGGGCAATACGAGACCCGGGTGGCGAGCCCGAAACTTGGCCGGGAGTTCGACGATCTGGCCACCAGCGTGAACGAACTGGCCAGGCGTCTCGATGCGACAGATGCCACCAGGCGAAGGATGCTCGCGGATCTGGGTCACGAGCTGCGCACCCCGCTGGCCACCATCGACTCCTACCTCGAGGCCGTGGACGACGGAGTCCGTGCCTTCGACGACTCCACAAGGCAGGTGCTGTGGGCGGCCACCCGGCGGCTCGAACGGCTCGCCTCGGACATCGTCGACGTCTCCGATGCAGAAGAACACCTCACACAACTGCAACCAGTTCGAACCACCACCAAAGACCTGGTGGCAACGGCAGTTAACGCAGCACGCGAACGCTACGCGGACAAAGGCGTCCAGCTGCACATAGGCGACATCGAGCCGACCGACGTCACCGTGGACGCCGAACGAATCGGACAGGTATTGGGAAACCTCCTCGACAACGCCCTACGACACACACCGACCGGAGGGACCGTCACCCTCAGGGCTGCTCCTTCGAGAACGAACACAACCGCGATCGCCGTCTCCGACACCGGGGAAGGGATCGCCGCCCAGCACCTAG
Source organism: Dietzia sp. Alg238-R159 (assembly GCF_900537145.1). Lineage (NCBI taxonomy): Bacteria > Bacillati > Actinomycetota > Actinomycetes > Mycobacteriales > Dietziaceae > Dietzia > Dietzia sp. Alg238-R159. The sequence continues at coordinate 248,397 of NZ_UNRI01000004.1, read as the reverse complement.
ATCATCTCTTCGACCGCTTCTACCGAGCCGATCCCGCCCGAGCCCGAAACGCAGGCGGCTCCGGAATCGGCCTGGCGATCACCCGAGCACTGGTCGAAGCACACGGAGGGCGAATCCGAGTAAGCAGCCGCGGCCTAGGCCACGGAGCACAATTCACACTCGAACTCCCCTGTGCGCGAGAGGCGCAAGGAACCACAATGCAGTCATAAACTAGTCCACCACCTATTTATGCCCCCACCCTCGCTGATCTCTCGGCATATACACAATTGTCTCCCGAGTTAACATGAGGGAATCTCACGGTCTTCGAGCGACACCATCTCGGCCCCCACCGGACGAGGCCAACACCAGATAAGGGGAGACAATTGACGGAGCGACGATGGACCGTGAACGGTCTAGGAGATCATTCGGAAGTCTTTGACGAGCAACAGCAGTCATGGGTGAAGGCAAGCAAGCAAGTCGTCACACCATCCGGACTGGTGAAGGTGACCGGCCGCAACAACAGCGGGGAGAAGGTCACCATTCGGATGTGTGAGGGCGAGACCTGGCTGGTCCGCTAGAAGCCACATCTGTTGCGTTCTTAGGAAGCCGACCTCCGTAGCTTTACAGAATCTACGTTCTCGGCCATTGTTCCAATCACCTGAGATGGATCGGGTCCGGCGACATACTCCAGCGCCACATCGCAGGTGACAGTGGCTACGGTGAGGCTTGGCGGGCTCCAAGTTCGGCGACCTTGATGAAGTAGAGAAGAAATCCCTGCAGCGATGGTTCTTGCGGGCTCTGGCTACTTGGGTTCAAGTCGGCCGCTGTCGCGCATGCCCGTAATAGTGAGGCGACGGGATTGGTCGCCGAACCTGGTCCGGAGATCCTCACCGCATGCCCGTCTTACGAAGTGGATAAGGCCTGATGGGCTGCCCGTGGCGCGGGACGCAAATACAGCCGCCCGTCTCGAGGGCGCACGCGTAATCTCAACAGGCATGACGCCTCGCGACAATGATGAACGGCTCATCGGGGCCCTTGGCCCTACCGCCTGCGTCCGCTTGAGCTCCTGCGTCCAGCAGCACCGGTTGATCTCCGGCGGCGCAGGGCCTGCAATCGAGTCGCAGCGCACCTACTGTGGGCAGCGGACATGACCGTGCCCGCGTCCGGACGGCGGGTGCTGGTCACCGGCGCCACCCAGGGTATTGGCCGTGCCGTGGCACAGGCGTTTGCCCGGCTCGGGGATATCGTGGCTGTTCACTACGCATCGCGCCCCGAGGAAGCCCGACGTACGCTCGAGTCCCTTGATGGCGAGGGGCACGTCATGGTGAACGCCGACATGAGTGACCCGCACCAGTGCCGAGCCCTCGTGCAGAAGGTCCTGAGCGAGCTGGGAGGGGTGGACGTGCTGATCAACAACGCAGGTATCGCTCCGAGCCCGTTCAACGCTCATCCGATCGTAGACGCAACGTTCGAGGACTGGACGGATCGTTGGGAGCAGATGTTGTCGGTCAATCTCCTGGGAGCCGCCCACGTCACCTGGGCGTTCGCGCAGCAGCTCCGGGAAGGCGGCGGTTCTGGCGCCGTGGTGAACATCGGGTCGCGCGGCGCGTTCAAGGGCGAGCCCGAGCACCCGGCCGATGCGGCCAGTAAAGCCGCACTCCACGCGTTCGGGCAGTCAATCGCCGCGACGCTTGCCCCGTACGGAATCTCGGTCTCGTCGGTGGCGCCGGGCGTCGTAGCTACCGAACGCCAGGCGACAACACTGGCTGGCCCGGACGGCGATGGGCTGCGCGCACAGAGCCCTTTCGGTCGCGTTGCCACCCCGGAGGAGGTCGCACACGCCGTGCTCTACCTTGCCTCCCCCGAGGCGGTCTGGTCCTCGGGCGCCGTACTCGACCTCAACGGAGCCTCGTACTTCCATCCGTAGAGGGCTGATGGCTGCCCCATATGCCGGGTGCATCTCAACAGCAATGCTGGTCGTGAGTCTCCGCCGGGCCGTTAATTCCCGCCGGCCACTAGACCCAGTCGACGGTCTGCAGCAGCGGCTCCTCGAGCTCCAGAGCGGGGTGCCCAAACAGTGGTATGCCAGGGGACGGGCGTCCTCCGGCAGCGGAACGCTCCCGGAGAAGTGGTCGGGATCGACGAAGCTCGTGACGTGCCATGGTTGGCTCAGCCCGACGCTCGGCGCCACGGCGAAGACGCGGGGAGCCGCTCGACGGTCTGGCGCGAAAGGGGTGTGGTGGAAGTGCCGATGGTCCCGGCGCGCGTTGCCAGAACGCGCCACAATGCTTCGACATTGTCCGCGCGATCGTCGCCCGGGCCGGGACCGGTGCTCATACCCGCACGAATCGGGGGCTCCACACCCGCCCGGAGTCCGTGATCCGCGTCCCGGAGGCGCCCACGATGAGCAGACACTTCATGTCGATCGACCCACAGTCGAGTTCGCCGAGGGTGGTGACGGTCAACGATTCCTCGGCTCGGCCCACGTCACGGCCCACCACGACGGGCGTGGTCGGGGAGCGGCGCCGGAGCAGGATCTCGCGGGCGTCGGAGACCTGGTGGGTGCGCGAGCGGGAGGCGGGGTTGTAGACCGCCAGGACCAGATCCGCGGCGGCGATCGCGTCCAGCCGCTGGTCGATCACGTCCCACGGCTTGAGCCGGTCCGACAGGCTCACCACGGCAAAGTCCGCACCGATGGGAGCGCCCGCCCGCGCGGCCACCGCCTGTACAGCGGAGACCCCGGGAGCGACGCGGATGTCGATGCCGGTGAAACGCGGATCCTCCGCGGCCTCGAAGACCGCCGAGGCCATGCCGAACACGCCCGCGTCGCCGCCGGAGACCACGGCCACTTGCTCGCCCGTGCCGGCCAACTCCAGGGCGAGTGCCGCCCGGTCGACCTCGACGGTGTTGCCGGAGCAGTGTCGGCGCAAGCCCGCCCGCTGCGGGACTCGGTCGACGTACGGGGCGTACCCCACCACGTGGTCGACCTCGGACAGGATCTGCGAAGCCTCCGGGGTCAGCCACTCTGTCGGGCCCGGGCCCAGACCGACGACGTGCACGACGCCGCGCGATGCTGGGGACTGCTCCTCAACCGAGCCGGCGGTACGCCCCGGGGAGGGCTCCTCGGGTGCAGAGAGCTGCGCGGTCCGGCGGCCGGTGGGGTCGGAGTGCTGAGAGTCGCCGGGGACGACGATGAGCGAGAAGTACGGCACGGAGTCCGGGTCGACCTCGCTGACCGGGTGATGTGCCTCCGCGTCGGTTGACGCCCGCTCCACATAGACCGCGCCGTCGAGCCGACCGGCCGCCTCGAGGGCCCGCCGGACGGCGGGGAAGTTGCGGCCGAGCTTCATGATGATCGCGCCGTCGGTGTCTGCAAGTCGTCGGGCGAGCTCGGGCTCGGGCAGGGTGCCGGGCAGGACGGTAAGGACGTCGGTCTGCCGGACCAGGGGAGTGGCGGCTGCGGCGGTGGCGGCGGCGAAGGCCGGGATGCCCGGCACGATTTCGGTCTCGAATCGAGGGGCGAGCTTGTCGTGCATGTACATGAAGGAGCCGTAGAACAGCGGGTCTCCCTCCGAGAGTAGGACCACGTCCCGGCCGGCGGACAGGTGCTCGGCCAGTCGCTGCGCGCTGCGCTCGTAGAAGTCCGCGATCGCGCCCGCGTACCCGCCCGGGTGGTCGGTGACACCCGTGGTCACGGGGTATTCCAGTCGCTCCTGGATCGCGCCAGAAGGGATGAGATCGGCGGCGATCCGTCGGGCGTTGGACTCCTTGCCGCGGCCGGCGTGAAAAGCCACGACGTCGGCGGCGCCGACGAGACGGGCTGCCTTGAGGGTGAGCAACTCGGGATCGCCCGGTCCCACGCCGACGCCGTACAGCCGGCCGGTCACTCCGCCTCCTGGGCCAGGGCGTTGAGGGCCGAGGCGGTCATCGCGGACCCGCCGCGCCGGCCGTGGACGGTGACGAAGGGGATGTCGATGCCGTGATCGTCCGCGAACACGGCGAGCGCGGCCTTGGACTCCGCGGCGCCGATGAAGCCGACCGGACAGCCGACGATCGCGGCGGGTCGGGGAGCACCGTCGAGGATCATTTCCAGCAGGTGGAACAGGGCGGTGGGGGCATTGCCGATCGCCACCACCGCGCCGTCGAGGCGGTCGCCCCACAACGCCAGCGCCGCAGCGGATCGGGTCGTGCCCATTCGCGCGGCCAGGTCGCGAACGCCGGGATCGGACAGGGTGCACACCACGTCGTTGTCGCGGGGGAGCCGGGCCCGGGTGATCCCCGAGGCGACCATGTGGGCGTCGCACAAGATCGGCGCGCCGACGTCCAGGGCGCCCCGGGCTGCGGACACGAGCCCGGGGTGCACCTGTAGGTCACGGGTCAGGTCGGTCTGGCCGGTGCCGTGCACCATCCGCACGGCGAGTCGCTCGGCGTCGGCCGGAACGCGGGACAGGTCGGTCTCGCCGCGGATGGTCGCGAAGGAGTCGACGTAGATGGCGGGCCCGTCGTCGACGTAGTCGTAGCGACGCGGCGGCCTCAGGGCAGCACTCATGGGGTCCTCCTCGGGGTTCTCGCCCCGGTGTGAGAAGTCGCAGCGACGCGGTGGGAGCGCGCTGATCCCCGGTGAGTATCTGGCTCGGCCCACCTGCTCGACGGGCCTCACAGTGGCGGAACCGCCCCGGACTTGCACCGGGTTCCTCGCCGTGGGACAGCCCGCAGCCTACTCGCGGACGGCCAGCACCCCGCGCCACGGGGTCACGATGAGCTCGGCGACGTCGCCGCCGGTGAGCCGGGCGATGAGGTGGCGGTCGAGGATCCCGCCCGGCGCCTCGACGTGCTCGATCCGCCCCGCCGACCCCGCGACCGGCCCGTACGGCAGCGCCGGGGCCGGGCTCGGCAGCCGGCCGTCCGCAGTGCGGGCCGCGACGAGGGGGGCGGGCAGTTCCCGCACGTGCCACGGCGCGTCCGGGCCGGTGCCGCGGGCTCGGACGAAGGCGCGGGCCAGCTCGACCAGCCGGTCGGCGGCGTCGACCAGCGGCACCACCTCGGACCAGCGGTCGCCCACCCGCAGCTGCGCGGTGTCGGCATCCAGGGCGACCAGGCCCAGGTCGCAGGAGCGGTCGAGCAGGTCCCCGTGGCCGTCGTCCAGGACGAACAGGAATCGGCCCGGCAGGCCGCCGAGCGCAGGGTCGGCCAGCAGTCCGGCGTCCAGCGCCTCGGTCACCGGCCGCAGGTCCGCGCGGCCTCGGGCCTGCCCGCCGAACGACTCGCCCAGGCCTGTCATCGGCGAGACGAGGACGTTGCGCACCAGCTCGTGCCCGGGCGCGGGGAGCAGGCCCGTCTCCGCGATCGCCGCCACCACCTCGCCGGGCAGCTGCCCGTCCGGACCGATCGGCAGGGCCCGAAGCTGCAGGTTCGCACGCGTGGTCACGTGCACGTTGTCGTCGTCGCCATATCTCACGGCGACCCCGTGCAGGGCGGACAGGGCCGCCGGTGACACGCGGCCACCCGGCACGCGCAGTCGGACCAGGGCGCCGTCGGAGGCCGGCCACGGCCGCAGGACGCCCGGGCACAGGTCGCCACGGGTCCGGCGGGTGGGTTCGGCGATGCTCACGGGGGCCATTGTGGCAGCCCGACGCGCGCGTTCAATTTCCCGATCCCCGGCGGTAAGTTTTTTCTTCACAACTGAAGAAACGGAGCTCCACCGTGATACCTCGCCGCGTACCCACCCTTCTCGGCTCCGCCCTCACCGCAGTCGCACTGGTCGCGGCCGGGTGCTCGTCGGACGCCGCCACCGAACCCGCCGCCGCCGAAGCGGCCGCCACCACCACGGCATCACCGGCCGCCGGGTCCGTCGCCGGGGTGACCGTCCCGGACGCGTTCACCGCGCTGACGATGATTCCCATCGGCAACCCGCCGCTGCCGTTCAAGGGCACCGACGGCAAGTACCACGTGGCCTACGACCTGCAGCTCACCAACGCCACCAAGGTGCCGGCGAGCGTGGACAAGATCGACGTGGTGGACGGCACTGATCCCACCAAGGTCATCGCCAGCTTCTCCGCCGCCGCTCTCGTGGACCCGGACTGCGTCTTCGGTGACTGCAACCGCCTGCGCGACCTGCCCGCCGGGTACGTCGACACCGCGCAGATCCCGCCGCAGGAGAGCCGGGTCATGTTCATCGACTTCACCCTCGACTCGCTCGACCAGGCCCCGGACGCGGTGCTGCACCACCTCTACGGGACCGGTGCCGCCTCGCCGGCGTTCGGGGAGCCGGGACCCATCGACTACCTTACGACACCGGTTGCCTTCTCCACCCGCACCGTGCCGGTCATCGCGCCGCCCGTGCGGGGCGAGAACTGGGTGGCCCTCAACGGGTGTTGCGAACCGGGGTTCCCGCACCGCAGTTCGGTGATGTCGGTCAACGGCAAACTCAACAACAGCCAGCGGTTCGCAATCGACTGGAAGCGCACCAACGACCAGGGCGAGTTCTACACCGGCGACAGGAACCACAACGAGAGCTACGTGGACTACGGCGCCGAGATCCTCGCCGTCGCCGACGCCACCGTCGTCTCGGTCCTCGACGGGATGGAGGCCAATGCGCCGGGGGTCCTGCCCGCCAGCAACCCGGAACTGGCGTCCAAGCTCACCGTCGAGAACGTGGACGGCAACCACGTGGTGCTCGACCTCGGCGACGGCGTGTACGCGATGTACGCACACATGATCTCCGGCTCGGTCACGGTGAAACCCGGCGACACGGTGACCGAGGGGCAGGTGCTGGGCAAGCTCGGGAACACCGGCAATGCCAACGCCTCGCACCTTCACTTCCAGCTCATGGACGGGCCGAGCCTGCTCGAGGCCGACTCGCTGCCGTACGAGCTGAAGGGGTTCGACTACGCCGGGCAGGTCCCGCCGCAGCGGATCGCCGACGCCGACGACTTCCTGTCCGGCACCTTCGTCGACGAGGCGACCCTCTCGCCGGAGCCGCGGAGAGGCGAGCTGCCACTCAACCTCGCGGTGGTGGACTTCCCCTGACCGGGATGGCCGTCCCTGGCTGACGCGAGGCAGCCGGTCGGCCACGGGCGGGGTGCGCCGGATAGGCTCGCCGGTGCCGTGGTGCTCGGGAAGCCGGAGGAAAAGCCGGCGCGGCCCTCGCCACTGTAGTCGCGGAGTCGCGCACCCTCGTCCGTCCCTCACGGGGCGGAGACCACTGGACCCTCCAGGATCCGGGAAGGTCGGTCGCACGGCGTTGATGCGAAAGCCAGGAGACCGGCCACGGCGACATGTTCCACGAGGGTTTGGAGAAGAACATGCGCCCCGACCGGCGTTCGGCGTCCCCTGATGACGCCTCGGCACAGCACGACGTGCCCCGCATCACCCTGTTGTCCACCTCCGATACGGACCTGCTCTCCGCGCGCGAATCCGGCGCGGCGTTCACGCTCGGCAACCCGTCCCGACTCGACGTCGAGGCGAATCTGCCCGCACTGCTCGTCGGCGCCGACCTGGTGGTGGTCCGCATTCTCGGCTCCCGACGATCCTGGGAGGCCGGGTTCGCCGCCGTGCTCGGCGCGGGCGTCCCGGTAGTGGTCCTGGGTGGGGAGCAGACCCCCGACGCCGACCTGATGGAGCTGTCCACGGTCCCGATCGGCATCGCGGCCGAGGCGCACCGCTATCTCGCCGAGGGCGGCCCGGGCAACCTCGCGCAGCTGCACGCATTCCTGGCCGACACCGTGCTGCTCACCGGCGTCGGGTTCGAGCCGCCGGAGAACGTGCCGGTGTGGGGTATGCCGCCGCGGCCGGACACGACGGAAGCCCCCGGCCTGCCCCGCGTCGGAGTGCTCTACTACCGCGCCCACGAGGTGAGCGGGAACTCCGGGTTCGCGCACTCGCTGGCCGACGCGATCGACGCCGCTGGCGCGGTGGGAGTGCCGGTCTTCGCCGGCTCCCTGCGCTCGGCCCCCGACGAGCTGTTTGACGCGCTCGGCACTCTCGATGCGCTGGTCGTGACGGTTCTCGCTGCCGGCGGCACCACGCCCGGCGCGGTGAGTGCGGGCGGCGAGGACGAGACGTGGGACGTCGAGCGCATCGCCGCGCTGGACATCCCCGTCCTGCAGGGCCTGTGCCTGACGTGGAGCCGGGAGGACTGGTCTGCCTCAGACGACGGCGTCAACCCGCTGGACTCCGCCAACCAGATCGCGATCCCCGAGTTCGACGGCCGGATCATCACCGCGCCGTTCTCGTTCAAGGAGATCGACGCCGACGGCCTGCCCCGCTACGTGGCCGATCCGGAGCGGTGCGCGCGCGTCGCCGGGATCGCCGTGGCCCACGCGCGGCTGCGCCATGTGGCGCCCGCCGACCGCAAGGTCGCGCTGGTCCTGTCGGCCTATCCGACCAAGCACTCCCGCATCGGCAACGCCGTCGGCCTGGACACCCCGGTCTCGACCATCCGCCTGCTGCGCCGGATGCGCGACGAGGGCTACGACCTGGGCCCGGACGACGGCCCCATCGCGCAGTATCTTGATCAATCGAGTCTGGACCCCGCCGGGGCCGCCGGGGACTACGCCGACGACACCGCCGCCGGCGACGCCCTCATCCACGCGCTCATCGACGCGGGCGGGCAGGACGAGGAGTGGCTCACCAGCGCCCAGCTCACCGACAGTCACGTGCGGATCTCCACCGACGACTACCTGCGCTGGACCGCGGACCTGCCCGAGGCGCTGCGTGCGGAGATGGTCGAGGCGTGGGGGCCCGCGCCGGGCGAGCTGTTCGTCAACGACGCCGGCGAGATCGTCCTGGCCACCATCCAGGCCGGCAATGTCGTCCTGTTGATCCAGCCGCCCCGCGGCTTCGGCGAGAACCCGGTCGCCATCTATCACGACCCCGAGCTCGCGCCGTCCCACCACTACCTGGCCGCCTATCGCTGGCTCGCCCACGGCTTCGGGGCGCATGCGCTGGTGCACATCGGCAAACACGGCTCGCTCGAATGGCTGCCGGGCAAGAACGCGGCGCTCTCGGCGGACTGTGCCACCGACGCGGCGATCGCCGACCTTCCGCTGATCTACCCGTTCCTCGTCAACGACCCCGGCGAGGGCGCGCAGGCCAAGCGCCGTGCGCACGCGACGATCGTCGACCACCTGGTCCCGCCCATGGCGCGTGCCGAGTCGTACGGGGACATCGCGCGGCTGGAGCAGCTGCTCGACGAGTACGGGAACATCGCGTCGATGGATCCGGCCAAGCTCCCGGCCATCCGCGCGCAGATCTGGACCCTCATGCAGTCCGCGCACATGCACGAGGACCTTGGCCTCGAGCAGCGGCCCGACGACGAGGAGTTCGACGACTTCCTCCTCCACGTCGACGGCTGGTTGTGCGAGATCAAGGACGTTCAGATCCGCGACGGCCTGCACGTCCTGGGCCAGGCGCCCGCGGGCGAGGCGCGCGTCAACCTGGTGCTGGCGATCCTGCGGGCCTCGCAGGTGTGGGGCGGCGAGTCCGGCGCGGTTCCGGGCCTGCGCCGCGCACTCGGGCTGGCCGAGGGCGCGCCGACCGAGGAGGTCGACCGGGTCGAGGCGCTCGCCAAGGCGCTGGTCGAGGGGATGGACGCGCGGGAGTGGGACGTCGCCGCGGTGCCCGACGTCCTCGCCGCCGCGGGCCTCACCGCGGGTGGGGCGGGTGACGGCGGCGCGGGTGACGGCGCGCCAGAGGGCGACGACGACGAGGTCGCGCAGGTGCTCGAGTTCGCCGCCCGCGAGGTGGTGCCGCGCCTGGCCGCCACTGTCGACGAGCTGGACGCCGTCATCCACGCACTGGACGGCGGGTTCATCCCGGCCGGGCCCTCGGGATCCCCGCTGCGGGGTCTGGTCAATGTGCTGCCCACGGGCCGGAACTTCTACACGGTGGACCCGCGCGCCGTCCCGTCGCGGCTGGCGTGGGAGACCGGTCAGGCCATGGCGGACTCGCTGCTGGACCGGCACGTCGCCGAGACCGGGGAGTACCCGAGCTCGGTGGGGCTGTCGATCTGGGGCACCTCGGCCATGCGCACCTCCGGGGACGACATCGCCGAGGTCCTGGCCCTGCTGGGCGTCCGCCCCGAGTGGGACGAGGCCTCCCGCCGGGTCACGGGCCTGGAGGTGGTCCCGTCCGAGGAACTGGGCCGCCCGCGCGTCGACGTGACCGTGCGCATCTCGGGCTTCTTCCGCGATGCGTTCCCGCACGTCATCGGGATGCTCGACGACGCCGTGCGGATGGTCGCCGAGCTGGACGAGCCCGACGAACACAACTTCGTCGCCGCCCACACGCGGGCCGATCTGGCCGAGCACTCCGACCACCGCCGGGCCACCACCCGCATATTCGGCTCCGCACCGGGCTCCTACGGCGCCGGGATCCTGCAGACCATCGAGGCGGGCAACTGGCGCGACGACCGAGACCTGGCCGAGGTCTACACCCGCTGGGGCGGGTACGCCTACGGCCGCGACCTCGACGGAGTCCCCGCGGCCGACGACATGCGCACCAACTACCGGCGCATCGCGGTGGCGGCCAAGAACATCGACACCCGCGAGCACGACATCGCCGACTCGGACGACTACTTCCAGTACCACGGCGGGATGATCGCCACCGTCCGCGCGCTCACCGGCGCCGAGCCGCGCGCCTATGTGGGCGACTCGACCACGCCTGATGCCGTGCGCACCCGGTCGCTGGCGGAGGAGACAACGCGGGTATTCCGCGCCCGCGTGGTGAACCCGCGGTGGATCGCGGCCATGCAACGTCACGGCTACAAGGGCGCGTTCGAGCTGGCGGCCACGGTGGACTACCTCTTCGGGTTCGACGCCACCGCCGGCGTGGTCCACGACTGGATGTACGACTCGCTCGCCCGCGAGTACGTCCTGGACGAGACCAACCAGGAGTTCCTGCGCCGGTCCAACCCGTGGGCGCTGCGCGGGATGATCGAGCGGCTCTCCGAGGCCGCCGACCGCGGGATGTGGGCCGAGCCCGACGCGGACATCATGGACCGGATGCGGCAGGTCTACCTCGATGTGGAGGGCGATCTCGAGGAGTCCCACGGTGACTGAGTTCCCCACCGGCCGCAGGCGGGTGCGGGTCGTGGGCATCGGCTCGGGCGGGCTCGACCAGATCACGGTCGAGGCCGCCCGGGCCCTGCGCGCCAGCGACTACGCCCTCGCGGCCGTGAAAGGCCCGGCCGACCCGTTGGTCGATCTCCGCGCGCGGCTGCTCGCCCGCCACGCGCCGGGCGTCGAGTTGGTGGGTGTGCCCGATCCGGAGAGGGACCGCTCGTCGTCGTCGACCTCCTCCGACGCCGGGTATCGCGGCGTGGTGACGGACTGGCACGAGGCCCGCTCCCTGGCCTGGGAACGCGTCGTGGCCTCCCGGCCCGGCGATGTGGCGATCCCCGTGTGGGGCGACCCGGCGTTCTACGACTCCACGCTGAGGATCCTCGACCGGATCGCCGAGCGCGGTGCGCTGGACCTGGAGGTGGAGGTCGTGCCCGGGATCTCCGCGCTCCAGGTTCTGGCCGCGCGCCACCGTCTGGTCCTGCACGAGATCGGCGGCACGGTCACCGTGACCACCGGTCGCCGGCTGCGCGAGGTCGTGGCCGCCGGCGCCGACAACGTGGTGGTGATGCTCAACGGCGACCTGCCGCTCGATGACCTGGCCGACTGGAACATCTGGTGGGGCGGGAACCTCGGCGACGCCGGCGAGACGCTCGTCGCGGGCCGCGTGGGCGACGTCCTGCCGGACCTGCGCGCGCACCGCGAGCGGCTGCGCGACGAGCACGGCTGGGTGATGGACGTGTATCTACTGCGACGCGGAGAAGGGACGACGGCCCGATGACGGCTGAGAAGGACACCGCCGGGGCGACGGCCGGGACGACCGGCGGGAAGGACAGCGCCGGCGCCACGGCCGCGCGGGACTGCGCGGGCCGGGTCGTGCTGGTCGGCGGCGGGCCGGGGGACCCGGGGCTGATGACCGTGGCCGGCCTCGACGCCGTCCGCACCGCCGATGTGGTGGTGACCGACCGCCTGGGACCGGTGTCGATCCTCGACGAGCTCGACCCCGGCATCGAGGTGATCGACGTGGGCAAGGTGCCCTTCGGTCCGGCGACCCCGCAGGAGGAGATCAACCGGATCCTCGTCGAGCACGCGCGGCGCGGGCGCACCGTCGTCCGACTCAAGGGCGGCGACAGCTTCCTGTTCGGCCGCGGCGCCGAGGAGCACCTCGCGTGCACCGCGGCCGGGGTGCCCGTCACCGTGATCCCGGGCGTCACCTCGGCCCTGTCGGTTCCGGCCCTCGCCGGCGTCCCGGCCACCCACCGCGGGCTCTCGCAGGGCGTGTCGGTGATCTCCGGGCACGACCCGCCGGACAGCCCGCACTCGACCCTCGACTACGGCGCGCTCGCCCGATCCGGGACCACGCTCGTGCTGCTCATGGCGGTGACGAACCTCGCCGCCATCACCGCCGAGCTTCTCGCCGAAGGGCTTGCAGCGGATACTCCCGCGATCATGATCGAGAACGGCTCGACCCCGGCGCAGCGCGTCCTGCGTGGGACGCTGGCGACGATCGCGCGGCAGGCGGCCGAAGCGGAGGTCGCGCCGCCCGCGATCACCGTGATCGGGGCGGTCGCCGGGCTGGCAGGGCAGCTGTCCGCCGGAACGAGCTGTGGGTAGTCGGCCGGCCGGGTCCGCCCTCGACGAGTGGTCGCGGATGCGCGGATCGCGAAACTATGGCCGACGGACGAGCTCGGCTCGGTGGTCCTCCGGGGCACGGCGCGGGCAGCTCGCGCACGTGCCGCCGTCGGTGGCCAGATAGATGAGGCAGCAGGAGCTGCGGCGGACGAACCGGCGCGTCCGCTCGGGGCCCTCCACATCGGTGTACCGAGCCGGTAGCAACGGCGGGCGGCACACGGCGTGTGCGAGCTCGGAGCCGCGGTTCGGGTCGCCCGCCGCGCGGCCCGCCTCGAGCGCGCGGTTCGCGATGGAGTCGGTCGCGATCGCCCACAGCGCCCGCGGTGCCGCGCCCGAGACCTCCGCGAGGGCGGCGATCACCTCGCCGTGGGCCTCCAGCAGCGCGTCGGCGTAGGCCGCGGTCGACGGCAGGAGGTGTTCCGACAGCGCCGAGTGGAGATAGCCGTTCGGCTGCAGCGAGACGGAGAGCCGCTGCGGTCGGGGATCGGGCGCGCGGCCGATCGCGAGCAGCATGACCAGCGGCGCGGCCACCAGCGTCGAACTGGCCGAGTACCACCACAGCGTGCCATTCACCCGCGGATCGCCATGGTTCCAGCGCCGGCCGGTGTTCTCCACCCGCCGGGCCAGCCACCGCGGGTCCGTCAGCACCGATCCGGGCAGGACCTCCGGGCCGTGTTCGATGGTGCGGACGAAGTCGCCGAGGAGGTCCGAGACGCCCGAGTACGCGGCTGTCACGGTCTCGGGGGCGCGGAGCTCGTCGTCGTCGCCGTCGTCACCCACGGTCCCGTCACTCATCGGCGAGCCCCGCCACGTCGAGCGTGCGGCGGCCGTCCGGCCCCGCCCGCACCTCGCCACGCACCCCGAACACCTCCCGCAGTACCGCGGCGTCCAGGACCTCCTCCGGCGCGCCGGTCGCGACAAGGTGACCGCGGTGCAGGACCGCGATGACATCGCAGTACTCGGTGGCCATCCGCAGATCGTGGATCGTGAGCAGCACCGCCAGCCCGTCGGCCGCCAACTCGCGGAGCAGGAGGAGAACCGACAATTGCTGGTGCAGGTCGAGGTGATTGGTCGGCTCGTCCAGCAGGAGCACCTCGGGCCGCTGGGCGAGGGTGCGCGCGATCGACACGCGTTGCTTCTCGCCGCCGGACAATGCCACCACGTCTCGCTCGGCCAGCTCGGTCAGCCCGACCCGGGCGAGGACATCCTCCACGACCGCCGAGTCGTCGGCGCCGAAGGGCTCGAGAAGTCCCCGTGTGACCGTCCGGCCCAGGCGAACCGATTCGCGGACCGTGATGCCGCCCAACGAGACCGGTTCCTGCGTACTGGCCCCCACCGCGCGGGCCAGCGTGCGGCGACGCAGCGAGGAGACGTCCGCTCCGTCCACCGAGACCATCCCGGCCGACACCGGCAGGGCGCGGTAGCAGGTGCGCAGCAGCGTCGTCTTGCCGCTGCCGTTCGGGCCGACGAGTGCGGTGACCCGGCCGGGCGCGACCGTGAGGTCGACACCGTGGAGGATCCGTCGACCGCCGAGCCGGGCGGAGACGCCGTGCGCGGAGAGGGTGCTCATCGCGACGCCTTCCCGTAGCGGTGCCACAGCATGAGCAGGAACACCGGGCCGCCCACGACGCCGGTCACCACGCCCACCGGCAGCTCGGTGCCCTCGCTCACCGCGCGGGCGGCGAGGTCGGCCAGCACCAACGCGACGGCGCCGAGCAGCGCCGCCGCGGGAAGCAGGCGCGCCGCCGTGCGGCCCGTGAAGAGCCCCGCGAGGTGGGGGATGAGCAGGCCGATGAAGCCGATCGTCCCGGAGACCGCCACCGCGCCCGCGGTGAGCAACGAGACGAGCAGCAGCATGAGCACCCGGAAGCGCGGGACGTTGACGCCCATCGCGGTGGCGCCGTCGTCACCGGTGAGAAGCAGGTCGAGGTGGCGGCTGCACAGCATCACCACCGTGCCGGCGACGGCGAGGATAGCCACGGGCGCCCACAGCATGGTCCACCCGGCGTCACCGAACCCGCCCGCCAGCCAGCGCATGACGGTACCGAGTTGATGGTCGTCGCCGAGGACCAGCAACGTGAACGTGTTGAGCGCACCGAACACCATCGTCATGGCCGCCCCGACCAGCACGATGGCGGTCGTATCATGGGCGCGGCGGGCCACCAGGACGACGCCCGCCAGCGGGAGCAGCGCGCCGAGGAACGCCGCGATCGGCAGGGTGAACACGCCCCACATCCCGGCGCCCACGCCGAGGACCGTGAGCACCACGACGCCGAAGCCCGCGCCCGAGGAGACACCGAGCAGATACGGGTCGGCGAGCGGATTGCGGGTGACCGCCTGGGCGACGCCACCCGCCACGGCCAGCGACGCGCCCACGGCCGCCGCCATGAGCGCCCGGGGCAGTCGCGACTCGAGGACGATCGCCTCGCGGGCGTCGGTCCACCACGGGTCGAAGACCCCCGGCGCCAGTCGGTGCGCGACGATCGCCCACACGTCCCCGATCGGGATGGACACCGAGCCCAGGGAGACCCCGGCCGCGATCGTCATCGCGAGCACCGCCACGAGCGGGAGGCAGATGAGCCACAGCGACCGCCGCCCGGTGGGCGGGGCATCGGCGATGCGCCCGGAGCCGGGGCGGGGATCGATGCCCGTGCCGGCGCGGTCAACGCGCCCGCCGGTGTTCTCGGCGACGGTCGTCATGTCACTGCCCGAACGCGTGCGGGTGCAGCTCACGGGCGATGGTCTCGGTGGAGGTCGTCATCCGCGAGCTCTCGAAGAAGTCGGACAGCGGGACCACCACGATGCGGTTCTCACGGATTGCCGGCGTCGTGGACATGATGGGCTGCGCGCGCAGGTAGGCGATCTTGTCCTCCGCGCTGGTGGCGCCGTAGTCGAGTACCACGATCGCCTCGGGCTGACGCTCGCCCAGGATCTCCCATGTGGACGTGAGATAGGGGCGGTCGCCCTCGGAGAAGATGTTGTCCGCGCCCGCGTACTCGCCGATCAGTTGTCCGATGCCCACGCCGCCGATCGTCGTCGGTTCTGATTCGCCGCCGTCGTAGAAGAACGTGGGGGTGCCGGTGGCACCCGACGCATCGAGCGTCTCTCGGACCTCCCTCATCTCGGCGGAGATCCGGTCCGTGAGGTCCCGTGCCCCCGGCTCGACGTCGAGGATCCGGCCGAGCTGGGAGAAGTCGGTCTCGAGCATCGACAGGTCACCGAAGCCTTCTCCGCAGTACTCGGAGAACAGGAAGGTGTTGATCCCCGCGGCCTCGAGGGCGTCGCGGCTGCGGCCTTCCTTGTCGTCGAAGGCGCTGCGCATCCCGGCCACCACGAGGTCCGGCTCGAGGTCCACGATCTGCTCCCAGGTGGGGTACTCCTCCGAGAGGGACGGAATGGCCTCGAACTGCTCGGCGACCTCCGGCAGGACATCGTCCTGCTCGCCGTAGCCCATGCCGACGATCCGGTCGCCGGCCCCCATCTGGATGAGGGTCTCGGTGACGTGGTCATTCATCGAGATGATGCGCCGGGGCGCAGCGGTGTAGGTGGTCTCGCGCTCACAGTTGGTGACGGTCACAGGGTCGGCGAACGACTCGACCGGGCCGCCTTCCGCGAGCGCCTCGCCGCGGGAGCAGCCGGTGAGGGCGACCCCCGCGACGAGGAGGGTGGCGAGCGTGATTCTGGGGTGGCGACGGAACATGATCAGTCCTCGGATCGTGTCGTGCGGTCGACGACACGTGAGACCCGCAGGAGGGTAGGAGTCGACGACGACACCACGTCACCTGACAGGACCCCGGATCGCAGACCTCGGCGATGTACTCGGAGTCGCGAACATCCGGGCAGGTAATCGGGCTCGCGGACACGAAAGTGGCCACACACCGTTGCGGGTCAGCGCCGGATTCCCACCGGTCTTCCCCTGCTCGTTCCGGATGTCAGCAGTACGCCCTCAGGATAGGCACACCGCGTCCGCGTGCGGTGCAGGTACCCCGGCTCGGCGGAGCCGACCACCCGCGCTTCGTGGCCCGGCGACGCCCGAGGACGGCGCGACGCACGACCACACCCAGCACGGCCATCGCGGCGGTGGCCAGCTGGACGCGGTCGTGCAGCAGAACCGCGCGGCGGATGTCGTCGGCCCGGACCGACCGGCCGTCACCGAGGACCGCCCGGTCCTCCACGCCGTACGGGTACGGCGTGGGCCCGCCGAGCCTGACCCCGAGCGCGCCCGCGCACACGGCCTCGACGACCCCGGCGTTCGGGCTCGGGTGCGCCCGCGCATCACGGAGCCACGCCCGCAGGGCCCCGGCGGGACTCCCGCCCACGGTCGGGGCGCAGACCACCCCGAGCGCGCCGGCCACCCGGGCCGGCAGGAACCCCAGCACGTCGTCGAGCCGCGCCGCAGCGGTGCCGAAGTGGCGGTACCGCTCCGAACGGTGACCCACCATCGCGTCGAGCGTGTTGGCCGCGCGGTGGACGGCGGCGCCGGGCGAACCCGCCACCGCGGCCCAGAACAGCGTCGCCACCGCCGCATCGGAGGTGTTCTCCGCGACCGACTCGACGACCGCTCGCGCGAGATCCTCCGGGCCGAGCGCGGCCGGATCCCGTCCGCACAACCACGGCAACAGGTCCCGGGAACCCGCGTGATCGCCCCGGACGAGAAGGTCACCCTGCCGCCGCGCAACCGCGAGCAACGAGGACCCGCCCAGGCACGACCACACCACGGCCGCGTCCCACGCCACTGCCGCGACGCGGTTCCGTCCGGCGAGACGTCCGACGGCCGTCACCGCAGCGGCGGTGCTCCCCACGAGGACGCCGGTGAACAGCAGGCCCGCCGCCCTCTGGGCGTTGGCCGTCCGGCCGGGCCGCAGGAGTCGCGACTCCACGGCGCGCGCGACAAGGCCGAAGCCCGCGACGGGGTGGAACCGTCGTGGGTCGCCGACGAGGCGATCGAGGGCGAACCCCGCCGCGATGCCCGCCGCGCGGGCGGCGGAGGCGTTCCGGCGGCCCCCGCGGCCCCCGCGGCCCCCGCGACGCGCACGCGGGTCAGCGCGCGAGATAGCGGACATGCGCCCCCCGCCCGTCATGGGTCACCTCGGCCTCCACTCCGTACACCTCCCGGATCAGGTCGGCGGTGAGCACCTCGTGGGGCGCGCCGCCGGTCACGAGTCGCCCACCGGACAACACGATCAGATGGTCGCAGAACGTGGCCGCCAGGGTGAGATCGTGCAGGGCCGCGATCACCGTGGTGTCCGTGGCGCGGACCAGGGCCAGCAGGTCGAGCTGGTGGCGGATGTCGAGGTGGTTGGTCGGCTCGTCGAGGACCAGTACACCGGGTTCCTGGGCCAGGGCCCGCGCGATCTGCACCCGCTGCCGCTCGCCGCCGGACAGCGTCGCGTACCGCTGGTCCAGGCGGTCGCCGAGGCCGGTCGTGGCCGCCGCGCGCCGCACCACCCCGTCGTCCCCGGGACCCGGACCCGACCAGGCCGCGCGATGGGGGATGCGGCCGAGTTCGATGACCTCCCGGACCGTGGGGTTCTGGTCGGTGGTCGCCTCCTGCGCCACCAGGGCCACGCGCCGGGACAGGCGTTTGCGGGGGATCGACCGGATGTCCGTGCCGTCGAGGTGCACCGATCCGGTATCGGGCCGGAGCAGGCCCGTCAGGATGCGCAGGAGCGTCGACTTGCCGGACCCGTTCGGCCCCAGCACCCCGACCATCGTGCCGGGGGCGGGAGCTACGGTGACGTCGTCGAGGATGGTCCGGCCGCGCACGGACCACGAGACACAGCGCGCCTCGAGCGTCGACGGGGCGGCGGTCATCGGCCGTGTCCCCGTCGCAGGAGGAGCCCGACGAAGGCCGGGACGCCGATGAGTGCGGTCGCCACCCCGATCGGCAACTCCTGGGGCGCGATCACGGTGCGGGAGACGGCGTCGATCCACACGACGAACACGGCGCCCATCAGCGCCGCGGTCGGGACGAGGACCCGGTGCCGGCCCCCGACCAGGGCCCGCGCGGCGTGCGGCAGCACCAGACCCACGAAGCCGATCGCCCCGCAGGTGCTCACGATGACGGCCGTGACGAGCGCCGTCACCACCATGAGCACCAGCCGCGTGCGGGCCACGTTGACGCCGAGGGCGGCCGCGGCGTCCTGGCCGAAGGTGAACGCGTCGAGGCTGGAGGTGTGCAGCAGGCACGCCACCAGCCCGAGCAGGACCACGACGCCGCACACCGCCACGTCCGACCAGCGGACGGACGCCAGCGAGCCCAGCAGCCAGAACAGCACGCCGCGGGTCTGCTCGGCGTCGGCGGCGATGTAGACGACGAACGAGGTCACCGCGGAGAACAGCTGAGTCGCCGCGACCCCCGCCAGCACCACCCGGTCGGTGGTGCCGCCGGACGCGAAGGCCAGGACCAGGACGAAGCCGAACGCGGCGAGCGCTCCGACGAACGCCCCCGTGGTGAGCCCGACCGCGCCCGCGCCGACCCCGAGCACCACCACGAGGACCGCCCCGGTCGAGGCGCCGGAGGAGATGCCGAGGATGTACGGGTCGGCCAGGGGGTTGCGCAGCAGCGACTGCAGGATGACGCCGCACAATGCGAGCCCCGCCCCGGCCAGGGCCGCCATGAGGGTGCGCGGAAGCCGCAGGTTCCAGATGATCCCCTCCTGGATCCGCGTGAGCCCGGAGTCGGAACCGGTGAGGCGGGCCAGGGCGGACTGGACGACGTCGGTGGCGGTGAGTCCGGACGGGCCGATGGTGATGACGAGCGCCGTCGACACCGCCAGCAGCCCCAGGCCACCGAGCCATAGGGTGACCAGTGCGGACGGTCGCCGCAGAGCCGGCCGCCGGCGCGGTGGCGCCGGGACCACCGGGGCGGTGGTCCTCTCGGGTGCGAGGGTCATCGGGTCAGTTGGCCGGGTCCGGGGCGCCGACCGGGCCCGGCTCGGCGAGTCCCAGCTCGGTGAGCCCCGCCGCGACGGTCTCCACCCCGTAGATCGTGCGCAGCGACGGGTTCATCTCGGCACCGGTGATGTCGATGAACCGCTTCTCCCGGACCGCCGCCATCTCCCGGGTGACGGGGTTGGACTCGAGGTAGGCGATCTTGGCCCCCGCGGTCTCGGCGGTCTGGCTCTTGCGGGTCAGGTCGCCCACGACGATCACGTCCGGGTCGCGCTCGGCCACGACCTCCCAGCTGATCTGCGGCCACTCCTGGGTGGTGTCGTCGAAGACGTTCTCCAGGCCCAGGGTGGTCGAGATGAGGCCGGGGGCACCGCAGCAGCCGGCCAGGTACGGGGACTCGGAGTTGGCGAACCAGTACATCGCGGAGATCCCGCGGGCGTCGACGCTCTCGACGGCCTCGTCGAGCCGGCGCTGCAGGTCCGCCACCAGCTCGTCACCGGCCTGCTCCACGTCGAAGATCGTCGCGAGCTCGGTGATCTCGCGGTAGAGCAGGTCCGGGGTCAGTGGGGTCTCGCGGACGCCGTCCCCGGAGTCGGCGACCTTGCCCACACAGTCGGTGGGGGAGAGGTACGTACCCACGCCGAGTTCGTGGAACTGCTCGCGGGCGGCGACCCCGCCCTCGCCGAGGGTGCTGCCGAAGGAGGCGGTGACGAAGTCCGGCTCCACGTCCAGGACGGCCTCCATCGACGGCGCGTTGTCGGCCAGGCGGGGGACAGACCTGTTCACCTCGGAGAACTCGGGTAGGACCGGGTCTGTCCAGGTGGCGGTGCCGACCATCCGGTCGCCGAGGCCGAGGGCGTACAGGATCTCGGTGGAGCCCTGGTTGAGCGAGACGACCCGTTCGGGCGGGGCGTCGAGCTGCACCTGCTCCCCGCAGTTCTCGATCGGATCGGTGCCCGGGCCGGCGATCGCGGCCGGGTCGTGGGCGGTGCAGGAGGTCAGGGTGAGAAGGGTGACGCCGGCGAGGGCGACCAGGGTGGACGAACGCATGGGTGTGCTCCGAGGTCGCGGGCCTGGAACGCGAAGCCCGGTGATGACCTGGCGGTTGTCACCGCGAGGGCCAGCCGGTATTCGGACTCGGGATCACCTGGACGGAAGCGCCTTCCCAGACCGTGCGGCCCAGTGGCACCGTGCCCCGCCATCACCCTCACCGCTGCGCGTCAGCTCCGGATTCGCACCGGATTCCCGCGACCGATCGGTCTCGCTGGCGATCACAAGGTAACACGCGCTCCAGGGTCAGTACGCCAGCCCCATCCGCATCGCGCCCACCGCCTCGGACAGCGCCGAGCGCGCGAGCGGGGTGGCCCCGACGGCGTTGACGAACGGGTGGACCAGTGTCTCGTGGCGGCGCAGCGAGACCGGGACACCGGCATCGGCCATCTTCCGGGCGTAGGCCTCGCCCTCGTCGCGCAGCGGGTCGAACCCGCCCGTGGCCACGTGGGCGGGCGGCAGTCCCGAGAAGTCCTCCGCAAGCAGGGGGGAGGCGCGGGGGTCAAGCCGGTCCTCGTCGGACCGGATGTAGGTCTCCTCGTACCAGTCCATGTTGGCCCGGGTGAGGAAGAAGCCGTCGCCGAACAGCTCGTACGAGCGGGTCCGCGCGGACATGTTGGTGGCGGGGACGAACAGCAGTTGGAAGTCCGGCATCTTCTCTCCGGCGTCGCGCGTCTGCTGGCAGACCACCGCCGCCAGGTTGCCACCGGCGCTGTCACCGCCCACCGCGATGCGCGTCGGGTCCACGCCGAGTTCGTCGGCGTGGTCGCGGACGTACCGGAACGCGGCGATCGCGTCCTCGACCGCGGTGGGGAACCGGAACTCGGGTGCCAGCCGGTAGTCCACGCTGATCACCTTGAGCCGGCCCGTCTTGGCGATGTAGCGGCAGGTCGCGTCGTGCGAGTCGACGCTGCCGAGCACCCAGCCGCCGCCGTGGAAGAACACCAGTGCGGGCAGCGTCTCGTCACCGTGGACCGGCGAGTACAGGCGCGCGGGCAGGTCGGCCCGGTCCGGGTCGGTGCCGCCGAGCGGGAGGACGATGTCGGTGACGACGGCGAGGTCGATCTTCTTCCCCGAGACGGTGAACGCCGACCGCTCGACGGCCGAACGTGCCTTCTCGACGGTCAGATCCTCGTATTCGCCCTCGGACGTCATCGAGATGACCCGGAGCCCGGCCTGGAAGTGCGGGTCGAGGACCTGGCCGTCCATCCGTCGCGGGGTCCCGCCCACGAGTCGGAGTAGCGGGCCGGGCAGGCACCCGGCAGCGGTCATGACGGCTTTGGTCAGGCGATCCGGGATCGACGGGGAAAAGACTCGGTGGCCGGACATGGGAGAGCGCATGGCCACATTGTGACGCAGATCCCTGGGATGATCGGGGTAATCGGACGAAGGAGCTGATCATGCGTTCAGAACACGAGAGCGTGGTGCGGGTCGAGGGCCTGGTCAAGACCTTCGGCCGCGCCCGGGCCCTGGATGAGCTGGACCTGGACGTGCGCCGCGGCGAGGTCCACGGGTTCCTCGGACCCAACGGGTCGGGCAAGTCCACCACCATCCGGATCCTGCTCGGGCTCATGCGCGCCGACTCCGGGCGGGCGACGGTGTTCGGCGGCGACCCGTGGCGCGACGCGGTCGAACTCCACGCCCGGCTCGCCTACGTCCCCGGCGAGGTGACCCTGTGGCCGCGGCTGACGGGCGGCCAGTGCATCGACCTGCTCGGCCGGGCGCTCGGGGGACTGGACCCGGGCCGTCGGGACGAGCTGATCGAACGTTTCCGGTTGGACCCGACCAAACGCACACGTGACTACTCCAAGGGCAACCGACAGAAGGTGTCGCTGATCGCCGCGCTGGCCTCCGACGCCGAACTGCTCGTGCTGGACGAGCCCACGTCCGGCCTGGACCCGCTCATGGAGCAGACGTTCCAGGAGTGCGTCCGCGAGGCCGTCGATGGCGGCGCCACCGTGCTGCTGTCCAGCCACATCATGGGCGAGGTCGAGACCCTCGCCGACCGCGTGAGCATCATCCGCGACGGCCGCACCGTCACCTCGGGGACGCTGGCCGATCTGCGGCGTCACACGACGACCGAGGTCCACGCCGTCACCGACGCCGATCCGGGTTCACTCGGGCGCGTGACGGGGGTCGACGGCCTGCGGATCGAGAAGGCCGCCGACGGTCGGTTCGAGGTCCGCTGCCACGTGCCGGCCCCTAGGCTCGGCGAGGTCACCGGCCTCCTTCACGCGGCCGGCATCCACACGCTCACCGCGAGCCCCCCCAGCCTGGACGACCTGTTCCTCAACGCCTACTCCGGTGCCGGTGCGGCCACCGGGGGCGAGGAGCGGACAGGGGACCGGCGATGACCTCGCCGTTCGCCGGCACCGGCCTGCTGGCACGCATCGCCCTGCGCACCGGGTGGCGGGCCGCGGCCGCCTGGGTCCTCGGCCTGGCCGCGCTGTACCTCGTCACCGGGCTGTCGATCGCAGCCCTCTACGACACCCCGCAGGAACTCGCCACGTACGGCGCCTCGGTCGGCGAGTCGATGATCATGCTCACCGGCCGGGTGGCCGGGCTCGACACCCTCGGCGGCGTGATGATGAACGAGTACTCGTTCATGGTCGCCTTCGGCATCCCCGTCATGGCGATCGCCCTGACCGCGCGCGCCACCCGCAAGGAGGAGGAGTCCGGACGGTCCGAACTGCTCCTGGCGGGCCGGGTCGGCCGGCTCGCCCCGACGGCGGCCGCCCTCGTCGTCGTCGTCGGGGTCTTCACCGTCCTCGGCCTTGCGCTGTGGGCGGCGACCCTCACCGTCGACCTCGACCGCGCGGGCGCGGCGCTGTACGTGGCCTCCATCGTCGCCGCCGGCTGGGTGTACGCGGCCGGCACCGCCGTCCTCGCGCAGGTGTTCGCCCACAGCCGGACCGTGTGGGCGGCGGCGATGTCCGTGGCCGGACTGACCCTGATCACCCGCGGGATCGGCGACGTCAACCGCAACTGGTTGAGCTGGGCCTCGCCGCTGGGCTGGCACGGCCTGACCCGGCCGTTCGGCGAGTCCTCCGTGGTGCCCCTGTTCGTCGCCGTCGTCGCCGCGGCCGGGCTCGCCGCGGCCGCGCTGTGGCTCGCCGCGCGCCGCGACGTGGGCCAGGGGATGGTCCCGGCCCGGACCGGCCCCGCCACCGCGTCCCGGTGGCGGGCGTCCCGGACCGGGACCGCCGTACACCAGCACCTGGGCGCGCTGACGGGCTGGACGATCGGCGTGGTGGCACTGATGGCCATGTACGGCGCGCTGATGAACGTGGTGGCCGAGACGATGATGTCCAACCCCGACCTCGCCGTGTTCCTCGGCGATTCGGGCACCGTGGTCGACTCCATCGTGCAGATGCTGGTGGCGTTCAGCGGATTCCTCGGGGCCGGGTTCGCGTTGCAGACCCTGACCGGGTTGCGCGGCGAGGAGACCGCCGGGCGACTCGAGATGGAACTGTCCACGGGGCGTTCGCGGTGGTCGTGGCTCGCCGCCCACACCGCGGTCGTCACCGTCGGCACCGTCGTCGTGGTCCTCGCCGGCGCCGCCGCGTTCGGGATCGCCGGGGCCGCCGTGCTCGACGACCCGGACCTGGCGGGACGCATCATCGGCGCCGGGGCGTGGTACATCCCCGCCGCCCTCGTGTTTGTCGCGATCTCGATCGGACTGTTCGGCGTATCCCCACGACTGCAGGTCCTGGCCTGGGCGCCATTCGTCCTCGCCGTCGTCGTGACCCTCATGGGACCCACACTCCGGCTCAGCGAGGACCAGATGCGGCTGTCCCCGTTCGGCGCGGTGGGCACCGCGCCCGTCGGCCCCGTCAACGCGGTCGGCGTGACCGTGCTCCTCACGGTGACGGTCGTGCTGATCGCCGTGGGGCTGGCCGGCTTCCGGCGCCGCGACGTGCCGCGGACCTGACCGCGGCGTCCGACCGGACCTGACAGACTGGCTGGCACGGCCGCCACGCCTCACCGGCGGAGGCCGACACGTCCACCGGCGCCGCCGGTCGCACGCTAACCAGGGAGGAACCGATGTCGGACGAGTTCGATCGAGACAGGCTCTCCACCGCACTGTCGGTGGTCGCGGACTGGCCGGTGGACACCGTCTCGGCCGCGGTGGTCGGCCCCGACGGCGCACTCGCGGTCCATGGTGACGACACCCGCGTATACCGTCTGGCCTCGGTGACCAAGCCCCTCGTCGCGATGGCCGCGCTCCTAGCGGTCGAGGAGGAGGCCATCACCCTCGACGACCCCGCAGGGCCCGAGGGGTCCACGGTCCGACACCTGCTCGCCCACGCCTCGGGACTGGACTTCGCCGACCGCGACAATATTCGCACCGGCCCGGGGGAGCGGCGGATCTACTCCTCGGCCGGGTTCGAGGTGCTGGCCGACCACATCGCCGACGCCACCGGGATCGCGTTCGGCGACTACCTCCACGAGGCGGTGTGCCAGCCGCTCAGGATGACCTCCACGACACTCGAGGGCTCGGCCGGGCACGGGGCCTCCGCCAGCCTGGCCGACCTCATGGCGTTCGCCCGTGAACTCGTGGCCCCGCGTCTGCTCGCGCCGGAGACCCTCGAGGAGGCCGTGACCGAACAGTTCCGCGGCCTCGACGGGATCGTGCCCGGGTACGGCATGCAGAAGCCGTGCTCGTGGGGGCTGGGCTTCGAACTCCGCGACGCCAAGCACCCCCACTGGACCGGGCAGCACAATTCGCCCGCGACCTTCGGGCACTTCGGGCAGTCCGGGACGTTCCTGTGGGTGCAGCCGGAACTGTCCACCGCGCTGATCGTGCTCACCGACCGCGACTTCGGGGACTGGGCCAAGCCGCTGTGGCCCGAGTTGTCCGACAAGGTGGTCGACGCGGCAACCCGGCGTTCGCGCGAAGAGGACTCGCTCGGGGGGTGAGTCCGCCACCCGCGACACGCCCGCACTCGTGCCGGGCGCGGGAATCACCGTGCTGTAACTTTGCTGAGAGTCGAGAAGTGTCGCTGGTGTAATTCAATCACTTCAGGCACAGTGTTAACTACAAACAACAGAAGCAACATCATTCACACGATTTCGTGAGGTCGTTGGGGAAGACGTCCCTCAGTGAGTCGGGAGTGAAGTGATGTCTGACCATAACTATCTCGCGGATACGACGACCGGCGTGGTGTTCATCCATGCCGCGCCTACCGCGTTATGCCCTCACGTCGAGTGGGCTCTCGCAGCCACGCTCGACGCCAACTCAGCCATGCGCTGGGAGGACCAGCCGGCCCAGCCGGGCGCTCGCAAAGCGATCGTCGACTGGATCGGCCCGGTCGGCACCGGCGCGCGTCTGGCCGATTCGCTGGCCAAGTGGTCGATGCTGTCTTTCGAGGTCACCGAGGACCCGAGCGACCTCGTCGACGGCGAACGCTTCTCCCACACGCCCGAACTCGGGATGTGGCGGGGGCAGACGGGCGCCAGTGGCGACGTGGTGCTCAGCGAGAACCGGCTCCGGCATCTCATGAAGGCCGGACCCGCCGCCTTCCATGCCGCGGTGGAGGACGAGCTCGGCGCCGCCTGGGACCGCGCCCTCGAACCGCTGCGCGGCCACCCGGCCGCCGCCGAGGTCACCTGGCTCTCCCGGGTCGGCTGACCCACCGCACCACCGCACTCCCGCACTCCGGACAGCGCCCGCCCCAGTTCTCGGGGCGGGCGCTGACTCGTGTGCGCGACACGCTGGCGGCACCCGGCACCGGCTGCGGGTGGCCACCGCGTCGTCCCGGGACACGACTGCGCCCCCTCCCGTCAGATCGGGGAGGGGGCGCAGTCGTCGGGTGCGGATCTGCCGAAAGTGCTCCGGCCGGGGTCAGGTCACAGCGGGATGTTCTTGTGCTGGCCGCGGGTGTGCGCGGCCGCGTCCAGCGCCTCGGCGATGCGTCGGCGGGTGTCGGTGGGCTCGATGACCTCGTCGACCACACCGATGGAGACCGCGCGCCCCACGCCACCGGCGATGGCCGCGTGCTCATCGGCCAGACGGTCGTGCAGGGCCTCCCGCTCGTCCTCGGGTGCCGCCGCGAGGGTGCGCTTGTGGAGGATGCCGACGGCGGCCTTGGCGCCCATCACCGCGACCTCGGCGTCGGGCCAGGCGAACACGGCGGAGGCTCCGAGAGCGCGCGAGTTCATCGCGATGTAGGCACCGCCGTAGATCTTGCGGGTGACGAGCGTGACCCGGGCGACCGAGGCCTCGGCGAACGCGTGCAGCAGCTTGGCGCCGCGGCGCACCACGCCGTCCCACTCCTGCGAGACGCCGGGCAGGTAACCGGGGACGTCCACGATCACGACCAGCGGCACGCCGAAGGCGTTGCAGAGCCGGACGAACCGTGAGGCCTTCTCCGCGGACTCCGAGTTGAGGCAACCGCCCAACCGCAGCGGATTGTTGGCGATGACACCCACGGTGCGGCCGGACATCCGGCCGAAGCCCACCACGATGCTGGGGGCCCACTTGGCCTGCAGCTCCTCGAAGGTGGTGCTGCCGTCGAGCTCCGAGGAGTCGAGCAACCCGTGGACGAGAGGACGGACGTCATACGCGCGCTTCGGTGAGTCGGGGAGCAGGCCCGCAAGATCGGTGTGATCGCCCTCGAGGGCACGCGGGTCGAACTCACCCTGCGCGGACAGCAGGGTCACGAGACGACGCGCCCGGTGCAGGGCATCACGCTCGTCGGTCGCGGCAATGTGGCACACCCCCGACTTGCGGTGGTGCACGTCCTGGCCGCCCAGGCCCTCCATGTCGACCTGCTCGCCGGTGACTGAGCGGACCACGTCGGGACCGGTGACGAAGATCTTGCCGGCCGGCGCCATGATGACGACGTCGGTCAGCGCGGGGCCGTAGGCGGCGCCGCCGGCGGCGGGCCCGAGCACGACGGAGATCTGGGGCACGTGGCCCGATGCGCGGACCATGGCCTCGAATACGAGGCCGACCGCGTGCAGCGCCTCGACGCCCTCCGCGAGTCGCGCCCCACCCGAGTGCCAGACGCCGACGACGGGCAGATGCTCGTCGATCGCCACGTCGATGGCACGCACGATGTGCCGGCACCCGTCCAGGCCCATGGCACCACCCATCACGGTGGCGTCCGTCGCGTACGCGATGGTGGGTTCGCCGTCGATCAGGCCGCGCGCGGCCATGGCGCCGGAGGCGTCGGGCTCGGTGATGAACTCGAGCGAAGCCGGGTCGAAGAGGTTCTCGAGCCGGACGACGGGATCTCGAGGGTCGATCTGGGTGTTCTGGTCAACAGGGCTGGTGATGGTCATATGTGCAGTCCTTTCCTCGGCGCGTGTCCCTGGAAGGGAGAGCGCGCCTGCGATGGACCCCCGGACTGGCTTGTGGGCGATCGGCGTTCGGATCGGGACCCCCGTCCCGGTCCGGACCTCTCGCCCGGCACCCCGCGG
Source organism: Dietzia sp. Alg238-R159 (assembly GCF_900537145.1). Taxonomy (NCBI): domain Bacteria; kingdom Bacillati; phylum Actinomycetota; class Actinomycetes; order Mycobacteriales; family Dietziaceae; genus Dietzia; species Dietzia sp. Alg238-R159. The sequence continues at coordinate 220,357 of NZ_UNRI01000004.1, read as the reverse complement.
TGAGCGGGGTGATCATTGCTGGGCCCTGTGTGGGGGAGGGGACGCGGGCTCGACGTGGTGCACCGACCGCACCTTCGGCCCTGACTGCGTCCCCGCCCCGGCACACGGGGCCGGATGTCAGCTCTGGTCGAGCTTCTGGATGTAGTCGACCGCATCCTGAACAGTACGCAACTTGGCGAGGTCCTCGTCGGGGATCTCCACCCCGTAGCGGTCCTCAGTCTGCACGGCGATCTCCACCATGGAGAGCGAATCGATGTCGAGATCGTCGACGAAGGACTTCTCCGGGGTCACCTCGGAGGGTTCGATCCCGGTGACCTCCTCGACGATCTCCGCCAGTCCTGCGATCATCTCGGCCTCGGTGCGTGCCATGTGGTGTCCCTTTCTGATGGGTGGTGCCGTGCCCGGCGGGCGCGACGGATGGTCTGGTCGCGATCGCCGGCCGGGGCCGACGATCGGGGGTGGGAGGAGCGGTCAGGCGCCGCTGAGTGTGGGGACCGACTCGAGGGCCAGTTCGAGGTCCTCGGGGGTGGTCACGCCGTAGCGGGGAACGTCACGCATCATGCGCTTGGCCAACCCGACGAGTGAGCCGGAGGGCGGCAGCTCGATGAACGCGTCGACGCCCAACTTGAGCATCGTCTGCGTGCAGAGGTCCCACCGGACGGGATGGGTGATCTGGGAGACGACCCTGTCGAGGGCGTCGCGACCGGAGGTGACGACCATGCCGTCGGCGTTGGAGACCAGCGTCAGCTCCGGGTCGTTGACCTCGATCGTGTCGGCCAGGTCGCGGACCTCGTCGACGGCTGAGGCCATGTGGTGGGTGTGGAACGCCCCGGCGACCTCCAGCCGGCGCAGTCGCGCCCGGCTCGGCGGATTCTGCTCCAGGGCGTCGCAGGCCTCGAGCGGGCCGGCGGCCACGATCTGGCCCGCGCCGTTACGGTTGGCCGGCTGCAGCCCGGCGGTGTCCAGCGACAGCAGGACATCGGCCTCGACCCCGCCCAGCACCGCGATCATGCCGGTGGGGCGCTCGGCACACGCCCGGGACATCGCGGCACCGCGGACGGACGCCAGACTCAGGGCGTCGGCTTCCGACACCACCCCGGCGATCGCCAGCGCGGCGATCTCGCCGATCGAGTGGCCGGCCACCATCGTGTCGCAGGGCACCTGGCCGCGCCGGCGCAACTCGGCGGCACCGAGCAGGGCCGAGGCGACGACGAGCGGTTGGGTCACCGCGGTGTCGGTGATTTCCTGCAGGGTCGCAGTCGTGCCGAGACGCTCGAGGTCGAGTCCGCTCGATGCGGACCACTCGTCGAGACGGTCCGAGGCACCGGGCAACTCGAGCCAGGGCGCGAGCATCCCGGCTTTCTGAGACCCTTGTCCAGGGGCAGTAAGGCAAAGCACGGGTATCAGAGAACACGCCCGGCCCCTCTTAGGATGATGTTCCCCAAGCCAGAAACACAGCCAGGATTTTGTGCGCTTCCCACAAATGGCGAGCTGGCTGGTCGTCCATCTCCGGACGGTTCGGTTTCGTTACACCCTGTTACGGGAGTGATTGATTACGACTCCTGAGTGCTTCGGTCGGCGAACTTCCCGAGGACGAGGGCGATTCTCAGGACAAAAGCGTCCCTCGCGTTAAGTGGATCGAATTTGGTGATTTGACTCACTCTCTTGAGGCGGTATCGCACGGTGTTGGGATGGACGTACAACTCGCGGGCACACGCCTCGACGTGCCCACCGGAGTCCAGATAGGCCCGGAGGGTGTTCTCGACCGAGGTGTCTGCGCCCCTCAGCGGTGTGACGACCCGGTCGACCAACATCGTCGCCGCGCCCAGGTCGCCGGCGAGGACCCGCTCGGGCAGGAGATCGATCGCCGCGACCGGTCGGGGGGCGCCGGGCCAGCCACAGACCGCCGCCACGCCGGAGAGCGCCTCGGTCGCGCTGTCCGGGGCCTCGGCGAGGGAGCTCACCGTGTGCCCGACGACGACCGGCGCGTCGGGTGAGAAAGAGTCGAGGACTTCGGCCGGGACCGCGGAGGAGGACTCGAGCTCCCCGGAGAGGATGACGACGAGGCGCGCGCCCTGAACCACGGCCAGTGCGTGCCGGCCGGCCGCGACCGCGGCTTTGTGGGCGGCGGGCACCGACGCCAGTCCCAGTTCTTCACGGGGCCTGCCGACGATCACCGTCGCCGCAGTGGTGGGGTCCCAGTTCAGGGCCGAGGCCCCGGAGGCGAGGTCGGCATGACGATCGCCGCGGACCACGGCGTCGACCAGCATCGCCTCCATCCGGGTATCCCAGGCTCCCCGGTTCTCCGCGGCGGCGGCGTAGACCGCCGCCGCGGTGAAGCCGAGTTCACGGCCGAACTTGAGCACCGCGGTGATCATGAGTCCGCGTTGGCGCTCGTTGTGGGTGATCCGGGGCATCACCAGCTCGAAGTACTCACACGTCGACCGGACGAGCTGGACCGTCTGCTGCAGGGTCAGCCCCTGGCCGAGCCCCTTGGGGAGCAACTTGAACCCCGCGATGGTGTCCGTGTGCGGAGCCTCGGGGTTGCGCATCCAGGTGACGAAGTCGCGCACCGCGCTCTGGATGATCAGCTGGATCTCGGCCCGCTGGTCGGCGGACAACTCGGCGAAGAACGCCAGATCCTGTTCCAACGCGCGGACCGCCTCGGTCGACAGGGTCCCCGAGTACCGGGTGATGCGCTTGAGCAGGGCATCGGAGACGGGACGATCGTCCGGCGGCGTCGCGGAGCGTCGCCGGACGGGTTGTGCGTCCCTCTCCCCGGTCCCGGGGTCGGCCATGTCTGTCACGCCACTCCGGGGTCCGTCGTCGGCTCGGGGGCGGCCATGACGTCGTCGATCCGGTACAGACGCGCCGCTTCGAGCAGGGTGGTCTTGTCGATGGTCCCCTCGCGGGCCAGGCCCGCGAGGACGGCCACGACGATCGATTCGGCGTCCGTGTTGAAGAAGCGGCGGGCGGCGGGCCGGGTGTCGGAGAACCCGAAGCCGTCACATCCGAGGACGGTGAAGTCCCCGGGGACCCAGGCGCGGATCTGGTCCGGAACCGCCTTCTGGAAGTCGCTCACCGCGACCTTCGGCCCCTCGGCCGACGCCAGTGCCGCGGTGACGAACGGGATGCGCGGCTGCTGATCGGGGTGGCGGAGCTCGTGGCGTTCGCACTCGAACCCGTCACGGGCGAGCTCCGTCCACGAGGTCGCCGACCACAGGTCGGCCGCGACGTCCCACTTGTCGGCGAGCATCTTCTGCGCCTCGACCGCCGCATACATCGCCACGCCGGACGCGAGGATGGAGGCCTTGTGGCTCCCGGCCTCCGCCGCGCGGAAGCGGTACAGACCGCGCAGGAGGGCGTCGACGTCCAGGTCCCCGGGCTCCGCCGGCTGCGGAACGGGCTCGTTGTACAGGGTGATGTAGTACGACACGTTGCGGTCGATGCCGTCGGTCTCGGTCTCGTTGGCCGCGCCGGGGCCGTACATGCGCTCGATGCCCGCGCGCATGATGTGGGCGACCTCGTACGCCCACGCCGGGTCGTAGGAGATGATCCCCGGGTTGGTCGCGGCCAACAGCGGGGAGTGGCCGTCCATGTGCTGCAGGCCCTCGCCGGTGAGCGTGGTGCGGCCGGCGGTGGCGCCCAGCAGGAAGCCGCGGGCGAGCTGGTCGGCGGCGGCCCAGATGCCGTCGCCGGTGCGCTGGAACCCGAACATGGAATAGAAGATGTACAGAGGGATCATCGGCTGGCCGTGGGTCGCGTACGCGGTCCCGGCGGCGGTGAACTCGGCGACGGACCCCGCCTCGCTGATGCCCTCGTGCATGATCTGGCCGTCCTTGGCCTCCTTGTAGCTCAGCATGAGGTCGTGGTCGACCGAGGTGTAGTTCTGCCCGTGCGGGTTGTAGATCTTCAGGGTGGGGAACCACGAGTCCATGCCGAAGGTGCGGGCCTCGTCGGGGATGATCGGCACGAAACGGTCGCGCAGGGACTCGTCGCGCATGAGCTCCTTGGCCGTCCGCACGAGCGCCATGGTGGTGGCGACGGCCTGCTTACCCGACCCCTTGCGGAGTGACTTCAGGGCGTCGATGCCCGGCACGGCCAGGGGGGTGAAGGTCTGGCGCCGCTCGGGGACGTGCCCGCCGAGGGCGGACCTGCGGTCCAGCATGTAGCGGATCTCCGGCGAGTTCGGCCCCGGGTTGTAGTAGGGCGGCTGGGTCGGATCGGCCTCCAGCTCCTCGTCGGTGATGGGGATCTGCTGCTTGTCGCGGAACAGTTTGAGGTCGTCGAGCGTCAGCTTCTTCATCTGGTGGGTCGCGTTGCGGCCCTCGAAGTTCTGGCCCAGTCCGAAGCCCTTGATGGTGTGGGCCAGGATGACCGTCGGCCGGCCGGTGTGCTCGAGCGACGCCTTGTACGCGGCGTGGATCTTGCGGTAGTCGTGCCCGCCGCGGCGCAGCGCCCAGATCTCGTCGTCCGTCATATCCTCGACGAGCTTGGCGGTGCGGGGGTCGCGGCCGAAGAAGTGCTCGCGGATCCAGGCGCCGTCGTTGGCGCGGAAGGTCTGGTAGTCGCCGTCGGAGACCGAGTTCATCAGCGAGACGAGCGCGCCCTCGGTGTCCTTGTCGAACAGGGCGTCCCATTCGCGACCCCAGACCACCTTGATGACGTTCCAGCCGGCGCCGCTGAAGTACGACTCCAGCTCCTGGACGATCTGGCCGTTCCCTCGGACCGGCCCGTCGAGACGCTGGAGGTTGCAGTTGATGACGAAGGTGAGGTTGTCGAGGGCGTCGTTCGCGGCGATCTGCAGCGCGCCGCGCGACTCGACCTCGTCCATCTCACCATCACCGAGGAACGCCCACACGTGCTGCTGCGACGTGTCCTTGATGCCGCGGTTGTGGAGGTAGCGGTTGAACCGTGCCTGGTAGATGGCGTTGATCGGCCCCAGACCCATCGAGACCGTGGGGAACTCCCAGAACTCGGGCAGCGAGCGGGGGTGGGGGTAGGAGGGGAGTGAACGCCCCGGATGGCTCTTCTCCTGCCGGAACCCGTCGAGGTCCTGCTCCCGCAACCGGCCCTCGAGGTAGGCCCGGGCGTACATGCCCGGGGAGGCGTGGCCCTGGAAGTAGATGTGGTCGCCGCCGCCGGGATGGTCCTTGCCGCGGAAGAAATGGTTGTACCCCACCTCGTAGAGCGGGGCCGCCCCGGCGTAGGTGGAGATGTGACCGCCCACGCCGATCCCGGGCCGCTGGGCGCGGTGGACCATGATGGCGGCGTTCCACCGGATCCATCGACGGTAGGTCCGCTCCACCGCCTCGTCGCCGGGGAACTCCGGCTCGAGACTCGTGGGGATGGTGTTGACATAGTCGGTGGACGTGAGGGCGGGCAGCGGAACACGCTGCTTGGAGGCCCGCTCGAGGAGACGCAGCATGAGGTAACGGGCGCGCTCGGGCCCGGCCTCGGCGAGCAGGCCGTCGAGCGAGTCCATCCACTCCTGGGTCTCCTCGGGGTCGGAGTCCGCCAGGTAGGAGGCGACCCCTTCCCGGAGAATCGGCACGTTGGTGGGTGCGGTCCCGTCCCGTGGGCCTTCGTTTCCGCTCATGCGTATCGTCCTCACTTCTGTGATTCGTACCGTGGACGCCCGGTGGGGCCACCACATGTCGTGGTACATCGTCGGGCCCGGGCCGCGGCCCGCAGGTGTGGGCGGATCGCGTCGGGCTCGGGGCGGGCCACCGTAGGCCCACCGGTTCCGATTGTGCCCCAAAGCGTGACGCGCGACACCGTCGCCTGAGCCGACACACCGCCAAATGGGCGGTAGTCGTTTCCCCGGCGGGTGTGCGCGGGTAGTGTTCCTGGTCAGCGAAAGACCCGAGAAGTAGCACGACGGAGTAGAGGGAGGAACACCACGGTGGTCGCCGCGGCGAACCAGCAGGACGGAGCGGACCAGGTAGCTGGTCAGCTCGAACTGACGGAGGGCATGCTCGTTCAGGAGGTCGGATGGGATTCCGACTGTGACGAGTCGATCAGCGAGGCCGTCGAGGACGCCGTCGGATCAGAGCTGCTGGAGGAGGACACCGATGAGGTGGTCGACGCGGTACTGCTCTGGTGGAGGGACGGTGACGGCGACCTGGTCGACCGACTCATGGACGTCATGACCCCCCTGGCGGACGACGGCTCGGTGTGGGTCCTCACCCCCAAGACAGGGCTCGACGGGCATGTGGTGCCCGCAGTGATCGCGGAGTCCGCCCAGACCGCGGGGATGCTGCAGACGCGCACCGCCGCGCTCGGGGACTGGGCCGGAAGCCGGCTCGCCCTGCGGAAGAACAGCATGCCCCGCAAGTGATCGCGGCACCCCGGACCCCTCGTGCGCCCCGGGGTGGGGCGCTGTCCCGGGTGGGATAATCTGACCGCACCGGCGCGATCGACGCGTCGGTGCGCACGCGCGCGTAGCTCAGCGGTTAGAGCTCTGGTCTTACACACCAGCGGTCGGGGGTTCGATTCCCTCCGCGCGCACCGATGATGAAGACCGACCGATGACAACCGACCGCACCCGGTGCCGAGGGCTCGGCGTAGGTGGTCAGGTCCGGAGGCGGTCCGCTCGGCGGAAAGCCCTGCGCTGCTCGGCGTCGTTGCGGTCGCCGTAGCGGGCCCGCATCGCGCGTTCACGGGCGGACGCCTCGTCGAGCTCGGTGGCTCCCCGGCCGCCGCCGTCTGAGCCGCCGCCCGACGAGTCACCGTTCGCGGGATCGCCGCCGCCGTCGCGGCCGAGGTCATCGGTGTCGCCTCCCCGGGCGTCGACCCCCGCGGTGGGCGTGGTGCCGTCATCCGGCGTCCCCGCCCCCTGATCGGCGTCGGCGTCGGCGGCCGCGACCTCGGCGTCGCGCCGCCGGGCCCGGATCTCCGCCCAGGCGAAGTAGATGAGCGCGGCCGGGGCGAGCACGCCGAAGGCCAGCCACTGCAGTCCGTAGGACAGGTACGGGCCGTTCTCGATGCCGGGGATCGGGGCGGGGGAGAGCGATCCTGGCTGGCCCCCGGCCAGCTGCAGGTAGCCCTCCGACACGAGGTCGTGCCCGAGGGTGTCGCCGATGACGACCGGGTCCACCACGCGCACCGCGGGCAGTCCGGCCATCGGGACGGGCTCGGCCTCGCCCGGCTCGGTGACCCGCAACCGGGCGGTGATCTCGACCTCGCCGGCGGGGGCGGCGGGATAGTCCGGGACCGCGTTGTTCTCCCCGACGAGCACGTATCCGCGGTTGACCAGCATGTCCGCGCCGTCCACGGGGTCGAACACCGTGAGAACCTGGTAGACCAGCTCGCCGTCCACCGACCGGAGTCGCAGCAGCGCCTCGGAGTCCGGTCGCCACTCCCCGGTGAGGGTGACCAGGCGCCATTCGCGCTCGGCGTAGGCCTGCGGGCCGTCCACCACCTGCGCCAGCGGCGCGGGCTCGGCCTCGACGGATTCGGCCAGCCGGGCGTTGCGGGCGTCGAGATCGTTGCTCTTGCCCAGCTGCCACGGGGCGAGCAGCGCGAAGCACGCCCAGGCGAACAGGGCCGCGGCGAGGACGCCGATCACCCATCCCGGGGTCAGGAAACGCCGCAGTATCCGCATGCTCCCAGGGTATCCGTCCCGGCGCGGCGGGTCCCGTGGCAGGTGTGCCCGCTACCCCGTGAGCTCGCGCACCTCGGCGACCAGCCCGGGCAGGGCCGCGGTGATCTGCAGGCGGGTGCGGGTGAAGCCGCTGTCGTCTCCGTAGTAGGGGTCGGCCACGTCGGTGCCGTCTGCGCCGTGCTCGTGTGCACGGGGGTCGTAGGACCGCAGCAGCCGGATGCGGCCCGGGTCGACACCCGCCCGACGCAGGTGGTCGCGGTGGCCGGTGTCGAGGGCCACCACCAGGTCGGCGTCGTGGTCGCCGGGGGACAGCTGCGAGGCCACGTGCCCGGTGTCGTAGCCGTGGGCTGCGAGTTCGGCGGCGGCGCGCGCGTCCATGCCGTTGCCGACGTGCCAGTCGCCGGTGCCGACGCTGGAGACGGTCACCCGGTCGCCGAGTCCGGCGTCGTGGAACGCCCGGCGGGCAATGACCTCGGCCATGGGGGAGCGGCAGATGTTCCCGGTGCAGACGAACACCACCCGCACCCGCGACTCACCACCCACGGATGATCTCCTCCAGCGCCGCGGTGTCGACGGCCGACCAGTGGGCGCGGTCCCACTCGTCGGGCCGCCCGTAGCCCCAGCGCACGATCGCGGTCGGGACGCCGTATCGGGCGGCGCCCTCGATGTCGTGTTCGCGGTCGCCGATCATGAGTGCCTGCCCGGTCCCGCCGCCGTCGACGGGCGTCGGGTCGATCCCCATCGCCGAGAGGGAGTGCGCGATGACGTCGGCCTTGGCCATCCGGCCGACGGAGATGTCCGCCCCACCGATGAACTCGAAGGGGGCGGCCAGGTCGAAGTGCCCGAGGATCCGGCGCGCGGCGACCTCGTCCTTGCTCGTGGCGACCGCCATCCGGTAGCCGTCCACGGCGAGCCGGTCGAGCAGCGCGTCCATCCCCGTGAAGACGGCGTTCTCCAGCCACCCCACCTCGTCGTAGCGCTCGCGGTAGGCCGCCACCGCCCGGTCCAGGTCGGACCCGGCGAGGCCGAGCGAGGTCAACGTGTCGACCATGGGCGGGCCGGCGATGGAACGGATGTCGCGGTCGGAGTCCCAGCGCGCGCCCACCACGCCGAGCGCGTGGTGGAGGGACTTGGCGATGCCGTCGAGGGAGTCGGTGATGGTGCCGTCGAGGTCCACGAGGAGGATCGGGCGGTCGGTCATGCCGCCATCCTCCCAGAGTCCGCCGGGCGGGTTCCCCCGCCGGTCCGGGGCCGCGCGCCGTTCGTGGTCGTCCTACGCTTCCGGGAATGAGCGAGATACCCGGAGAGCGTCCCGACCAGGCGTCGTGGGCGGCGCTGCGACACCACGGTGACGCCGAGCTGGTCCCCGGCGCCCTGGACTTCGCCGTCAACGTGCGCGGATCGGGGCCGCCGGGGTGGCTCCGCGACAGGTTGGCGGCCCGCCTCGCCGACCTGGGGGGATACCCCGGGGGCGACGACGACGAGGCCGCCGTCTCCGCCGTGGCCGCCCGTCACGGGGTCGGACGTGACCGCGTCCTGCTGCTGGGCGGGGCCTCGGAGGGGTTCCACCTACTCGCCGCCCACGCGGCCCGGAACCTGCTGCGAGCGGCGGTGGTGCACCCGTCCTTCACCGAACCGGAGCTCGAACTGCGACGGGCCGGCGTGCCGGTGGAGCGGGTCCTCCTGCCGGTTCCGTTCGACCTCGACCCCGGCCTCGTCCCCGAGGAGGCGGACCTCGTCGTCGTCGGCAATCCCACCAACCCCACCTCGGTGGCGCACCCCCGGTCCACCGTGGCGGCGCTGTGCCGGCCCGGACGGGTGACGGTCGTCGACGAGGCGTTCTGCGACATCCTCGCGGACGAGGCGGCCCACACCCTGGCCGGTGCCGACCTGCCGGGCCTCGTGGTGCTGCGGTCGCTGACCAAGACGTGGGCGCTGGCCGGCCTGCGCGTGGGGTACGCCGTCGGGGACCCGTCGGTGTTGGCCGATCTCGCCGCGCGCCGTCCGCACTGGCCCCTGGGCACTCTCCAACTGGAGGCCATCCGGGCGTGCGTCGGTCCGGCGGCCGATCCGGAACTCGAGGCCGCGCGGGCGCAGGTCGTCTCCGATCGGGACACCATGGTCCGCGCCCTCGACGCCGCCGGGATCGAGGTGGTGGTGCCCCCGTCCGCACCGTTCGTCCTGGTCCGCACTCCGGCTGGGATCGACCCGGTCGCGTTCCGGACCGGGCTCGTGCGCCGGGGGATCGTCACCCGCCGCTGCGACACGTTCCCCGGCCTCGACGCCACCTACCTGCGACTGGCGGTGCGGCCGGGCACGATGGTGGACGAACTCGTCGGAGCCTGGCTCGGACAGGTCGCGGGACGGACAGGTCCCGCTGCGGCGGGTGAACAGGAAGGGGAGTGACCATGACCACCGGCAGGCCCACCCTGGCCGACGTCATCGACCTGTTGGAGCACGCCTACCCGCCGCGGCTGGCCGAGTCGTGGGACCGCGTGGGGCTGGTCGCCGGGGACCCGGCGGCCGAGGTCGGACGGGTCGTCGTGGCGGTGGACGCCACCGACGCCGTGGTCGACCACGCGCTCGCCGAGGGCGCCGACCTGCTGCTGGTCCACCACCCGCCGCTCATGCGCGGCGTGCACTCCGTGGCCGCCGACACCCCCAAGGGCCGGCTGCTGCACAAGCTCATCGCCGGCGGGTGCGCGCTGTACTCCGCGCACACCAACGCCGACTCCGCACGGCCCGGCGTCAACGATGCCCTCGCCGACGTGCTCGGCCTGGTCCCCGGCCGCCCCCTGGCCCCCACCGGTGACGGCACCGTCGACCGGTGGGTGGTGACCGTGCCCGACGACGACCTCGACGACCTGCTGAACGCGGTGTTCGCCGCCGGGGCCGGACGGATGAGCGGCTACACCGAGTGCTCGTTCTCCGTCCAGGGCACCGGGCGGTTCCGTCCCGGCGTCGGCACCGACCCGACGATCGGCACCGTCGGCGAGCCCGAGCGGGTCTCCGAGACGCGGGTGGAGTTCGTGGCGCCGCCCGAGCTGCGGTCCGCGGTGCGGCGAGCCGTCCTGGCCGGGCACCCCTACGAGGTGCCCGCCATGGACGTGTTCGTCAACCACGCCGGACCCGGGCCGGGGCCCGAGGACACCGGGCTCGGGCGGATCTGCGAACTCGACGCACCGATGACGCTTGCGCAGTTCACCGAGCTCGTGGCCGAGCGTCTGCCCACCACCGAGTGGGGGGTCCGCGCCGCGGGCGACCCCGACGCCGAGATCAGGCGCGTCGCGCTGTGTGGCGGATCCGGCGACTCACTGTTGGGTGCGGCCCGCGCGGCGGGCGCCGACGTCTACCTCACCGGGGACCTGCGCCATCACGTTGTGGACGAGCACCTTCGCTCGGGCGGACCCTTGCTCGTCGACGCCGCGCACTGGGCGCTGGAGTTCCCGTGGTGCGCCCAGGCCGCGGCCCTGCTCGAGGAGGGGGCGGACCTCACCGCGACGGTGTGCGATCAACGGACGGACCCCTGGACGGTGGCCGCCGGGGGAGGGCGCGTGCAGCGGTAGTCTTGGCACCCATGAAGGCCGATCCCCACGACCAGCGTCGACTCGTCGACATCGCCGACCTCGACCTGCGCCTGGCGAGTCTCGAGCACCGGCGGTCGCAGCTACCCGAGCAGACGACCCTGGACGAGCTGGAGGCCGAGCGGCGGGCCGCCACCGAGTCCGTCGCCCGTGCCCGGATCCACCTGGAGGATCTCGACCGCGCACTCGCCAAGCTGCGGTCCGATCTGGAGGCCGTGCGCCGGCGCCGGGCGGCCGACTCCGATCTGCTGGCCAAGGGCGGCCTGTCCGAGCGGCAGGCCACCGAACTGGACTACGAGCTGCGTTCGCTGGCCCGCCGCCAGGAGGCCCTCGAGGGCGAGCTGGGTGAGCTGGGCGAACGTCACGAGGCCATGGAGGCCGACGTCCGCCACTCCGGGGCGATCGTCACCGACCTGGACGCGCGGATCGGGATGGCCGTGACGCTGCGCGACACCGCCCTCGCCGAGCTCGAGGACGCGGTCACCGAGACGATGGCCGAACGGGCCCGGGAGGCGGAGACCGTCGCCGCCGACCTCCTCGATCACTACACCCGTAGCGCCGCGGAGGCGGGCCGAGGGGCGGCGATCCTCAACGGAGGCCGCTGCTCGGCCTGCGCCATGGACCTGGACCGGAGTACCGTCTCGGCGTTCCGCTCCGCCCCCGCGGACGAGGTCCTGAACTGCCCCGAGTGCGGCGTGATCGTGGTCCGCACCGACAACTCGTGAGCGGCGGGCCGGGTTCCACCGGCGGGCCGGGCTGGACCGGCGCCACCGGGCGCCCCACCCGGATCGTCCTGGCCCGCCACGGCCAGACCCCGCTGTCGGTGGACCGGCGCTATTCCGGTCAGGGCGACCCCGAGCTCACCGAGTTGGGCGTCACCCAGGCCGAGCGCACCGCCGCCCGGCTCGCGGCACTGCCGGATCTCGCCGCGGTGGTCTCCTCCCCGCTGCGCCGGTGCCTGGGTACCGCCGAGCGGGCCGCCGACGCCACCGGCGTGCCCCTGGTGGTGGACGAGGACCTCATCGAGACCGACTTCGGGGGGTGGGAGGGGCTCACCTTCCGGGAGGCCGCCGAGCAGGATCCAGACCTCCACTCGCAATGGCTGAGCGACACCGCCACCGCGCCCCCGGGCGGCGAGAGCTTCGCCGTGGTGCGGGCGCGCGTCGAGCGGGGACTGCGGCGCATCGTCGCCGACCGCCCCGGCGGCGTGGTCGCCGTCGTCAGCCACGTCACCCCTATCAAACTGGCGATCCGGGCGGGCCTGGGCGCCGGTGACGAGCTGCTGTTCCGGCTGCACCTGGACCTCGCCTCCGTCTCCGACGTGCGTTTCTACTCCGACGGGCCGACCTCGGTGCACCTGGTCAACGACACCTCCCACCTCGTCTGAGCCCGCACCCCGACCGGCCCGCGCGGGCGACTAGACTCCCTGGGGCGAACGAGTCGGCCGGACGGCCGCGGACAGGGGAACCGGCGCTATCGGTGGCCAGGCCCCGGCCCGAGGAAAGTCCGGACTCCACAGAGCAGGGCGGTTGCTAACGGCAACCCGGGGTGACCCGCGGGACAGTGCCACAGAAAACAGACCGCCGCGCCTGCGGGCGCGGTAAGGGTGAAACGGTGCGGTAAGAGCGCACCAGCGCCCCGGGTGACCGGGGCGGCTAGGTAAACCCCGCCCGGAGCAAGGTCGAAGGTCGCACCGCTCGCGGTGCGGCTGCGCGGATGGCGTGCAGCGATGCACGGGAGGGCTGCTCGCCCGAGTCCGCGGGTGGACCGCTCGAGGTACCCGGTGACGGAGTGCCCAGATGGATGGTCGTCGCCCTCCGCCCGCGGAGGGCACAGGATCCGGCTTACAGGCCGGCTCGTTCGCCCCGTTCCCGGCAGGCGGTGCTGCGGCGCGCGGTGGCGGGCCCGGACCCGGATAGTAGGGTCCGAGGTGACAAGCCCGTCCCGTCGAACCGAGGAGGCCCACCGTGTCGGACGAACAATGGTACTACGACATCGCCACAGGTCAGGCGCAGCAAGGCAAGGTGACCAACTGGGACAACCGGATGGGCCCCTATGCCACGCGCGGCGAGGCCGAGGCGGCGCTGGCCAAGGCGAAGGCCCGCAACGAGGCCTGGGACGCCCAGGACGACTAGTACGAGCCCGGGAGGTCGAGCCGGGCTGTCCTACTTCTTCCCGCCCTTCTTCTTGCCGCTCTTCTTCTTGTCCTTCTTCTTCCGGCGCCGCCGTGCCGCACGCCGTGACTCGGACAGTTCGCGATAGGCGGCCGTGACCGCCGCGGCGTCGCTCTCGAACCCCTCGAGGGTGCGCTCGGAGAACGCCCGCTCGTGCTCGAAGAGCACGCCGAGGCCGAACGTCGACTCACCGGCGAACTCGGCCCGCCGCGCGATGCGCCGGATCCACTGCCGGGTGGTGACGCTGTCCTGGACCTCCCCGAGCACCGTGTGCAGCCGGTCGCAGGCCGTACGCAGCGGGGCCACCGTGAGGTCCTCCGTGTTCGGAACCGCACTGACGTTGCGGCGCAGTGCCTTGGCGCGCTTGCGCACGACGTGGGTGAGTTCCTCCCGCTGGGCCAGCGTCAGATCGAGGGAGTCCAGGTCGCGCTCGGTGCGAGTGCGGACCTTGGTGAACTTGGAGAACTGCCGGTCCACCCCGCGCAGCAGTGTCTCCTCGGCCTCGCGCCGCTTCCTACCGCCCTCCGACGGAGCACCGCCCTTCGACGGAGCACCGCCCTTCGACGGCGTGCCGCCCTGCCCCGCGGCAGGGCCGGTGCCGGCGACGCGGATCAGCTCGTGAAGTCGGTCGACCACGTCGAGGTACCGGTCGGAGAGCAGAGCCGCGGTGACCCGTTCGCCTGCGCGCTGCTCCTCGAAGTCCAACTCGGTGCGCAGGAGATGCCGGGTCCGTGCGGTCACCACGTCCTCGGGGTAGTCGGCTGCCAGCGCCCCGAGTCGCTGGTCGACCACCTGGATGTCCCGGGCCTTGCCCAGCACCGCGGCGAGCTCCTTGAGCTCGGCGAGGAGCGCGGCCGGGTCGATGTCGGTGCCGGCGGTCTCCGCCCCGAGCTCGTCGGCGTACGAGCTGATGGTGCTCCGCAGGCCACGGACCGCGACGCGCATCTGGTGGACGCCCACCACGGTGACGCGCCGGGCCGCCGGATCGTGGTCGAGGAGTTGCTGCAGGTCCTGGACAAGGGCGTCGCGCACGGGGGAGACGCCGCGCTCGTAGAGGTCGGGGAGGGGGCCGATGGTGCGGGCGAGTTTGGACGACGACGACGAGGCGTGAGCCCCGGCGTCCGCGCAGGCGGCAGCGACGGTCGCGAGGAGATCGTGTGCATCGGGTCGCGCCGGATCGACCAGTTCGGTCTCCCATTCCCGCCATCCCGCCGTTGATCCGCCGGCGACGAACGACTCGGTGGAGACCCGGTCGTCGCAGAACTCGATCACCGCGGCCCCGTCGGGGTCCCGCAGTGTGAGGACCTGCCGGCGGTTGTCGATGCGGGCGACGGGCTCGAGGGGCCGACGGCGGACCAGCCCGGCGACGGCCGTGACGAGCTCCGCGGGGACGACGTCGTCACGGGGGTCGCCGTCGCCGAGCGGGGCCTGCAGTTCGACGCGTCCCGCCCGGTCGGGGAGTTTGAGGTGCCAACCCTCGTCGTCCCCGCCGGTGCGGCGCCGGAGTGTGACCTTGTGCCGGGTGAGCGAGAGGTCGGCGGTGTCGTAGTAGGTGGCGGAGAGCTGGTGCTCCACCGGGACGTCCGCGACGAGAGGCGCCAGGGCGTCGACCGTGGGCAGCGGGGTGTGCTCGTCGACCTCGAACTTGCTCTCGACCTCGACAGTCTCGTTGATCGTCATGGTCCGGTTGTATCAGTAAAGGATGAACACCGGCAGTGAGCGCCGCCCCTTCCGGACTTACCGGCGGGTAAGGTCAGTGGCTACGGTCACACGTTCGTCGTAAGGGAGAGACTGTGGATCAGCCGAAAATCGTCGACGTCCTGGTGGTGGGGGCGGGGTTCTCCGGGCTCGGTGCCGCCATCCGGCTCGCGCAGGAGGGCTTCGACGACCTCGTCGTCCTCGAACGCGGCGCCGACGTCGGCGGGACGTGGCGCGACAACAGCTATCCGGGCGCGGCGTGCGACGTCCCGTCCCACCTGTACTCGTACTCCTTCGCCCTCAACCCCGACTGGTCACGGGCCTTCTCGCCGCAGGGCGAGATCTACGACTACATCCGGAAGGTCACGCACGAGGCCGGCGTGCGCGAGAAGATCCGCTTCGGCGTCGACGTCACCTCGGTGGACTACGACGAGTCCCGCGGCCGGTGGACGGTGCGCACCAGCGAGGAGGAGTACGACGCCCGCGTGGTGGTGCTGGGCGTCGGGGCACTGTGCGAGCCCAGGCTCCCGGAGATCGACGGCGTCGGCGACTTCGCCGGGCCCGTCTTCCACACCGCCCGCTGGGACCACTCGGTGACGCTGGCCGACAAGCGAGTCGCGGTGATCGGCACGGGCGCCTCGGCGATCCAGGTGGTGCCGTCCATCGCCCCGACCGTGGCGCACCTCGACGTCTACCAGCGCACCGCGCCCTGGGTCCTGCCCCGGATGGACCGGCAGTACCCCCGGTTCGAGCGGTCGCTGTACCGCCGGGTGCCCGGGTTGCAGCGCGCGGTGCGGGCGCTGCAGTACGCCAGCCGCGAGTTCCAGGTGGTGGGCCTGACCCGCACCCGCGCGGCGCTGGCGCCCATCAAGGCTCTCGGACGCGCGCACCTGGCGATGCAGGTGCGCGACCGTGCCCTGCGCGCGCGGCTCACCCCGCACTTCGAGATCGGGTGCAAGCGCATCCTGCTGTCCAACACCTGGTACCCGGCACTGACCCGGGACAACGTCGACGTGGTCACCGAGCCGATCACCCGCGTCACCGAGGGCGGGATCGTCACCGGTGACGGGACCGAGCACCCCGCCGACGTCCTGGTGGTGGCCACCGGCTTCCACGTCACCGATTCACCGTTCTTCGAGCGCGTCCGCGGAACGGACGGGCGCACCCTGGCGGACAAGTGGCAGAGCGAGGGGATGGAGGCCTACAAGGGGACCACGGTCGCCGGCTACCCCAACCTGTTCGTCCTGGTGGGCCCCGCGACCGGACTCGGGCACTCGTCGATGATCTACATGATCGAGTCCCAGCTCAACTACCTCGTGGACGCGCTGCGCACCATGCGGGACCGCGGCCTGCAGACCGTCGAGGTGCGTGCGGCCGTCCAGCACGCGTACAACCGCGAACTGCGCGACAGCACCGGCGAGACCGTGTGGGTGACCGGCTGTAGGAGCTGGTACCTCGACGACAAGGGCAACGCGCCGGCCGTGTGGCCGGACTACACCTTCACTTTCCGTAACCAGACCCGGGAGTTCGACCTGAGCGCCTACCGGCGGACCGCGGCCGACGCCACGGCCGCGACGCGTACCGGGCAGGAGGCCCTCCGGTGAGCGCCCCGATCAGCAGACTGTTCGGCGCCGTCGGGTCACTGGCCCGCCGCCCCCGCTGGCGGATGGACGGCAAGGTCGTCGTCGTCACCGGCGCCGGCTCGGGGATCGGGCGCGAACTGGCGCGCGAGGCCGCGCGGCGCGGCGCCCGGTTGGCACTGAGCGACATCGACGCAGACGGACTGGCCCGGACCGTCGAACTCGCGCGCGGTGACGGCGCCACCGACGTGCACTCGCAGCGTCTCGACGTCACAGAACAGGCGATGGTCGCCGAGTACGCGGGGGCGGTCGCCGAGCACTTCGGCGTGGTCCACCTCGTCGTCAACAACGCCGGCATCGCGTTCACCGGGGCGGTCGAGCAGTCCGGCTACAAGGACATCGCCCGCGTGATGGACGTCGACTACTGGGGCGTCGTGCACGGCACCAAGGAGTTCCTCCCGCACCTCATCGCCTCCGGCGACGGCCACCTGGTCAACATCTCCAGCATCTTCGCGTTCCTGTCCGTGCCCACCCAGAACGCCTACAACGCGGCCAAGGCGGCGGTCCAGCAGTTCACCGAGTCCCTGCGGATGGAGATGATGGCGGCCGGGCACCCCGTCGACGTCACCTGCGTCCACCCGGGCGGGATCAAGACCGCCGTCGCCCGGAGCGCCGGCGCGGCCGAGGGGCTGGACAGCGCGAACTTCGCCGCGATCTTCGACGCGAAATTCGCGCGCACCGAGGCGTCGACGGCCGCGCGGGTGATCCTCGACGGCGTCGAGCGACGTAGGGCGCGCGTGCTGGTGGGGGTCGACGCCCACCTGCTCGACGCCCTGGTCCGACTGTTCCCGACCGGCTACCAGAAGGGCACGGTCGCGATGACGCGCCGCTTCGGGGTGGTCTGAGCCGGGAGCGCGCCCGGCCCGGGCGCCTCAGGGCCGGAAGCGGTCCGTGGCCTCCAGCAGGTGGTGCGTCGTGCCGGGTTCGGCCATCGCGTGCCCCGCGTCGGGGACGATGTGCAGCTCCGAACCCGGCCACGCCGCGTGCAGTTCCCACGCGCTGGCGACCGGGCACACCACGTCGTAGCGGCCGTGGACGATCACGGCGGGCAGGTGGGCGATCCGGTCCATGCGGTCCAGGATCGCCCGGCCCCGCAGGAACGCGTCGTGGACGAAGTAGTGGTTCTCGATCCGGGCAAAGGCCAGGGCGAAGCGATCGGGGTCGCCGCCGGTGCCGGCGGGTCGGGGGAGCAGGGTCGAGGTGGACGTCTCCCACGTGGTCCACGCGCGGGCCGCCTCGAGTTCGACCTGCGGATCCCCGCAGTGCAGGAGCCGGTGGTAGGTCGCGACGTGGTCGTAGCCCGGCTGATGGACGGCGTCGGGGCCGTCCGCGGCGAGCAACGGCGCGAGGTAGCCCTCCCACACGTCCGGGAACAGGTGCGCGGCCCCACCGCGATAGAACCAGTCGATCTCGCTCGGGCGGCACAGGAAGACGCCGCGCAGGATCAGACCGCGGACCCTGGAGGGATGCTCCTGGGCGTACGCCAACGCCAGGGTGGAGCCCCACGAGCCGCCGAAGACCAGCCACTCCTCGACCCCGAGGTGCTCCCGCAGGCGCTCGAGATCGTCGACCAGGTGCCAGGTGGTGTTGACCGTCAGGTCCGCGCCGTCGGCGACGTGCGGGGTGCTCCGCCCGCACCCCCGCTGGTCGAGAAGGATGATCCGGTAGGCCGCCGGGTCGAACATGCGTCGGTGCTCGGGCGTCGTCCCGCCACCGGGTCCACCGTGGACGAACAGGACGGGGGCGCCGTCCGGGTTGCCGGAGCACTCCCAGTACACGTGCTGCCCGTCGCCCACGTCGAGCATCCCGCTGTCGTGGGGCTCGATCGCCGGGTACGGGGCACGGCGGGCGGCGCCGCGCCGGGGGTCGGTCGTCGGTGCCACCACGGTCAGAAGGAGTGCTCGGCGCCGGGGAAGGCCCGCGAGCGGACCTCGGTTCCGTACTCGCGGGCGGCGTCACGCAGCGTGTCGGCCAGCTCGGCGTACCGCTTGACGAACTTCGCGGTGCGGCCCGTGCTGTGCCCGGCCATGTCCTGCCAGACCAGCACCTGGGCGTCGCACCCGTTGCCGGCCCCGATGCCCACGGTGGAGATCTCCAGTTCGGCGGTCACCTCCCGCGCCAGGTCGGCGGGCACCATCTCCATCACCACGGAGAACGCCCCGGCCTCCTGGACGGCGCGGGCGTCGGCGCGCAGCTGATCCGCCGCGTCGCCGCGACCCTGGACCCGGAACCCGCCCAGCCCGTTGACCGACTGCGGCGTGAAGCCGATGTGCGCCATCACGGGGATCCCGGCGTCGACGATCGCCTTGATCTGCGGGACCATCCGCACGCCGCCCTCGAGCTTGACGGCCTGGGCGCCGCCCTCCTTCATCATGCGGGTGGCCGCGGCCACGGCCTGCGTCGGCGAGGCCTCGTAGCTGCCGAACACCAGATCCGCCACGACCAGCGCCTTCGGGGCGCCGCGGGTGACGGCCCGCACCAGCGGGATCATCTCGTCCTCGGTCACCGGGACCGTCGTGTCGTAGCCGTAGACCACGTTGGCGGCCGAGTCACCGACGAGCAGCACCGGGATCCCGGCCTCCTGGAACAACCGCGCGGAGACGAAGTCGTAGGCGGTGAGCATCGGCCACGGCTCGCCGGCGGCCTTGAGCTCGGCGAGGTGGTGCAGACGGGTGACCCGGGTCAGGCCCTGCGGCCCGTCGCCCTTCGGCGTCTGGTCCGGTGCGCCGCCGGCGCCGTAGACCGGGGAGTCGGGGGTGTCGCTCATGGGAGTGTGGCCTTCCTTCGGTGACCTCGAGGCCGGCTGGAGCGCCGGTACCCGGGTGGACAGGGGGCGGTGACGTGCGCGGCGGGATCCGTGCGCTGTCGCGGACGAGTCTGCCACGACCGGCACGGAGGGGTCCGGTGGGCGTCGAGGCGGGCGGATGTCACACGCTCGTAACACGACAGGCACTAGGTTGGACCGCATGAACCGCCAGCAGGAGTACGTTCTCAGGACCTTGGAAGAGCGCGACATCCGGTTCGTCCGGCTCTGGTTCACCGACGTCCTCGGCACCCTCAAGTCGGTCGCCGTGGCGCCGGCCGAACTCGAGGGCGCCTTCGGGGAGGGGATCGGCTTCGACGGCTCCGCCATCGAGGGCTTCTCCCGGGTGTCGGAGGCGGACACCGTCGCCAAGCCCGACCCGTCGACCTTCCAGGTGCTCCCGTGGGCCCATGCCGACGGCAAGCAGCACTCCGCGCGCATCTTCTGCGACATCTTCAACCCGGACGGCAGCCCCAGCTGGGCGGACCCGCGGCACGTCCTGCGCCGCCAGCTCAGCAAGGCCGCCGACCTCGGGTTCTCGTGCTATGTCCACCCCGAGATCGAGTTCTTCCTGTTCAAGGACCTGGACACGGACGGCGCGGAGCCGGTGCCCACCGACAACGGTGGCTACTTCGACCAGGCCGTGCACGACTCCGCCCCGCACTTCCGGCGCCACGCGATCGAGGCGCTCGAGGCGATGGGCATCTCGGTGGAGTTCTCCCACCACGAGGGCGCCCCGGGCCAGCAGGAGATCGACCTCCGCTACGCCGACGCCCTGAGCATGGCGGACAACATCATGACGTTCCGCTACGTGGTCAAGGAAGTGGCCATGAACAACGGGGTGTGGGCGTCGTTCATGCCCAAGCCCCTGCGTGACCACCCGGGCTCGGCCATGCACACCCACATGAGCCTGTTCGAGGGCGACGCCAACGCGTTCCACGACCCGGACGACGAGTACCAGCTGTCCGATACCGCGAAGTCGTTCGTCGCGGGCATCCTCACCCACGCGCCCGAGTTCTCGGCGGTGACCAACCAGTGGGTCAACTCCTACAAGCGACTCATCGGCGGAGGCGAGGCCCCCACCGCGGCCACCTGGGGCCGGGCCAACCGGTCGGCGCTCGTCCGCGTGCCCATGTACACGCCCAACAAGGCGTCCTCGCGCCGCATCGAGGTGCGTAGCCCGGACTCGGCCTGCAACCCCTACCTGGCCTACGCGGTGATGTTCGCCGCCGGGATCAAGGGCGTCCAGGAGGGGTACGAACTGCCGCCGGAGTCCGAGGACGACGTGTGGACCATGAGCCGGCGCGAGCGGCGGGCGATGGGATACACCGACCTCCCCGGCAGCCTCGAGCAGGCGCTGGACGCCATGGAGGAGTCCGAGCTCGTCGCCGAGGCGCTGGGCGAGCACGTCTTCGAGTTCTTCCTGCGCAACAAGCGGCGCGAGTGGCGCGAGTACCGCAACGACGTGACCCCGTACGAGCTGCGGCACTACCTCAACTTGTGACCGGGGGCGGCATCGTGAGCAGGGACTCCTCGCGCCCTCGGTTACCGAGCCCGGGCCGCCTCGGGCTGCTCGACGACCGGGCCGCGGACTGGCTCGACTACCTGGGGTGGACCGACGACGACGCGGTCCCGGTGCTGTGGTCGCTGTCCCGGGCTCCGGACCCCGACCTCGCCCTGGGAGCCCTGGTGCGGCTCCACGAATCACTCACCGCCGAGTCCCACGATGAGGGCCCCTCCGCGCGCGCCGGGGCCGACACCGGGGTCGCGGCATTGGACGCCGCCCTACGGTCCGATTCGCGGCTCCGGGCGAGGCTGCTGGGGCTGCTCGGATCCTCGAGCGCGCTGGGCGACCACCTCGTCGCCGAGCCCACCCGGTGGGCGCTGCTGCGCGGAGGACTGCCGACGTTCGAGGACGTTCTGGCCGACATGCTCGGGGCGGTCGAGGCCGTGCCCGAACAGGCGGTGGAGGGCGCGCCGCCGCCGTCCCAGAGGGAGGACCTGCGCAGCGTCGGGACGTATCGCGCCGGGGTCACCGGCGGCGCCGCCGTCAGCGTGCTGCGCTCGACGTACCGCGACCACGTGGCGCTGCTCGCCGCGCACGACGTGGCCGGGTCGGTCGACGACGACGAGCCCGTCCTGCCGTTCACCGAGGTGGGCCGGCGCCTGTCCGACCTCGCGGACGCGGCATTGACGGCCGCTCTCGCGGTCGCGGTGGCCACCGTCCACCCGGACTCGCCGATGCCGGCGCGGTTGGGCGTGGTGGCCATGGGCAAGGGCGGGGCGCGCGAGCTCAACTACATCTCGGACGTCGACGTCATCTTCGTGGCCGAGCCGGCCGACGCCAGGACCGGCCGCGTGGCCGGGGAGTTGATGCGCATCGGGTCCATGGCCTTCTTCGAGGTCGACGCGGCGCTGCGCCCGGAGGGCAAGTCGGGCGAACTGGTGCGCACCCTCGACTCCCACACGGCCTACTACAAGCGGTGGGCCAAGACGTGGGAGTTCCAGGCCCAGCTCAAGGCGCGCCCCATGACCGGCGACCTGGCTCTGGCGGTGGAGTATCACGACACCGTCCACCCGATGGTGTGGACCGCCGCCGAGCGGGACGACTTCGTGCACGACGTGCAGGCGATGCGCCGACGCGTGGAGGAGAACGTTCCCGAGGCGCTGCGCGAGCGTGAACTCAAGCTCGGGCGCGGCGGTCTCCGCGATGTCGAGTTCGCCGTGCAGCTGCTGCAGATGGTCCACGGCCGCACCGACGAGGACCTCCGCGTCACCAGCACCGTCGAGGCGCTCGGCGCGCTGCGCGACGGCGGGTACATCGCCCGCGAGGACGGCGCGGAACTACTCGCCGCCTACGAGTTCCTCCGCCTGCTCGAGCACCGCCTGCAGCTGCAGCGCTACAAGCGCACCCACCTGCTACCGGAGGACGACGACGAGGAGGCCTACCGCTGGTTGGCCCGCGCGGCGCACATCCGGCCGGACGGGCCCAACGACGCCGCCCAGGTGCTGCGGCAGAGTCTGCGCGAGCTGCGCCGCCGGGTCCGCCGCCTGCACTCCAAGCTGTTCTACCGCCCGTTGCTGGACTCGATCGCCTCGTACGACGCCGAGGCCCTGTCGCTCAGCACGGAGGCGATGGAGCGTCAGCTGGCCGCCCTCGGCTTCGCGGCGCCCCGCAACGCGTTGGGTCACCTGCGGGCGTTGGCGGGACAGAGCAGTCGCCGTGGCCGTATCCAGGCGCTGCTGCTGCCCACGTTCATGGAGTGGCTCGCGGACACCGCGGACCCGGACGCGGGGTTGCTGGCCTACCGGCGGTTGTGCGAGGAGAACGAGGAGATCACCTGGTTCCTGCGCACGCTGCGGGACGACAGCATCGTGGCCCGCCGCCTCGTGCGGGTGCTGGGGACCTCGGCGTTCGTCGCGGGCCTGCTCATGCGCAACCCCGAGGTGATCCCCGACCTCACCGACGGCGCGCAGGGCCCGGTGCTCGTGGCCTCCAAGGTCTCCGACATCGCCTCCGCGCTCACCGCCTCCGCCGCCCGGCACCCCACGCCCGAGCGGGTCATCGCCACGGCGCGGTCGCTGCGCCGCGCCGAGCTGGCCCGGATCGGGGCCGCCGACGTCCTGCAGATGATCTCCGTACCCGATGTCGGGCGGCGACTGTCGGCCGTGTGGCGGGCGGTGCTCGAGGCGTCCCTGGCCGCCGTGGTCCGCGACATGATGCCCGAGGGCGGTGCGGCGCCGGCTCGCCTCGCCTACATCGGGATGGGGCGGCTCGGCGGGGACGAGCTGTCCTACAGCAGCGACGCGGACGTGATGATCGTGTGCGACCCGGTCGAGGGCGCCAAGGAGGAGGAGGCGGTCAGGTGGGCCACGCAGGTGGCCGAGCGGGTGGGCAAGTTGCTGGCCTCGCCGTCGTCGGATCCCCCGCTGGACCTGGACGCCGACCTACGCCCGGAGGGCCGCAACGGCCCACTCGTGCGCACCCTGGCCTCCTACCGTGCCTACTACGCCAAGTGGGCCGAGACGTGGGAGTTGCAGGCGCTGCTGCGGGCCTCGTTCGCCGCCGGGGACCGCGAGCTCGGGCTGGATTTCCTCCACATGATCGACGAGTTCCGTTACCCGGAGCAGGGCGTGCCCCCGAAGGTCGTGCAGCAGATCCGCCGGATGAAGGCGCGGATCGACTCGGAGCGCCTGCCGCGTGGCGCGGATCCGGCCACCCACACCAAACTCGGCCGCGGTGGCCTGGCCGACGTGGAGTGGAGCGCCCAGTTGTTGACGATGCAGCACGCCGCCAGGGTGCCCGGGCTGCACACGACGTCGACCCTCGAGGCACTCGACGCCGCCGCCTCGGCCGAGTTGCTGCCGGAGTCCGAGCGCGATGCGCTGGTCGACTCGTGGCTCATGGCCGCCCACGCCCGCAACGCGTTGGTCCTGGCGCGCGGCAAGGCGGTCGACCAACTGCCGGGTCAGGGCTCGATCCTGGCGGCGGTGGCGATGATCTGCACCGGTTCGGCCGACGGCGCGGGGTTCCTCAACGAGTACCTGCGCGTGACCCGTCTCGGTCGCAAGGCGGTCGACCACGTGTTCTGGGGCGAGGACTGACGCCGGCCCCGGGGGTGAGCCGGGTCCGGGACCAGGGTCGTCCCTGATGCGGCGGGGGCTCCCACGCCGATAACCTGGGTCCATGCCTGTGACCATGAACCTCACCCTCACCCTCGACGGCGTGACCTACGGCGAGCTGTACGAGTTCGTCGACGCCGTCCGCGCCGCCGGGGTGCCGGCCGACGAGCGGGTCCGCTGCCTCGGTTCCGACGACAAGGGCGACCGCTTCGAGGTGGACCTCGGCCCGGACCGCCGTCGGGCGGGATCGGCCCGTGCGGCCTCCGGCGCGCTGGTGGGCCACCCGGTGGAAGGTCCCGCCGCGCCCGGGGCTGCGTCGTCGTCCTCACCGACCGTGGCGTCGGTCGCCGAGACGGTGCGCTCGATGGTGCGTAACGGCGACGACCTGGACCGCGTGATCGCCGCGCTGGGGGACCTGCGCAAGTTCCTGCGTTGAGCCCTCGCCGCCCGGTCGCCCGGGCCGTCGCCGTCCTCGCCGCGCTCGTCGCCGGCGCGGGTGTGGCGCTACACCACTCCCGCTCGGAGATCCCGGCCGTACCGGTGCTCGCGAGCTTCGCGGTCGCCGCCTGGGCGTTCTCCCTGGTGGCCCTGATCGCGGCACTGCGTGCGCGGTCGGTGCTGCTCGGGATCATCGCCGTCGTGTTGGTGGGTGCCGGGGTGGTCCAGTACGGGCCCCTCGTGGCACCGCCACGCCAGATCGACGACGACGAGGGCATCCCGATGCGGGTGATGGTGCAGAACCTCGAGTTCGGCCGAGCCGCCCCCCACGACGTGGTCCGGGCCGTCCGCACCGGCGGGGTCGATCTGCTCATGACCGTGGAGACGACCCCGGAGGCGGCGGACGCGCTGCGCACGGCGGGTCTCACGGGGCTGCTGCCGCACGAGGCCGCCTCGACCGCTCCCACGACGCAGGGGGTCGCGGTGTGGTCGCGGTTCCCGCTCTCCCCGCCCGAGCGGGTCCCGGGCTTCAGCCTCGGGCTGGTACGCACCGAGATGGCGGGGCCGGGCGGCCCGGTGACGGTGGTGGCCGCGCACCCGGTCGCCCCGGTGTTCGACGCCCCCGCCGCCGTGGAGGAGGCCGATCGCCTGCGCTGGTACCTCGGCAGCCTTCCCGGACCCGCGCCGGTGGTGGTGGGCGGGGATTTCAACGCCACCTGGGATCACGTACGGTTCCGTGACCTGAGGGGCCTCGGGTACACCGACTCCGTCTCCGGCGGGAGTGACGGCTGGGTGCCCACCTGGCCGGCGGGTCGACGGATCCCCCCGCTCATCGGGATCGACCACGTGCTGGCCCGCGGAGCGGTCGCGGTGGGGGACACGGACACCGTGGAGGTGGCCAGGACGGACCATCGCGGCGTGGTCGCGACGGTGCTTCTGCCCGCGCCGCGGGCGCGGTGACCTAGCATGCGCACCATGAGTTCACGCATCCGCCTGATCGCCAGCGGCGTCACCTCGGCCGCGGCGGTGGCCCTCCTCGCGGGGTGCGGCGGGGCGACGGTGGACGGTCAGGCCCCGGAGGTGTCCTCGGACCCGGCCGCGTCGGCCGCCTCGTCGTCGCCGTTCGCCGAGGAGCGGCCGGAGAAACCCACCGGTCCCGTTCCGCCCCCTCCGCCGCAGTCACCGGCTCCGGAGCCGATGCCGGGGGAGCCCGAGCCACTGCCTCCGCCCGAGGACGCGCCCGCACCCGCTCCGGAACCCGCTCCCGCGGAGACTGCGCCACCGGCTCCGGGTGCGGGGGACTTCGTCGCCCTGCTCGAGCGGCGGGGTGTCGTCCTGCCCGAGGGCGTGGACCCGGTCGCCACCGCCACCGAGGCCTGCGGCCGCTTCGACGGCGGGCAGCAGATGGACGAGGTCTCCGGATGGCTGGGTGAGCGGGCCCGCCTCGACGCGGACGGCCAGGGTTTCTTCCTCGGCGCCGCGGTGGGGACCTACTGCCCGGAGAACTTCCCCAAGCTCGGCTGAGGCACGCCCGGCCGGGTCACGCCCGGCGGGGGAGTGCTCGGCGGGGGAGTGCTCGGCGGGGGAGTGCTCTGCCGTGTCACGCCCCGCGCGGCCGGGTCACATCCGGCCGTACCGGGCCCGCCCGATCGAGTAGAGGCCGTACAGGGCGATCCCCGCGCCAGTGAGCACCAGCAGAACCTGACCGAAAGGTTGCTCGCCGACCGCCCGCAGGGCGGCGTCCAGCCCGCCGGCCTTCTCCGGATCCGCGGTCACGACGGCCGCGATCACCAGGCCCCCGAGGATCGCCAAGGCGATGCCCTTGGCGACATACCCCACCCGGCCCGTGATGATCATGGCCCGGCCGACCTCCCCGGACCCGGTGCGTTCGAGGTCCTCGACGAACTTCGTGGTGGCCCCCTTGTAGACGTGGTAGCCGCCCACCGCGAGGATGGCGAGCCCGGCGACGACCAGGGCGACCTTCCCCACCCCGGAGCCGAGCAGCCCGGCCGTGGCGCCGGAGGCGGTCGCGGAATCGGATCCCCCGCCCCCGGAGGCGAACCGCGCGGTGGTCAGTCCCAGCACCACGTACACGGCCGCCTTGGCCGCCGCCTTGATCCGGTCAGAGGTCTCCTCGGAGCCGAGGAACAGCTCGGTGATCTGCCACAGACCCAGCGCGAGGAAGCCCACGGCGCCGACCCACAGCATGACCTGACCGCCCGGTGCGCTCGCGATCTCCGCCAGCGCACCCGAGTTGGATGCCTCGCCACCGCCCGACCCGAGAGCGATCCGGACGGCGATCCAGCCGATGAGCAGATGGAGCACGCCGTTCATGACGTATCCGGCGCGGGCCAGCCACTCGAGCGCGGGATGGTCGGCGGCGGAGCGCGCGGCGCCGGAGACGGTGTCGGAACGTATCGGGGAGTTCATGGGTGAACTCTCCCACGTCGCCGCGGATTCACCACTCGAACCCGGTCACCACTCGATCTCGCCGAGCACCTCGTTGCGACGGCGCAGTTCCGCCAGCCGCAGCTCGGCCGCGCGGTGCTCCTCCATCCGCATCCGCGCCTGTTCGGCCAGCGCGTCGGCCTCGACCTCGGCGAGCAGGAGCTGGAGTCGGTCCTTCTGCTCACGGAGCGTCTCCACCGAGGTGTCCATGGCGATGAGCTTGCGGGAACCGGCCACGGCGTGGAGGAAGGGGTTGCGCTCGAGGATCAGGCGCGCCTCTTCGGGGGCCAGCACCCTCGACAGTTTGAGCAGGACCGGATAGCCCTGCCCCTGCCGGTCGGTCTCGGGGTCGTGTCCGGGATCCAGTGCTGCGGCGACGACCTTGAGCGGCCGGGCCCGGGGCGAGGAACTCCGGAAGTCGAACTCGTCGGTGTCCATGTGGTCCGGCTCCTTCCCGGCGTCCTGCCCGGCAGTGGCTGCTTACCTGCCACCACCGTAGGCGTCCCGGCCGGGACGGCCGGGCGGTTCAGGGTTTTTGCGGTCCGGAGGGGCTCAGCAGCTGTAGCGGGGTGTGCGGGACGACCGCGTCCCGGCGGCGTGCCCGCCTCGCGCCGATACACTCGAGCCGTGACTACCGGTAATGAAGGCGCAACCGACCTCGACTACCTGCTCCGCCAGATGGCAGAGGGCATCGAGCAGGCTCCCGTGAACTTCCCGATCACCCTGGTGATCAACGGGAACACCTGGGAAGGGAACCTCACCACCGAGGGTGAGTTCATGCGGATCCAGGCGGCCACCTTCGACGCGCTGACGGGTGATGAGAAGTCCGAGGAGGTGGCTGATGCCCAGGCCAGTGCATTCCGGCAGATCGGCATCACCAAGTACGAGGAGGCTCTGGACGGGGAGGACAGGGTGGCCTCGTTCATCCACGTCACGGACGCCTGGCAGCGAGGAGCGAAGGGGCCGATCCCGGTCATGCGCGTCCGGATCTCGTCGGTGGACGCGTGGACCTTCGGCCACGCGAGTAGCTAGAAAGGCGCCGCCCGCCCGGCCATCGAGATGATGACCGCGCGGGCGGCGCCCGGCACTACTACCGAAGTCGATGCCAGCCCCGGCCTGCGCGGAGGCAGGTCAGGGCGGGCATGAGGGTCAGCAGTCGTAGTAGAGCTCGAACTCGTGCGGGTGCGGACGGAGGTTCACCGGGGCGATCTCCTTCTCGCGCTTGTACGAGATCCAGTTCTCGATGAGGTCCTCGGTGAACACGCCACCCTCGGTGAGGTACTCGTGGTCCTGCTCGAGACGGTCGATGACGGCGGGCAGCGAGGTGGGCGCCTGCGGGATGTCGGCGGCCTCCTCCGGCGGGAGCTCGTAGAGGTCCTTGTCGACCGGGGCCATCGGCTCGATCTTGTTCTTCACACCGTCGATGCCGGCCATCATCATCGCGGCGAACGCGAAGTACGGGTTGCCGGACGAGTCGGGGCAGCGGAACTCGATGCGCTTGGCCTTGGGGTTGTTGCCGGTGATCGGGATCCGGACACACGCCGAGCGGTTGCGCTGCGAGTACACAAGGTTGATCGGGGCCTCGTAGCCCGGGACGAGCCGGTGGTACGAGTTGATCGTGGGGTTGGTGAACGCCAGCAGCGACGGCGCGTGGTGCAGGATGCCGCCGATGTAGTAGCGGGCGATGTCGGACAGCCCCGCGTAGCCGGACTCGTCGTGGAACAGCGGCTTGCCGTCCTTCCACAGCGACTGGTGGGCGTGCATGCCCGAGCCGTTATCGCCGAAGAGGGGCTTGGGCATGAACGTGGCCGACTTGCCGTTCTTCCAGGCGGTGTTCTTGACGATGTACTTGAACAGCTGGACGTCGTCCGCGGCGTGCAGCAGGGTGTTGAACTTGTAGTTGATCTCCTGCTGGGCGCCGGCCACCTCGTGGTGCAGACGCTCGAGCTCGAAACCGGCGTTGGTGAGATTGGTCGACATCTCGTCGCGCAGGTCGACGAAGTGGTCGTACGGGGCGACCGGGAAGTACCCGCCCTTCTCGCGGACCTTGTAGCCGAGGTTGGCCGAACCGTCGGCCTCCTGGGAGGCACCGGTGTTCCAGTGGCCGGCGCTGGAGTCGACCTCGTAGAAGCCGTGGTTCGTGCCGGAGCCGTAGCGGACGGAGTCGAAGACGAAGAACTCGGCCTCGGCCCCGAAGAAGCACGTGTCAGCGATGCCGGTGGAGAGCAGGTACTCCTCGGCCTTGCGGGCGACGTTGCGCGGGTCGCGGCTGTAGGCCTCACGGGTGAAGGGGTCGTGGACGAAGCAGCTGATGTTGAGCGTCTTGGCCCTGCGGAAGGGGTCGAGACGGGCCGTCGCGACATCCGGCAGGAGCATCATGTCGGACTCGTGGATCGACTGGAACCCCCGGATGGAGGAGCCGTCGAAGGCCAGGCCGTCCTCGAACATGTCCTCGTCGAACGCCGCTGCGGCGATCGTGAAGTGCTGCTCGTTACCCGGCAGGTCGGTGAACCGGATGTCGACGTACTCGACGCCCTCGTCCTTGACGTACTTGATGACCTCGTCCGGCGTGGAGAATGCCACGATTCGCTCCTCGTCTCTGAAGTGCGACGGGAAACCGGTGTCTCCCGTCGTGCGGTGACCTCACGATATGGGCGAGGTGTTGCCCGGCCGTCAAGCGAATGTTTCGCTGGTGTTACGTCACCGGCCGGGTGGGTCCCTCCCAATAGGGTCAGTTTAGTCACCCGAAGCGGGGTATCGCCGACATGGGGATCGGCAGGTCGCCCGGCTACCCTGGGCAGTATGCGTGACGTTGCGGGATCATGGTTGTCCGGCCCCACCTCCGGCAGTGGGCCGGAGCAGAAGTACAAGGGTGAGAATCTCGGTCTCCCGGCGTCCGGCGCGGGCTCGATCGCCCCGTTGGGCGTTCGTGTCGGCGCGCTGGCGGTGGACTGGTTCCTCGCCTACGGGCTGGTCGCCGTCATCGTGATGCTGCTCGGCCCGGAGACGCTGGGGGGCGACTCGTTCTCCGCCGTCTCCAGCTGGGCCGTGCCACTGCTGTGGGGCGTGAGCGGCGTGGTCTGCGTGTGGCTGTTCGCCCAGACGCCGGGGCAGGCGCTGGTCGGCATCGGCACGGCACGGGTCGACGCCGAGGAGCGGGTGGGTTTCGTCCGTGCGCTGGTGCGCGTGGTGTTCATCTTCTTCCTGCTGCCCCCGCTCATCCAGGACGAGGACGGACGCGGCATGCACGACCGCGCCACCGGCACCACTCTGATCCGTACCCGTTGATCCGTACCCGCTGACGAGACGACGCCCGCCGCCCGGGACGGGCGGCGGGCGTCGTGAGCCCGGTGGCTGCGACAGCCTGACGGCGGACGGCTCAGCCGCGGCGGCGGGCGCTGCGCTGGATGTTGCGCACCTTCGCGCCCTGGGGGACCGGGCCCTTGGGCATCTGGTTCTGAATGCCGGTCTTGGTGCTCAGCGCGCGGAGCCGGGTGTCGAGGGCGTCGACCTTCGCCCGGCTGATGTTCATCGGGTATCGGGTGAGCCGGCGGTTCAGCTTGCGCAGTGGCACCTGCTCGGGGGTCGCGTCCTGCTCCTCGCCGACGATCAACTCGTAGATCGGGGTGTCGCCGACGACCCGGGCGACCTTCTTCTTCTCCTGTGCCATGAGCGGCTTGAGCCGGCGCGGCTCGCCCTCGCCCACGATCACGATCCCGCACCGGCCGACCACGCGGTGGACCGCGTCGAAACTCGTCGTGGCGGCGACGGCCTGGTTGACCCGCCACCCGGACCGCAACTGGTCCAGGGCCCACGCGGCCGCGCCCGGCTGCCCCTCGGCCTTGCCGTACACCGTGTTCTGCACGCGGCGCGAGAAGATCACCATCGCGAGCATGAGGCCGGTGAGCACACCGAGGGGGAGCATCCACCACTCGCCGCCCCACAGCATGCCGAGGAGGAAGAACACGACCGTCGACAGGACGACCGCACCGATCATCAGCGGCCACAGGAGCTTGTCCTGCTTGGACTGGATCTTCAGCGCCTGCCACATCTGGCCGCGCTGTTCCTTGCCCGCCTGCCGCCGAGCGGCCCGGGCCGCCTTCTTGTCCGCCTTGGTGAGCTCGCTCTTCGCCATGGTCATCAGGATACGTGCCCGCCACCGCGGTCCGGGAACCGCGGCTGACCCGAGGGGTGCCCCGCCCCGGCCGACTGTGGGCGGGTCAGACGCGGGCGCGCTCGCGGTCCAGGACGCTCGAGGCCTCCTGGGACGCCGAACCTCCTGTCGTCAGCTGCTGCAGGTGCTCCGGAACCGCCTGCCCGCGGTGCTCCAGCGCCTGGACGTAGAGGCGGCCGGCTCGGTACGACGAGCGGACGAGCGGTCCGGCCATGACGCCGGCGAAACCGATCTCACGGGCCTGATCGGACAGCTCGACGAACTCCTCGGGCTTGACCCAGCGGTCGATCGGGTGGTGCAGCGGGCTGGGCCGGAGGTACTGCGTGATGGTGAGGATGTCGCAGCCGGCGGAGTGCAGGTCGCGCATCGCGTCGACGATCTCGTCGGTGGTCTCGCCCATCCCCAGGATGAGGTTGGACTTGGTGACGAGGCCGAAGTCGCGCGCGGCGCGGATCACGTCGAGGGAGCGGTCGAACCGGAACGCCGGGCGGATCCGCTTGAAGATCCGCGGCACGGTCTCGAGGTTGTGCGCCAGCACCTCGGGACGCGACTCGAACACCTCGGCCAGCTGGTCCGGGTCCCCGTTGAAATCGGGGATGAGGTTCTCGACCCCCGTGTTGGGGTTGAGCTCGTGGATCTTGCGGACGGTCTCCGCGTAGAGCCAGGCCCCGCCATCCTCCAGGTCGTCGCGCGCGACGCCCGTGATGGTGGAGTAGCGCAGACCCATCTCGCGCACGGACTCGGCCACGCGCCGCGGCTCGTCACGATCGAGGGCGCTGGGCTTGCCGGTGTCGATCTGGCAGAAGTCGCAGCGGCGGGTGCACTGCTCGCCGCCGATGAGGAACGTGGCCTCCCGGTCCTCCCAACACTCGTAGATGTTGGGGCAGCCGGCCTCCTCGCACACCGTGTGCAGGCCGCCGGTCTTGACCAGCGTCTTGAGTTCCTTGTACTCGGGACCCATGGTGGCCTTCGTACGGATCCACGACGGCTTGCGCTCGATCGGCGTCTCGGCGTTGCGGGCCTCGATACGGAGGAGCTTGCGGCCTTCAGGAGTCACAGTCACGGCCGCAAGCCTACGCGCGAATCACGCTACGGGCAGTCGGCCGTCCAGCGCCTCCACCATGTCGGAGGTGACCTGGTCGAGAACCTCCGACACCGGCACCACGCGACCGAGTTCGGCGCTGAGGGACGTGACCCCGGCGTCGACGATCCCGCAGGGGACGATCCGCGAGAACGCGGTCAGATCGCAGTCGCAGTTGAGGGAGAACCCGTGCATCGTCACGCCCCGCTGGACACGGATCCCGATGGCCGCGATCTTGCGCTCGGGCCTGCCGTCCGAGGCCGCACACCACACCCCGGAGCGCCCGTCGACGCGCCCGGCCTCCACGCCGAGTCGCGCGCAGGTGGAGATGAGGGCCTGCTCGACACGACGGACGTACTCGACCACGTCGATGGGGTCGGTCAGCGCGACGATCGGGTACCCCACCAGTTGGCCGGGTCCGTGCCAGGTGATCCGGCCGCCGCGGTCCACGTCGACGACCGGGGTCCCGTCGGTGGGACGGTCGGACGGCTCCGTGCGTTTGCCGGCGGTGTAGGTGGCGGGGTGCTCCAGGAGGAGGATCGTGTCGCCCCGCTGCCCGTCGGCGCGCTCCTCGGCGAGGGCACGTTGGAGCTCCCAGGTGGGGCTGTACTCGACGGTGCCGAGCCGACGGATCTCCGGGGGCGCCGGGTCACGGCGGAGGGACTGACCGGTGTGCGACATGTCCCCAGGGTAGGCCGAGGGGTGTGACGACGACGACGGGCGCCCTCCGTGAAGGAGGACGCCCGTCGCGGGGTTCAGCGGAACCTACCGATCAGCCGGCTTCACAGGTCGAGGTCACCGTCGAACTCGGCCTTCTCCAACCGGTCCTTCACCGTGGTGAGGAAGCGGCCGGCGTCGGCGCCGTCGATCAGGCGGTGATCGTAGGTCAGCGGCATGAAGCCCATCGACCGGATGGCGATCGACTCGCCGTCGGCGTCGGCATCCACCACGGGCCGCCGCACGATCGCGCCGGTGCCGAGCATCGCCGCCTGCGGCGGGACGAGGATCGGGGTGTCGAACAGGGCCCCCTCGCTGCCGATGTTGGTGATGGTGAACGTGCCGCCCTGGAGGTCGTCCGGCGTGAGCTTGGACGCCCGCGCCCGCTCGGCCAGGTCGATGATCGCCTTGGCCAGCCCCGGGATGTCCAGGTCCTGCGCGTTCTGGATGACCGGGGAGAGCAGCCCCGCCTCGGTGTCCACGGCGATCCCGAGGTTCACCGACCCGTGGTAGGTGATCTCGTTGGTCTTCTCGTCGTACGACGCGTTGACGTTCGGGTGCGACACCAGGGCCTCGACGACCGCCTTGGCGTAGAACGGCAGGTACGAGAGCTTGGCGCCGTGCTTGTCGGCGAACTGCTCCTTGACCTGCGAGCGCAGCTGCGCCACCCGGGTCATGTCCACCTCGAAGACCTGCGTGAGCTGAGCGGTCTGTTGCAGCGACTCACGGGTCTTCTGCGCCGTGATCTTGCGGATCCGGTTGGCCTTCTTGGTGGTGCCGCGCAGCTCCGCGAGCTCGGGCCGGACGCCGGCCTTCGACGGGCCGCCGCTGGGCGCCTTCTCCTCGGCCGGGGTCTCGGAACCGGAGTCGGAACCCGAGCCCTCGGCCGCCGCGAGGACGTCCTGCTTACGGATCCGGCCGCCGATGCCGGTGCCCTTGACCGAGTCCAGGTCGACGCCGTGCTCCTGCGCGAGCTTGCGCACCAGCGGGGTAACGTACGGCGAGCTCCCGGACTTGGCGGCCGCCGCGGGCTCGGCCCGCTCGGGCAGGTCGCCGGAGGGCCCGCTGTCGGACTTCTCCGACCCGCGCGGCTTCGCGGCCTTCTTCTTGCTCTTCTGCTCGGCCTTCTTCCCGGACGTCGACCCGGACCCGGACTCCGCCTTGGCGGCGGCCTTCTTCTCGGTCTCGGGGGTGTCCTCGGGGACCTCGTCCTCGTCGGAGGCGTCCACGCCCTCGTCCTTGGCGTCGGTGGCGTTCTGCTCCTCGGCCGACTGTTCGTCCGAGTCAGAGCCGGAGTCGTCGTCGGAGTCGCTCGCGGCGTCGCCGTCGCCGTCGCCTATGACGGCGAGGGTGGCGCCGACGTCGACGGTCTCGTCCTCCTCGGCCACGATCTTCTGCAGGGTGCCGGCGACGGGGGAGGGGATCTCGGTGTCGACCTTGTCGGTGGAGACCTCGAGCAGGGGCTCGTCGACCTCGACGGTGTCGCCGACGGACTTGAGCCACTTGGTGATGGTGCCCTCGGTGACGGACTCGCCGAGTTCGGGCATGACGACGTCGGTGCCCTTGCCGCCGCCCCCGCCTCCGGAGGACTTCTTGGCCGGGGCGGGCTCCTCGGCGGGCTCCTCGGCGGGCTCGTTGTCCGCGGAATCGTCCGCGGCATCCGACTCGTCGGCCTCATCGGCCTGATCGTCAGAGTCGTCAGAGTCGTCGGCCTCATCGGCGGAGTCGGAGTCGTCTGAGTCGTCGTCGGAGTCGCTCGCGGCGTCGCCGTCGCCGATGACGGCGAGGGTGGCGCCGACGTCGACGGTCTCGTCCTCCTCGGCCACGATCTTCTGCAGGGTGCCGGCGACGGGGGAGGGGATCTCGGTGTCGACCTTGTCGGTGGAGACCTCGAGCAGGGGCTCGTCGACCTCGACGGTGTCGCCGACGGACTTGAGCCACTTGGTGATGGTGCCCTCGGTGACGGACTCGCCGAGTTCGGGCATGACGACGTCGGTGCCCTTGCCGCCGCCCCCGCCTCCGGAGGACTTCTTGGCCGGGGCGGGCTCCTCGGCGGGCTCGTCGTCCGCGGAATCGTCGGCCTGATCGTCAGAGTCGTCGGCCTCATCGGCGGAGCCGGAGCCGGAGTCGTCGTCGGACTCGTCCGAGTCGTCGGACCCGCCCGAGCCGTCGTCGATGACGGCGAGTTCCCCGCCGATCTCGACCGTCTCGTCCTCATCGGCGACGATCTTCTTCAGCGTGCCGGCGGCGGGCGACGGGATCTCGGTGTCGACCTTGTCGGTGGAGACCTCGAGCAACGGCTCGTCGACCTCGACCGTGTCCCCCTCCTTCTTGAGCCAGCGGGTAACCGTGCCCTCGCTGACGGATTCACCGAGAGCCGGCATCTGTACGGAGAAGGCCATGGTGTCGTGACTCCTCAAGAGTTCTCATTCGCTGCCAGCAAGCGCGGTCCGCGCCCGCGTGAGCGGCGTCGTGGGTGTGAGTTATCTGTTCGTCGTGTCGATCCGGGGCCGGATGCGCGGTGGCGCCCCCACCCAGGATCGTCGTCCATTGTGCCCTCTGCCACCTATCGGCGTCGGCGGACGTGCCGATCCCGACCCCGGCCGGTGCCCGATTCGCCGGTCGCCCGCAGCGTGACGGGCGTCGGGCGTCGGTACGATCGTGTCCCATAGGCCGCCCTCACCCCGTACGGGGGCCCGACGGAAGGACCGACGGTGGGTATCCGTGACCTGTTCGGGCGTCGTGGGCCTCGGGTCCCGGCCGATCCGGCCGATCTCGATCACCTGCGCCGGTGGTGCCGCACCCGCGTGGGCGTGGAGGCGTATCTCGAGCCGGAAACCCTCGTCTCGGTCCCCGGCCTGTGCCTGGTGGCCTTCGACGGCGAATGGACCCGCAGGCCGGTCGGCGACGTGGCCACCGCGCGCAAACTCGCCGCGCAGTTGAAGCTGCCCCTGTTCGACGCCGCCGTCCAGGGCTACCCCCAACGGATGCGCGACTACGAGGAGGTCCGCATCAAGCGTGAGCGGCGCGAGCGGGCCGAGCGCCTCCGCGACCGGCTGCGCGAGCCCGAGGGGGGCTAGCCGCGCTGACCCCGCCGCCCGCGGCCGACTCAGGCTCCGGCGGCGATGTCCTCGAGGACGGCGAGCATGGTCCGCACGGGCACCCCGGTTCCGCCCTTGGGCAGGTACCCCTCCGGGCCACCGTCGTTGTAGGCGGGGCCGGCCACGTCGATGTGCGCCCACTCGACGCCGTCCGCGACGAATTCGGAGAGGAACAGTCCGGCCGAGAGCATGCCGCCCCACCGGTGCGGGGTGACGTGGGTCAGGTCGGCCACCTCGGAATCCAGCCCGGCACGCAACTCCTCGGGCAGCGGCATCGGCCAGCCGCCCTCGCCGACCGACCGGCTGAGGTCGGCCACCCGGTCGCGGAAGTCCTCGGTTCCCATGACACCCGGGGTCTTCTTGCCCAGCGCCACCATCTGCGCACCGGTGAGGGTGGCGGTGTCGATGAGATGGGACGGGGAGTCCTCGCAGGCCCGGACGATCGCGTCGGCCAGGATGAGCCGCCCCTCGGCGTCGGTGTTCTTCACCTCGACGGTCGTGCCCCCGTACATGGTCAACACGTCGCCGGGCCGGTACGCCGTCGACGACGGCATGTTCTCCGCCATGGGCACGGTCGCCACCACGGTGAGATCCAAGCCCAGCCGCGCGGCGAGGATGACGGTGGCGACGACGGCCGCGGCGCCACCCATGTCCATGGTCATCTGCTCCATGCCGGCGGCCGGCTTGATGGAGATGCCGCCGGTGTCGAAGGTGATGCCCTTGCCCACCAGGGCCACGGTGGGTCGACCCTCGGCGCCCCGGTGGGTGAGCCGCACCATGCGCGGGCCGCGGGAGGAGCCGCCGCCCACGGCGAGGATGCCGCCGTAGCCACCTTCGGTGAGCGCCTCCTCGTCCAGCACCTCGACCTCCAGACCGGCGTCGCGGGCCAGTTCGGCGGCCCGATCGGCGAACGATCCGGGGAACAGCAGGTTGGGCGGGGTGTTGACCAGATCGCGCGCCAGCCCGACACACTCGGCGACGGTGGCGGCGCGGGTCACGGCGTCGGCGCCGCCCTCGGCGACGAACACCTTCAGCGAATCGCTGTTCTCGTCGTCGTCGTCGTTCTTCGAGGTGACCTTGGCCGGGCGGAACGATCCGAGCCCCGCTCCCAGGGCCACCGGCTCCGCGCGCTCGGCGTCCAGCAACACCAGGGCGGACCCGAGTCCGCGGCAGGCCCGCGCGGCGGCGCCGGCCGCGCGGCGCAGGGACTCGTCGGACACCTCGTCGTCGGAGGACCCGAGCCCCACCAGCACCACGGACCCGGCCGACACACCGTCCGGCGCCGGGACACGGGTGGTGGAGGCGACCTTGGTGGACGCGCCCACCGACCGCGCGACCGCGGCGAGCGCCGCGGTGACCCCACCCTCCAGGCCGGGGGCGACGACGACGGGCGCCGCATCCTCTCCGGCCCCGGCATCGGCCGCGATACCGACCACCACGACGTCGGCGTCCACCGGCGTCGTGACCGCCTCGATCGGGGCGAGATCAGGGCTGTGGGTGAGGATCGACTGCGCGGTCGGCATAAAGCGCTCCTGGGGGTCGGCGGGACGTACGGGAAGGGTCGTGATGCCCGGACGACGCGGCGGGACCGCCACGGCGAGGGCACCATAGTCTATCGACTAACGTGGGCAGGCAGCCGGACCGAAGAGCGCGAGGAGTGGCCACATGACAGACACAGGGGACCTTCACGAGGGACCACTGCACTCCCGCCACGTGGAGGCCGGCGCCACCTTCGCCCCGTTCGGCGGCTGGTCGATGCCGGTGCAGTACGCCGGCACCGTCGCCGAACACACCGCCACCCGCACGGCCGTCGGACTGTTCGACGTCAGCCACCTCGGCAAGGCGCTCGTGACCGGCCCGGGCGCCGCGGAGTTCGTCAACTCGTGCTTCACCAACGACCTCGACCGGATCGCCGCCGGCAGCGCCCAGTACACGCTGTGCTGCGACGAGTCCGGGGGAGTGGTGGACGACCTCATCGCCTACCGGGTCTCCGACTCCGAGATCTTCCTCATCCCCAACGCCGCCAACACCGCCGAGGTGGTCCGGCGGATGCAGGCCGCCGCCGCCGAGCGGGCGCCCGGGGTCACCGTCACCGACGAACACCGTTCCCGCGCCGTGATCGCGGTCCAGGGCCCGCTCGCCGGAGAGGTGCTCGAGGCGGTGGGGCTGCCGACCGACCTCGACTACATGGCGTACGTCGACGCCGGCTGGAACGGACACTCCGTGCGGGTCTGCCGTACCGGGTACACCGGCGAGTACGGCTTCGAGGTGTTGCCCGCCTGGGACGAGGCCGGCCCGATCTGGGACGCGCTCGCCGAGCAGGTGCTGTCCCGCGAGGGCGCCCTGTGCGGTCTCGGTGCCCGCGATTCGCTGCGCACGGAGGCCGGCTACCCGCTGCACGGCAACGAACTGTCCGTGGACCTCAGCCCGCTCGAGGCACGCTGCGCCTGGGCCATCGGCTGGGACAAGCCCGCCTTCTGGGGGCGCGAGGAACTGCTGCGTCAGAAGGAGGCCGGCCCCGCCCGCCGGATGTACGCGCTCGAGGTCACCGGACGCGGGATCCCGCGCGCCGGACAGACCGTGCGCGCCGGTGGACGCGACGTGGGCGTCACCAGCTCCGGCACGTTCTCACCGACCCTCAAGACGGGGATCGCGCTCGCGTTCATCGAGTTGGACGCGGGTCTGAAGAAGGGCGACGAGGTCGTCGTCGACGTACGCGGACGAGAGGTACCGTGCCGCCTCGCGGTACCCCCGCTCATCGAGATCCGCACCCGCTGACCCGCCCCCTTCCTCCAGGAACGAGACCCGCAATGTCCGAGTTCGACGTCCGTCCGTCCGCCTCGCCGAGATCGACCGCCGAGCGCGAGGCCATCCTCGCCGCCCCCGGCTTCGGCAAGCACTTCACCGACCACATGGTCACCCTCCCGTACTCGAACGGGCAGTGGGGCACCCCGGTCGTGGAGGCGTACGCCCCCCTGTCCATCGACCCGTCCGCCGTGGTCCTGCACTACGCGCAGACGATCTTCGAGGGCCTCAAGGCCTACCGGCAGGCCGACGACTCCATCGCCTCGTTCCGACCCGAGCAGAACGCCGCCCGCTTCAACCGCTCCGCGGAGCGCCTCGCCATGCCGCAGCTGCCCGAAGAGCTGTTCATGGAGTCGTTGCGGCAGATCGTGGCGATCGACCGCGACTGGGTGCCCGCCGCCGGCGGTGAGGAGGCGCTCTACCTGCGGCCCTTCATGATCGCCACCGAGACCGGGCTCGGCGTGCGGCCGGCCGACGAATACCTCTACTCGGTGATCGCTTCCCCGGCCGGCGCGTATTTCTCCCGCGGCGTGGCCCCCGTGAGCGTCTGGCTGAGCACCGAGTACGTGCGCGCCAGCCCCGGCGGCACCGGCGCCGCCAAGTTCGGCGGCAACTACGCCGCCTCGCTGCGCGCCCAGGAGCAGGCCGCGGCCAAGGGATGCGACCAGGTGGTCTGGCTCGACGCGATCGAGCGGAAGTACGTGGAGGAGATGGGCGGGATGAACCTGTTCTTCGTCCTCGGCTCCGGCGACTCCGCCGAGATCGTGACCCCC
Organism: Dietzia sp. Alg238-R159; assembly: GCF_900537145.1. NCBI lineage: Bacteria > Bacillati > Actinomycetota > Actinomycetes > Mycobacteriales > Dietziaceae > Dietzia > Dietzia sp. Alg238-R159. Next base: position 180,692 of record NZ_UNRI01000004.1, on the reverse strand, counting down.
GAACTGTCCGGCTCGTTGCTGCCGGGCGTCACCCGCGACAGTCTCCTGCAGTTGTCCCGCCACCTCGGCTACCCCGTGACCGAGCGCAAGGTCTCGGTGGACGAGTGGGAGTCGGGCGTGGCCTCCGGCGAGATCACCGAGGTGTTCGCGTGTGGCACCGCCGCCGTCATCACCCCCGTCGGGTCCGTGCAGCACTCCGGCGGCGGCTACACGGTGGGTGACGGCGGGCCGGGGGCGATCACCATGCAGCTGCGCGAGACGCTCACCGGTATTCAGCGCGGGTCCGTGGAGGACCCGTTCGGCTGGATGACGACGCTGGTCTGAGCCGCGCCCCGTCAGAGCAGGAGCACCGCCGCCACCAGCGCGGCGGCGGTGCCCGTCTCGATCACCGCTCCGAGGACGTCCCCGCTGATCCCGCCGAACCGGCGGACCGCGTGTCGGCCGAAGCCCGCCGCGGCGCCGTAGGCGGCGACGCCCGCCACGGCGCCGGCCGCGGGGGCCCACCACGTGGCGGCGGACCACCCTGACCCCGCCAGCGCGGCGCCCGCGGCCGCACACACCAGTCCGGTCACCACCACGGCGACGCGGGACTGGGAGCCGGCGACGAGCGCGCCGAAGCCGGTCGGCGACGCCGCGGGGACGCCCCGGCGCAGAAGGACGGCCGGTAGGCACCGCGAGAGGACGACGGCGGCGACCGGGGCGAGCCAGGCGCCCGAGTCGACCAGGGTGCCCAACGCTGCCACCTCGGCGAGCAGAACCAACACCAGGACGGCGGCCCCCATCGGCCCGACGGACCCGGACCGCATGATCTCCAGTGCGCGATCCGGGCCGGCGTACGACCCGAGTCCGTCCGCGGTGTCGGCCAGCGCGTCCACGTGCATCCCGCGGGTGAGGGCCAGAACGGCCGCCACCCCGATCACCCCGGACAGCAGCGCGCCGGCCCCCATCGCGTGCACACCGTGGGCCAGTGCGGTCGCGACGACGCCGCACACCAGGCCGACGACGGGCATCGCCGTCATCGCCCGGCCGGCCGCCGCGGAGTCGGGGACACCCGGTCGCCCCACGGGCAGCACCGTCATCCACGACAATGCGAGTCGGACCGCGGCGAGCACGGCTCGTCAGTCCTTGCCGGTGACCCCGGCGTCGGCGAAGGTCGCCATCTGCGTGAGGATCGCGACCGCGTTGTGGACGACGGGAAGCGCGGCGACGGCTCCGCTGCCCTCGCCCAGACGCATCGAGTGTTCGAGGATCGGCTCGAGGGACAGGTAGGTCAGCGCGGCGGTGTGGGCGGGCTCGGCGCTGCGGTGGCCGGCCGTCCACCACTGGCGGGCGCCGGGGGCCAGGGCCTCGGCCATGAGCGCCGCGGACGTGACCACGGACCCGTCGAGCAGGCACGGGGTCTTCCGGATCGCCGCCTGGGCCAGGAATCCGGCCATCGCGGCGAGGTCTGCACCACCGACCTTGCGCAACATCGCCACGGGATCCCGCAGGTCGCCGGACGCCCGGAACATGGCGTCCCGGATCGCGGCGGTCTTGCGCATCCAGCCCTCGTCGTCGATCCCGGTTCCGCGGCCGACCAACTCGACCGGCTCGCGACCGGTGACGAGGCACGTCAGCACGGTGGCGGGCGTGGTGTTGCCGATGCCGAGGTCGCCCGCGATGAGCAGGTCCGCCCCGGAGTCGACCTCCTCGTCGGCGATGCGACGACCGGCGGCGATCGCGGCCCGCACCTCCTCGGGGGTCAGGGCGTCCTCCCTGTCGATCGACCCGCTGGAGCGGCGGATTTTGTGGTCGTCGAGCCCTCCGGGACGCTCGGCCGACATCGCCATGTCGGCCACCCGGACCGTGGCGCCGGCCATGCGGGCGAGGACGGACACCGCCGCGCCGCCGCCGACGATGTTGTCGGCCATCTGCAGCGTGACCTCGCGCGGGAACGCGGACACCCCGTGTTCGGCGACGCCGTGGTCACCGGCGAACACCACCACCCTGGCGCGGTCGAGCGGTCGGGGCGGGCACGCCTCCTGGCACGAGGAGACCCACACGCTCAGCTCCTCGAGCCGACCGAGGGACGTCGCGGGCTTGGTCAACGTGAGATGCCGGGCGCGGGCCTCCTCGGCGACGGAGTGGGACGGCGGGTGAACCGGGGGGAAGGCGACGGGGTCGTCGTAGTACGACACGTCGCCCAGGCCGGGGAAGTCGTGGGGGACGGTATCGAGGTCCCGGGGCGCGGCCGCGGCCTCGGCCTCGGGCGCGCCGGCGGCGGCCACCGTCGTACCGGTGGCCACGGCGGCCGCCCCCGTCCGGGCGTCCGGGGTGCGAGTGGCGCCACCGGCGGTCGGGTGCACGGCCTCGAGGGGGAGGGGGCGACCGGCGACGACGAGGACCGCCGAGTCGCACACCCCGGCCAGCCGCCGGTTGAGCGAACCGATCACATCGGCGAACACCCGACCGGAGAGCGTGTCCGGCACGACTCCCAGACCGACCTCGGGCGAGACGAGGACGAGGGTGCCGGAGTGCTCGGCGACAGCGGTGACGAGGGCGTCCAGGTCCGCCGCGACCGCGGCACCCCCGTCGGTCCACCCGAGTGTGGCGTCCATCCGACGCGTCAACCAGCCTCCGAGGTCGTCCACGAGGACCGTCGATGTCGGGTGGTCGGCGAGGACCCGGACGATGTCCTCCGTCTCCTCGGTCACCCACCGGGTGGGCCGGCGCTCGCGGTGTGTCTCGATCCGCGCGGCCATCTCGTCGTCCCCGGGGTCGCGCCGGGCCGTGGCGACGTACACGACGTCGTCGTCGGTGGCCGCGGCCACCGACTCGGCGTGGGCGGACTTGCCCGAGCGGATACCACCGAGGACGAGCAGGCGCATGGGGGGTCAGGCCCTTCCGGGGATCAGTGGCTCTGGACGGGTCAGATGGCGTCGCCCGGGCGGACCCGGGGGCGGGGGGTGCGGAGCATGCGGGGCTGCGTCGCACGCATGACGGCGTACCACCCCATACCGAAACCGGTGTCGTCGGTGGACGGGAACCTCTCGCGGACCGCCTTGTTCACGGTTCGTCCGAGGAGGATGCCGTCGACGACGACGACCATGATGAGCACCAGGAAGAGGGTCTGGCTGTAGACCATGAGGGTCGGGTTCGGGATGAGCTGGAACACGATCACGAACAGGGCGAGCGGCATGAACCAGTTGATGAGGCGCCGGTGGGTGTCGACCCAGTCGCGCGCGAACCGGCGGACCTCTCCGCGGTCACGGGAGAGCACGTAGCGGTCGTCGCCCTCCATCATGAGCTGGCGGCGCTCCTCGCGCGCGGCGCGCTCGCCGGCCCTGGCGGCCCGACGCTCGTCCTTGGTCATGGTCGCCTGGGCGGCCTTCTTGCGCTCCTTGGCCTCTTTGCGGGTGACCGGCGCGGTCACCGGACCCTGGCGCACCCCGCGGGCGCGCTCCTGGTCGCGACGACGGGGCGTCGGCTTCCCCTTGCCCGCGGGGCGGCGCGGGTCGCCGGAGGGCTCGGAGGCAGCCGCATCCGCGGACGCGGGCCGCCCCTCGGGGGCGGGGGAGCCTTTGCCGCTCTCGTCGTCTCTGGAGCCGAATGCACGCAACTTCACACACCCAGGCTAGGCGATCGACACCGGCGCCGGACATTCACCCATGGGCGACAGCAGGCGTATCGTGTGCGGGGGAACGGGTGCCGGGGAATAGAGGACTCCCCGGTGGGCGTTGAACCTTTCACGACGCCCCCGAAGCCCTCTTCCGATCGCAAGGAGAACCGACATGACCACTGCGGAGAACACCGCTACCGGCGTACTGCTCACCGAGGCAGCCGCCGCCAAGGCCAAGGCCCTGCTGGACCAGGAGGGTCGTGACGACCTCTCGCTGCGCATCGCCGTCCAGCCCGGTGGCTGCGCGGGCCTGCGCTACCAGCTCTTCTTCGACGACCGCTCGCTCGACGGTGACGTGGTCGACGACTTCGGCGGCATCAAGCTCGCCGTCGACCGGATGAGTGTCCCGTACCTGACCGGTGCGTCCATCGACTTCGTCGACAGCATCGAGAAGCAGGGCTTCACCATCGACAACCCGCAGGCCACGGGCTCCTGCGCATGCGGCGACTCGTTCAACTGACGCCGCGGTCGCACTGACGACCGGGCGACCCGGGCCGATCACCGATCGGTCCGGGTCGTCTACTGTCTGGGGCATGCCCGTAGTCATCACAGGTTCCATCGCCACCGACCACCTCATGACCTTCTCGGGTCGCTTCTCCGAGCAGTTGCTGCCGGACCAGCTCGCGCACGTGTCGCTGAGCTTCCTGGTGGATTCGCTGCAGATCCGCCGGGGCGGGGTCGGCGGCAACATCGCCTTCGCGCTCGGCGTCCTGGGTCGGCGACCCCATCTGGTGGGGGCGGCGGGCGAGGACTTCGCCGAGTACCGCGACTGGCTCGAGCGGCACGGTGTCGATTGCTCGGCGGTCCACATCAGCTCTGCTCTGCACACGGCGCGGTTCGTGTGCACGACCGATTCGGAGATGGCGCAGCTCGCGTCGTTCTACCCCGGCGCGATGGGGGAGGCGGCGACGATCTCGCTGGCTCGCCTGGCCGAGCGGATCGGCCGTCCGGACATCGTGCTCATCGGGGCCAACGACCCCACGGCGATGCACTCCCACACGATGGAGTGCCGCGAGCTCGGTCTGGACTTCGCCGCCGATCCCTCCCAGCAGCTCGCGTTCCTCGACGGAGACGCGGCCGGTGAGCTGGTCGACGGGGCGCGGTACCTGTTCACCAACGAATACGAGTACGAGCTGCTGCTCAACAAGACCGGGTGGTCGGCCGAGGAGCTGGACGCCAAGGTCGGCACCCGCGTCACCACCCGGGGTGGGAAGGGCGTCGTGATCGTCGAGCAGGGCGCGGAGCCCATCGAGGTCGGGATCGTCCCGTCGGACAACCTGCTGGATCCCACGGGGGTCGGCGACGCGTTCCGGGCGGGCTTCCTCTCCGGTGTCCTGGACGGGTTGTCGCTGGAGCGTTCCGCCCAGTTCGGAGCCCTCATCGCCACCCACGTCCTGGAGACCACGGGCACGCAGGAGTGGACCATCGACCCGGCCGCCGCCCGCCGCCGGCTCGTCGATGCCTACGGGGACGAGGCCGCCGAGGAACTGTCGGCGCTCCTTCCCGCCTGACCGTCCCGCCGCCTCCTGCTAGAGGCGGACGGGGTACTCGCGCTGCTCGATGTCCGGGGTGATCCGGCCCTCGACGAAGATGCCGTGCCAGATCATGAAGCACAGCATGGTCCAGATGCGACGACTGTGATCGGACTCGCCGCGGCGGTGCTCGTCGAGCATCCGCAGTACCGCGGCCTTGTCCACGAACTCGTCGGTGCCGGACGCCGCCACGTGCTCGCGTGCCCAGTCGTGCAACTCCGGCCCGGCCAGCCAGTGACGGGTCGGGACGGGGAATCCCAGTTTCTTCCGGTGCAGCACGTGGGCGGGGACGATCCGTTCGAGGGCCTTGCGCAGTGCGTACTTGGTGGTGCCGTGGGCGACCTTCTCGGTGTGGGGGAGCCGCGACGCGACCTCGTAGACCTCACGGTCGAGGAACGGCACCCGTAGCTCGAGGGAGTTGGCCATGGTGACCTTGTCGGCCTTGACCAGGATGTCGCCGCGCAGCCACGTGAACAGGTCCAGGTGCTGCATCCTCGCGACGGGGTCCCATCCGCGGGACCGCTCGTAGATCGGCGCGGTGACGTCCTGGTGGCTCCACTCCGGTCGGTAGTCGCGGAGGACCGCCTCCACCTGCGCGTCGGAGAAGGAGCGGGCGTTGCCGTAGTACCGGTCCTCGAGGCTCATCGAGCCGCGGTGCAGCAGGCTCTTGCCCCGGGTGCCCTCCGGGATCCGGGTGCTGAGTCGGCCCAGCGCACGACGGATCCCACCTGGGACCTTCTCGAACGGCGCCAGCGACAGGGGCTCCTTATAGATGGTGTAGCCGCCGAACAGTTCGTCCGCGCCCTCACCCGAGAGGACGACCTTGACGTGCTTGCGCGCCTCGCGGGCGACGAAGTACAGCGGGACCAACGCCGGGTCGGCCACCGGTTCGTCGAGGTACCAGATGATTTCGGGGATCGCGGCGGCGAACTCCTCGGGCGAGACCACCTTGACGATGTGCTCCACGCCGATCGCGGCGGCCGACTCGGCGGCGACGTCGATCTCCGAGTACCCCTCGCGCTCGAAACCGGTGGTGAACGTCAGGAGGTTCTCGTTGTGGCGTCGCGCGAGGGCGGCGATGGCGGTGGAGTCGATGCCCCCCGAGAGGAACGAGCCGACGGTGACGTCGGCGCGCATGTGCTTGGCGACCGAGTCCTCGAGTGCGGCGGCGATCTCGTCGTAGCGGCGCTCGGCGTCGCCGTCGGCGACGGGCACGACGGGGAACGTGGGCTCGAAGTAGCGCTGGATCACGGGCTCGGTGCCGGGGGTGACCGTGGCATGGCATCCCGACTCCAGGCGCCGGACGCCCCGGGTGAGGGTCTCGTCCTCCGGGACGTACTGGAGGGTGACGTAGTGCTGGAGGGCGCGGGTGTCGAGGGAGGTGTCGACGACGACGAGGTCGATCAGTTCGGTGACCGACTTCTTCTCGCTCGCGAACACGGTTCCGCCGGGTCCGGTCGCCATGTACAGGGGCTTGATGCCGAAGGGGTCCCGGGCGACGAACAGCGAACGCTCGACGGTGTCCCAGATCGCGAAGGCGAACATTCCGCGGAGCCGGCGGACGGCCGAGGGGCCCCAGTGGTGGAACGCCACGACGATCGGCTCGCCGTCACCCTCGGTGGCGAACACGGCACCGTGCTCGCGCTGCAGCTCCTCGCGGAGTTCGAGGTAGTTGTAGATCTCCCCGTTGAACACCAGCGCGTAACGGTCCGGCTGCTCGGGCGGACCCCAGCGGAGCGGCTGGTGAGAGTGCGCGATGTCGATGATCGACAGGCGGTTGAACCCGAAGGCCATGTCGCCGTCGACCCAGGTGCCCACCTCGTCGGGGCCGCGGTGGCGCTGGCACCCCATGGCGCCGAGGACCCGCGCCTCGTGGGTACGGGCGGAGCCGTCGGGGGTGATCAGACCAAGCAGGCCACACATGCGTCGGGTACCTCGTCCATCGTCGTCGGGGCGTCAGCGGTGACCCGCCCGAGCGGGTCGCGACGCGATCGAATACTACTGGTCGGCGGAACCCCTCCGGCCCCCCGCCGACGGCGTGGGGGAGCGGGCGGGTGAATTGCCGGACCCGCGGCTTCCATTCTGAGAGCCGTGGTCTACTCTTTTAAGGTGTCCCGGCCACGTGGTCGGTGCCGCTGATCAGGAAGGCGTGATGGTGGAACAGCGTGACGGGCGTCGTCGGACGCGCAGGGCGACACTCGCGATGTCTCTCGGCACATTGGGCTTGCTGTTGTCCGGTTGTAGCCTCCAAACCGACAACAAGTGGTGGAACCAGACGATGAACTTCGGCTTCCCGACCGGGATCACCCCGGAGGGCGTCGCGGTCCGCGAGTTCTGGACGGGCACAGTCATCACGTCGCTCATCGTCGGCTTCTTCGTGTGGGGCCTGATCTTCTGGTCGATGGCGTTCCACCGCAAGCGGAAGAACGACGACGGCGAGTTCCCGCGCCAGACGGCGTACAACGTGCCCCTGGAGCTGATCTACACGGCTGCGCCGTTCGTGATCATCTCCGTGCTCTTCTACTTCACCGTGGTCACGCAGAACAAGGTGCTCGATCTCCGTCCGCAGGAGGAGGTCGGCGTCAAGGTCGACGTCACCGCCTACCAGTGGAACTGGAAGTTCGGCTACAACAAGGTCGACGTCGCGGGGGCCAGCATCGAGGACGGCACCAACGTCGAGGCGCAGCGCGCGGCCGAGGAGGCCGGTGTGCTCTCCGACGAGGTCCGTGAGGCCCTGGGTCAGCAGGGTGAGCCGGCGGCCGGCGGCCCGATCCACGGTCGTCTCGCCGAGGACAAGTCGTACCTCCACTACAACAACATCGAGACCGTCGGTACCTCCGAGGAGGTTCCGGTCCTGGTTCTGCCGACCGACACGCGCATCGAGTTCCGCCTCGCGTCGGCCGACGTGGTCCACTCGTTCTGGATCCCCGAGTTCATCTTCAAGCGCGACGTCATGCCGCACCCGGGTAAGAACCAGCAGTTGAGCATGTTCCAGATCGAGGAGATCGATCGCGAGGGTGCGTTCGTCGGACGCTGTGCCGAGATGTGCGGTGTCTACCACGCGATGATGAACTTCGAGCTGCGCGCGGTATCGCCGGAGGCCTTCGCCCAGTACATCCAGTTCCGTCAGGACAACCCGACCGCGTCCAACGCGGAGGCGCTGGAGTCGATCGGCCAGGACCCGTACTCGACCTCCACCGCACCGTTCAAGACCGGACGCAGCGATACCCGTGACCAGAACAACATCATCGAGACCGCGTCGGGCAACTGACGGTTCTCCCGGTATCACGCGAAGGATTCCTGAACGATGAACGCAACAGTACGAATTTTCGACGCCCTGTTTATCTTCCTGGCCGTCATGGGTATCGCGTACGCCTACCTCACCGGTACGTCTCGGACGGGCGTCGAGTGGGTCGGCGCCACGGCCTTCGTGCTCTCGGCCGGCCTGAGCCTGCTGATCGGTGGTTACCTCCGCTTCGTGGCGCGGCGCATCAGCACCCTGCCCGAGGACTTCGAGGAGGCCGAGGTCTCCGACGGCGCCGGCGAGCTCGGCTTCTTCAGCCCGCACAGCTACTGGCCCGTGCTGGTGGCCTTCTCGGTCTTCATCATCGGCTACGGAGCGGCCTTCTGGAACTGGTGGGTGCTCATCGGCGGCGCCGTCGCGCTGGTCATCACCGCCTGCGGCCTGGTCTTCGAGTACCACTGGGGTCGCGAGAAGCACTGACCGTCTGACCGTCTTCCACCGGGGCCCGGTGTCGCACGCTGCGACACCGGGCCTTTGTGCTGTCGCCACCAGGGTGTCGGCCCGGGCTCGCCGCGCGCCGGTCAGAAGGGTGGTGGGTCGGGGTCGTGGTGGTGGTCGGGTGGGGTGTCTGGTGGTGGGGCCATGGTGTTGGCTTTGCGTTCGGCGGCCAGGCGTAGGGCGCGTCGGTACCAGTGGGTGCTTTGTGGTCCGGGGTTGAGCCAGGGGCGGCGTGGAGGTGGGATGTCGGCGCCGGTGTCGGCCCCGGCCCTGGTGTCGGTCGCAGCCCTGATGTCGGTGTCGGTGGTGTGGTGGCGCCAGCGTGCGAGGGGTCCGTCGGGGTGGGTGGTGAGGGTGTGCCCGGTGTCGGTGGTGACGGTCAGGGTGCCGTCGGGGGCGAGTTTGTAGTGCCAGCCGTGGAAGGTCTTGAAGCGGTGGTGGTTGCGGCACATGGCGGCGAGGTTGTTCTCGATGGTCAGTCCGCCACGGGTGGGATCTGTGTGGTTGAAGGGGCGGACGTGGTCGATGTCGCAGGCGTCGGCGGGGACGGAGCAGCCGGGGTGGCGGCAGGTGCCGTCGCGTAGGCGGATGCGGTGGGCCAGTCGGTCGCTGATGCGRTAGCGGTGGGCGTGGTGGGGGGTGTCTGCGGCSCCGGGTGCGGTGTCGGGCACGGTGATGGTGGCGCCGGTGCTGCGGGTGAGTAGTCCGATGAGGGCGTCGATGGTGGCCGGGCCGCCTCGGGGGAGGTAGACCTCGGGTTCGCCGTCGGGGCCGGGGGGTGCGAGCACGGTGATGGTGGGGCGGATCTGGGTGGCCGGCGGGCGGTGACCCGCACCCGCACCCGCACCCGCGCTCGTACCCGTGCCTTCGCCTGTGCTGCTGTCGGGGCCGGTGCCGGGGTGGCCGAGGATGGCGGTGACGAGGGCGTCGGCGCGTAGTTCGTCCATGCTGCGGATGTTGTCGGTGTCGAGGGTGTCGGCGCCGTGGCGGCGGGTGGTCTCGACGCGGGTGCGGGTGTCGCGGTGGCGTTGTTCGGTGGCCCTGGTCTGTAGCAGGGTGTGGATGGCGAAGGCTTCGGTGGCGGTGAGGTGGGCGGTGAGGTCGGCCATGCCGTCTGGGCCGCGGCGCAGGGTGATGCGGCGTTCGCGGACCGCGGTGGTGCGGCGCTGGCGTACGCCGTCGGGGTCGTGGGCGGCGATGATGCGGTCGGTGTGGGCCAGGATCGCGTCGCGTCCGGGGCGCCTGCCGGCGGCGAGGGCGGCCAGGAGCCAGTCGATGACCTCGCGGTGGACGGCGTCGCGGTGCAGGGAGTCCACGGTGCGCATGTGGCGTGCGAGCAGGGTGGCGGTGGCTTCGTCGAGGCGGCCGGTGTCCATGGCCTCGACGAGGGAGGGGAACTTGGTGACCAGGGTGATGGCCAGGGTGAGCAGGCTGCGGGCGCGGTTGTGGTGGACGCCGTAGGTGGCGACGATCTCACTTGTGGCGATGGTCAGTGGGTCGATGACGGCGTGTTCGGGGCGTTGGTCCAGGCCGGGGCCGTAGCCGGCGGCGATGTCGCGCAGTTCCTGTTCCTCGCGGCAGGTGGCCCACAGGTCGTGGCAGGCGCGCAGTCGGGCGGCGGCCGCGCGGTTCTCGGCGTGCAACGCGGCCAGGGCCGCGGAGCTGGCGGCGGTGACGGCGGGACTGCCGGCCACCGCTCCGGCATCATCCCCGGTGGTCGTCTCCCGCATGTGCACCCCCTTGCCGGCGGTTGACCGCACGACCCTGATTCGCCTGTGTGTTCGATTGGGGAAACACTAGCAAGCAGGTCCGACACACGTCTCTGACCTGGGAAGACCGGCGGACTGCGCCGGTCGGTGGGAGGATGAGACCGTGTTGGACACGGATGCCGTCGTCTCGGTGAGTTGGTGGGCGGTCATCCCGCTGATCGTCGTCGGCTCTGTGCTCCACTTCGCCTACGACTGGAGCGGGCACCACCGGGTCGTGGCCGTGTTCGCCGCGGTCAACGAGAGCTACTGGGAGCACATCAAGATCGCCGCCTGGCCGACCATGGTGCTGTACGCGGCCCTCTTCGTGCTCGGGGGCGCCTCGCAGCCGTCCTTCGTGCCCGCAGCCACTGTCGCCCTCTATTCGATCCCGGTGACGATGATCGGGGTGGTCTTCGCCTACAAGGCGGTCGCAGGTCGCAATGTGCTGTGGGTGGACATCGCCGTGTTCGGCCTGTGTATCGCGCTCGCCCAGGCGATCTTCGTGAGTCTGCTCAACGGACTGGAGGCGGACGTCCTCGTCGTCGTCCTCTCGGTCTTCTACCTGGCGGGCATCGTCGCCGCCTACGTGGCGTTCACCCTGAGGCCCCCCGCCGAGCCCGACGTCTTCATCGACCCCATCACATACAGATACGGGGTCGAGGGGCACGCCGACTACGAGGCCGCCCCCGAGGGCTGACGGGCGTGGCGCAACCCGTCGGACGCCTCGGGCCCCGTCCGCGGGGAGCGGACGGGGCCCGACGGAGCCAGGGGGGTCGTGGGACCTACAGGCCCATGTCCTTGGCGATGATGGACTTCATGACCTCGTTGGTGCCACCGTAGATGCGGTTGACGCGGTTGTCCGAGTACAGGCGGGCGATCGGATACTCGTTCATGAAGCCGTAGCCGCCGTGCAGCTGGAGGCAACGGTCGATGACCTCGGCGGCGACCTCGGTGCAGAACAGCTTGGCCGAGGCCGCCTCGGCGGCGGTGAGCTCGCCCTCGTCCAGCGCCTCGAGGGCGCGGTCCGCGACGGCCTGCGCGGCGTCGACCTTGGCCTGGCACGCGGCCAGCTCGAACTTGGTGTTCTGGAACGAGGCCACCTCCTTGCCGAAGACCGTGCGCTGCTGCGTGTACTCCTTGGCGAACCGCACGGCGGCCGCGGCCTGGGCATACGCACCGTAGGCGATGCCCCAGCGCTCGGACGGCAGGTTCTGCCCGAGGTAGTAGAAGCCGCGGTTCTCTTCGCCGAGCAGGTCCTCGACCGGGACCTTGACGTCGGTGAAGGACAGCTCGGCCGTGTCGGAGGTCTTGAGTCCGACTTTGTCGAGCTTGCGGCCCACCGCGTAGCCCTCGAGCTTGGTGTCGACGGCGAGCAGCGAGATGCCGAAGCGGCGGTCGTCCTCACGCGGGGGAGCGGTACGGCAGGCCACGATCACGCGGTCGGCGTGGACGCCGCCGGTGATGAACGTCTTGGCACCGTTGAGGACGTAGTGGGTGCCGTCAGCCGAGAGTTTGGCGGTGCTCTTCATGCCGGCCAGGTCGGACCCGGTGCCGGGCTCGGTCATCGCCAGCGCCCACATCTCCTCGCCGGAGACGAACTTGGGCAGGTAGCGCTGCTTCTGCTCCTCGGTCGCCAGGGCCTTGATGTAGGGGAGCCCGAGCAGTACGTGGACACCCGAGCCGCCGAAGTTCACGCCGGCGCGGGCGGTCTCCTCGGACTGGATGGCCTCGAACTTGTGGGAATTGATCCCCGCGCCGCCGTACTCCTCGTCGACGTTGATGCCGAACAGGCCGAGGTCGGCGAGCTTGTAGTAGAACTCACGCGGGACGATGCCGGCCTCGAACCACTCCTGGAAGTGGGGGGTCACCTCGGACTCGATGAAGTCACGGAGGGTCTGGCGGAAGGCCTCGTGGTCTTCGTTGAACACAGTGCGGCGCAAGTGCGTGCCTTTCCGTTGGACGGTCTGCTCCGGTGGCAGGCCACCGTTGAGGGGAGCGGAGCGTCAGGTTGGTGTACTCCTACTGGTGAGTAGCCTACAAGAATTCGAACTCTCTCACCCGCCCGCCGACCCGTCCGAGGCCGCGACGTCACCTCGTCGGCGGAGTGAATTCCAGGCCGTCGTCGGCGATCAGCCTGATCGGCCCGGTCACCTCACGTCCGGTGACCCGTTCGCCACGCTGGGTCACCGCCACCACGCCCTCCTCGCGTAGGTCGAACGCGACCTCCCGGGCGACGGGCATGAGGTCGCGCCAATGGTCCCCACCCGCCACCCGGGCCGCGTCCGACGGGCAGATCGACCCCTGGCCGCGCGAGCGCAGGAGCGTCCTGATCGTCGCGGCCAGGCGGTCGCGTGTCCCCTCCCGGGTGGGTTCCCACCACGGGTCGCCGCGCTCTCCGAGCGCGACCTTGGCGTCGTGCACCATCACCCGGGCGGCATCGCCTTCGGTCTTGACCAGCCGGCGACCGGTCATCAGTGCCCGGACGAGCTCCGAGCGGAGCTTCTCGGGGATGGACGGATCCGTCGCGCGCCACCGCCGGCCCCCGACCACGATGTGTCGACCGTCCTCGGTGTGCTCCACGCCGGCGCCGGTGCTGTCGTTTCGATCGGTCACACCCAGATCCTGCACCGCCTCCCCCTCGTTCCCCACCGATCGCCGATCGAGGGTGTCGCACACCGGGCCGGTGTTAGGGTCACGACAGGAACTGGAACGTGTTCCACCGGAGCTGTATGACGACGAGGGGCTGCCGTGACGGCGCAGGACAACACATTCGACGCGGAATTCGACGTGGTGGTCGTGGGGTCGGGGGTGGCAGCCCTCTTCGGTGCCGCGACCGCCGCGGCCCGGGGTCTGTCGACCTGCCTGATCGAGAAGACCGACCGCTTCGGCGGGACCTCCGCCTACTCCGGCGGCGCCGTGTGGCTCCCGGGCAACTCCGTCCTCGCCCGGGACGGGGTCGAGGACTCCGTCGAGCGGGGGCGCACCTACTTCCGCGCCGTGGTGGGGGACCGCACCGCCGCCGACGTCCAGGACGCGTTCCTCAACACCGGGCCGCAGGTCGTCGAATTCCTTCAGGACGAGCTGGGCATCCCGACCCGCTTCCAGGCCTTCCCCGACTACTTCGACGCCCCGGGGCGCCAGGAACTGGGCCGGAGCATCTACCCCAAGCCCATCAAGGGCGAGGAGGTCGGCGACCGGGCGACCGACATCCGTCCGCCGGTTCCGGCCGACCAGTTCGGCGCGGACGACGACACCACCAAGCTCGAGGGCGGCAGGGCCTGGGTGGCGCGACTCGTGCTCGCACTCGACTCGATGGACACCGCGGAGACCCGACTGAACACCGCGGCCGAGGAACTGGTCCGCGACGACGACGGACGTGTCGTCGGGGTGGTCGTGAACGGTCTCTCCGGCCTGCAGGTGCTGGGCGCACGCCGTGGGGTACTGGTCGCCGCCGGCGGTTTCGAACGGTCGGCGGACCTCCGCCGCCGCTGGCAGGACATGCCCACCGCCGACTGGTCCTCGTCCCACCCCGCCACGGGCTCGGGCGACGCCGTCCGCATGTTCGAGCAGGTCGGCGCGGAGCTGGACCTGCTCGACCAGTCCTGGTGGTGCCCCGCCACGCTGTTCCCCAACGGGCACGCCGCGTTCACCCTGGGCTTCCGCTCCGGGATCATCGTCGATGGCACCGGCCGGCGATTCGCCAACGAACTGCTGCCGTACGACCAGATGGGGCGCAAGATGCACGCCCGCATGGCCGACGGGGCCGGTGACGAGTTCTGGTTGGTGTTCGACGACGCCGAGGCCGGCGGCTACCCGGCGATCTGTATCCCCGCACCCGAGCCCGACGCGTTGCGCGGGGCCGGCCTGTGGCACACCGCGGGATCCGTCGAGGAACTGGCCGAGGCCACCGGGCTCGATCCCGCCGCGTTGCGCGAGAGCGTGGACCGGTTCAACGGCTTCGCCGAACAGGGGCGCGACGCCGACTTCGCCCGCGGCGAGGACCCGTACGGGCGGTTCTTCCTCGGTGCCGCCACGGCCGATCAGTGCCTGCGGCCCGTCGGCGGCGACCAGCTCCACGCCGTCCGACTCGTCCTCGGCGACCTCGGCACCAAGGGCGGTGCGGTCATCGACGCGAACGGCGCCGCGCTCGACGCGGACGGGCGCCCCATCCCGGGTCTCTACGCCGCCGGCAACTCGTCCGCGTCGGTCTCCGGTGAGGCCTACCCGGGTCCGGGTGTGCCCCTGGGGTCCGGGATGACCATGGCGTACCGGGCGGTGGCCGACATGGCCGGACAGGCCCTCCCGATCGCTCCCTGAGCACGGTGCCGGCGCCGGCGACGAACCACCCCGGTCAGCGGCCGGCCCATGCGAGGAAGTCCGCGGCCGCGATGACCGGCGTGCCCCACTTGTGGGCCGCCCTCGCCTTGGTCGACTGGCTGCCCGGCTCCGCGACCACCAGGGCGTCGCAGCGACTCTTGGTGACCGCACCGACGGGCACCAGGCCACGGCCGAGGGCGAGGGCCTCCATCTCGTCCCGGGACACGAGGACGCCGCTGCGGTCCAGGGCGCTGCCGGAGAAACACACCCGCGTCCCGGGCCGCAGGACGTCCGCCGCGCCCGCCTCCGGCGGAGCCTCCAGCCCCGGCGTCAGGTCCGAGTGCACGATCTCGGAGGCCAGCCGGAGCCGCTCCAGCACGTCGGCGGTCATCGGCACCCGCTGCGCGGCGCGTCGGATCTGCCCGGCGACGAGTCCGCGCGCGCCTGCCCGGAGATCGCGGTCGCCCGGGGTGACGATCTCGTCGTCGTCGTCGTCGTCGTCGTC
This sequence comes from Dietzia sp. Alg238-R159, assembly GCF_900537145.1. NCBI lineage: Bacteria > Bacillati > Actinomycetota > Actinomycetes > Mycobacteriales > Dietziaceae > Dietzia > Dietzia sp. Alg238-R159. Next base: position 165,190 of record NZ_UNRI01000004.1, on the reverse strand, counting down.
GGCCCCGGCCCCCGGGCGCCCACCGCGGCGGGGGCGCCCCAACAGAGCGGCCCCGACCTCGGCGCTGATACCGAGCATCGCCGACAGTTGGGGGAGTACCTCGGAGGTCGGTGGGCGGACGTCGGCGTCGCGGCTGAGCAGGTAGCCGACCGCGGCCTCGTCGACGAGGTCGGCGTCGAACGTGCCGGCCGCCGCGTCATCGAGGTGCAGCCGCCCGTGGGCCTCGAGCGCCACCCGCGCACGCGCGAGGGCCGATCCGGAGCGGCCACGTGCCCGCTCACCCGGGGTGAGGGCGTCGGTGGGGATGTCGACCCCGACCGGCAACGGCACCGTGCCTCCCAGGCGCGCGAACTCGGCGTCCAGTCGACCGAGAGTGACGTCGAGGTCCACGCCCACCGGGGTGTACCCGTCCACCAGTGGGGCGACCATCGACCACGCCTCGAGGAGCGTGGGGGCGAGAAGGACATCGGAGACGGTGATGCCGTAGTCCGTCCGCGCCCGGGCCAGGTCGCGCTGGGGATTGACCAGCGTCGTCACCGCGGTGCCGTCGGGGAAGGCGATGGCGAGCTCCACCGGCCGGGGCCGGGACCGGGGTCCGTCCTCGCCGACGGACACCACCGCGACAGCGCAGTAGCGGCGGGCCGAGAGCCCACCGTCCGGCGCCCGCAGGAACCGGATGATCCGCCGGTCCGTCTTGAGGTCCACGGGCAGCACCGGCCGGGTGAGGACGAGGCCTTCCAGGGACCGGCAGCGGCTCAACGCCACGTAGAGCTGCCCCGCCACGAACGTGCCGCCGCCGAGGTCCACGACGACCCTGTCCAGGGTCTGTCCCTGGCTCTTGTGGATGGTCACCGCCCAGGCGAGGGTGAACGGGAACTGGGTGAAGGACCCGACCACCTCGTGTCGCATACCGCCGCCGTCCGTCACCGGTCGGGTGACGTCCCAGGTGTGGAGCGCGACCTCGGCGACCTCACCGCCGGTGAATGCGACGACGACGACGGGTCCTCGCTCTCCGCGGTCGCCCCGTCGCCCGAGGGTCACATCGAGCACTCGTCCGATGGATCCGTTCACCCAACGGTCCGCCGGGTCATTGGTGAGCATCATGACCTGCGCGCCGACCTTGAACCCCAGCACCTCCCGGGTGGGGAGCTCGAACCCGGTGAGATCGCCGGTGAGCGTCGCCTCCATCGCCAGTTCCGACCCGGACAGCCGATCGAGGCGGCGTTGGTTGTGGCTCGCGGCCCTGCGATTGGTGGTGGTGAGCGTCAGCCAGAACTCGTCGTCCGGCGGATCGAAGTCCGGGTCGGTGCGGGAGTTGAGCCGTTCGCGCGCCGGGCCGACGAGAGCGCCCTCGCGGATCGAGTTGAGGATCGCGGTGAGGTCGGGATCACCGGACTGCCGGAAGACATGGGTGAGGTCGACGGTGGGGAAGTGCTCGGGGTGGTAGCGCTCGGCGGAGAAGAAGTACGGCGTCGGGTAGGTCGCCTCGAAGGACGATCTCTCGGACGCGGTCACCACCGGCGGTAGCTGGAAGAGGTCGCCGACGAGGACGAGCCGGACGCCCCCGAACGGCATCGTCGGGTCCGGGCCGAACCTCTCGAGCGCGATGGCGACCATGTCGAAGACGTCGGCCCGCAACATCGACACCTCGTCGATGACGAGCGTGTGGGCGCCGGCGAGGGCCTGGGTGAATCGCCCGGGACGGTAGGCGCTGCTGCGCACGTGGTCGACCGTGTGGTCGGGGTGGAAGCCGAACAGCCGGTGGATGGTGTAGCCGCCCACGGTGAGGGCTGCGATCCCGGTGGGCGCGGCGACGAGGGCGGGGTGGTCGGTCTCGGCGAGGAACCGGCGGATCAGGGTCGACTTTCCGGTTCCGGCCCTACCGGTGAGAAAGAGATCGTGTCCCGAGTGCAGAAGGTCGAGTGCGCGGTCGACCTCGTCGGTGAGCACGAGTCCTCCGCGTCCGGGGCCCACCGGCATCCGATCGTCGCTCATCTGTGCCTCCCCTCGGCCGCGACGGCTGGCTTCCGACGACCGCGGGCCGGACCTCCAGGTGGAGATCCGGCCCGCGGTCGGGTGCTGTCGGGGAATCAGTGCCCGTCGTGGCGACGAGTCCGGTTCTCCTCCTGCAACGTGGTGAGCATCGAGTGCTCGCGGTGGTGCTTGTCGTGGTCGGCGTCCTCGAGCAGACGGGCCTCCTCGACCGGGTCGGCCTTGAGTGCGCCCCGCGGGGGACGGCCGGCCACACCGAGCTGGTTCATCTTGGTGGGGACCTTCGCGCCGGCGTAGGCGAGCGGAACGGCGTGGCCGTGCTCGTCCATCTCGCCGAGCGGCTGGTGCACCTCGATGAACTCGCCCTGCGGCATCCGCATGATGATGCCGGTCTCGATGCCGTGCTCCAACACCTCGCGGTCCGCGCGCTGGAGACCCAGGCACAGGCGGTAGGTGGCGAAGTACACCAGCGGCGGCAGGACGATCAGGCCGATTCGACCCGCCCACGTCGTCGCGTTGAGCGAGATCGAGAAGTGGTACGCGATGAGGTCGTTGGCACCCATGAGCACCAGGATTACGTAGAACGTGATCGCCATCATGCCCGCCGCGGTGCGGACCGGCACGTCGCGCGGACGCTGCAGCAGGTTGTGATGCCCCTTCTCGCCGGTGAGCTTCGACTCGATCCACGGGTACGCGAACATCAGCGCGACCATGGCGCCCAGCATGACGGCCACCCAGGTCGTGGCGGTCACGGTGTACGGGCCGAGGTAGAGCTCCCAGGCCGGCATCACTCGCGCGCCGCCCTCTGTCCACAGCATGTACCAGTCCGGCTGCGAGCCCGCCGAGATGTGCGACGGGTTGTATGGCCCGAGGTTCCATATCGCGTTGATCGTGAACAGGCCCGAGAAGAGCATGAGCATGCCGACGGTGATGGCGCCGAAGGCGATCGACTTCACGGCGAAGACCGGGAGGATCCGGACACCGACGACATTGTTCTCCGTGCGGCCGGGCCCGGGGAACTGCGTGTGCTTCTGGTACCAGACCAGCGCCAGGTGAGCGGCGATCAGCGCGAGGATGATCGCGGGGATGATCAGCACGTGCAGGACGTAGAAGCGCGGGATCATCAGCTCGCCGGGGAAGTCCCCGCCGAAGATCATCCAGTGCATCCAGGTGCCGATGACCGGCAGGCCGACGATGATGCTCGAGGTGATCCGGAGGCCGGTGCCCGAGAGGACGTCGTCCGGCAGGCCGTAGCCGAGGAAGCCCTCGACGATGCCCAGGAGCAGCAGCACACAACCGATGACCCAGTTGGCCTCACGCGGGCGACGGAACGCGCCGGTGAAGAAGATGCGGATCATGTGGACGACCATCGAGGCGACGAACAGCAGCGCCGCCCAGTGGTGGATCTGGCGCACGAAGAGTCCGCCACGGACCTCGAACGAGATGTTCAACGCCGTCTCGTAGGCACGGGAGATCTCGATGCCGTTGAGCGGTGCGTAGGCACCCTGGTAGATCACCTTCGACAGGGACGGGTCGAAGAACAGGGTGAGGTAGACACCCGAGATCAACAGGATGATGAAGCTGTACAGGGCGATCTCGCCCAGCAGGAAGGACCAGTGCGTCGGGAAGACCTTGTTGATCTGCCGGCGCAGGCCCTTGGACATGGTGTACCGCGAGTCCAGGCCATCGCCCAGTGCCGCGAGTCTCGTGTTGTTGCTCATGAACGACGCTCCCAGAAGGCAGGTCCGACCGGCTCGATGAAGTCACCGTTGGCGACGAGGTAACCCTCGCTGTCGACGGCGATGGGCAGCTGCGGCAGTGCACGGGCGGCGGGGCCGAAGATCGGCTTCGCGTACTCGAGCGCGTCGAACTGCGACTGGTGGCACGGGCAGAGGAATCGATGGGTCTGCTGCTCGTACAGCGACGTGGGGCAGCCGAGGTGGGTGCAGATCTTCGAGTAGGCGTACAGGTCGCCGTAGTTGAAGTTCTCCTGGCCCTTGCGCTTGGTCACGCGGGCCGCGTCCTCGGGACGGAAACGGATCAACATGACCGAGTTGCGCGAACCGTGGATCGAGTGCATGTGCTCCTCGAAGTTGCCCAGGGCGCTGGCGGGGAGGGGGAAGACGGACTCGAGGCCACCGGCGGACAGGTCGTCCACACGGATGCGCTCGAGGCGACCCTCGCCGGCCGGCGGGTGCCCGTCGGGGTAGACCTTGCCGGTGTCGCGGCCGAGGTAGACCTTCTCCGGCGGGAGGCCGTCGGGACGGGTGTCGGACGCCAGGGTCCACCCGGTGGTGTGCAGCGTGCCGTCACCGGCGAGGGTCATCTCCCCGCGCTTCCACGGGTTCTTGATCATGCCGCCGAGCGGCAGGATCGCGGAGAGGCCGATGAGCCCCACACCCGCGCCGAGGAAGCCGCCCATGACCTTGCGGCGGCCGAGGGTGGAGGTCTTCCACGAGTCGTTGAGCTCGGCGACGAAGGTGCGCCGGTCGAGATCGTCCGAGGCGCCGTCGTGGCGGGTCTGGACCGAGATCTCCTCGGGGATGAACTTCTTGGTGAACTGCACCGCGCCGAAGCCCAGGAACAGGATCGACAGCCCGATCGTCAGGCCGAGCAGTGGCGTGTAGGTCATGTACAACCAGTAGCCGTCCTCACCCTCGCCGCGGTACTCCCACGGCCAGAAGATGTAGACGACGGCGAAGGCGAGGCCGAACAGTGCCGACAGCGCGAACCAGGTGGTGACGGTCAGCGCCGCGCGCTTCTCGGCGCGGGTGGTGGTGCCCTCCGGGAAACGGGCCTCGCGGAACCGGACGTCGACCTCGTCGAGTTCGGTGCCCATGCGCACGAGCTCGGCATCGCTCATCCGGTCGAGATCCGCAGGGGACGGGTTCTTCGGGGTCTCACTCATGAACGGGATCCGATCCACAGGGTCGCGCCGATGAGGGCGACGATGCCGACAAGCCACATGGCCACACCCTCGGTCACGGGACCGAGGCCGCCGAGGCCGTAGCCTCCGGGCGAGACCTTGGAATCCGAGTCCTTGACGAACGCGATGATGTCCTTCTTCTCGTCAGGGGTGAGTTGACGGTCCGAGAATTTGGGCATGTTCTGGGGTCCGGTGAGCATGGCCTGGTAGATCTCCTGCTCATTGGCAGGGTCGAGAGTGGGGGCGTATTTGCCCGACGACAGAGCGCCGCCGCGACCGGTGAAGTTGTGGCAGGACGCACAGTTGAGGCGGAAGAGCTCTGAACCGCGTGCGATCTCCTCGGCGCGGGCCTGACCGGAGGCACCGCGCAGCGACTCCTGGGCGATGGTGCCGTCCGGGTCGGTGACGACCTCGGGGCCGCCACCGTAGAGGTCGACATACGCTGCGAGCGCGATGATCTGGTGCTCGCTGTAGCGGGGCTTCTTGCGCTCCGCCTGGGCCTCGTTGTCCGCCGCCGGCATGCGGCCGGAGTTCACCTGGAAGTACGTCGCTCCCGCGCCCGTGCCGACCAAGGATGGACCGCGGTCCTTGACGCCTTGGAGATTTATCCCGTGGCAGGTGACACAGGAGACCTCGTAGAGCTGCTTTCCGTCGGCGATGAGCGCGGCCTGGTCCTGTTGAGCCGTCGCGACCTGTGGCTCGGGAATGACAGCCGTGGCGACAGCGCCCGCCCCGACGAGGCCGCCCGCGATGACTAGCGCGCCGACTGCCTTCCGGCGACGCTTCGTGGACACTGGGCGCGCTGGAGCCACAACGGGGTCCGGCGACGGCGTATCGGCAGCGGGTGGGAGAGGAGAGTTCATTGTGAGTTCCCTTTGGAGTTGGGACCCGCTGGACACAGCGTCCTGCGGCCAGCTGACTACTGAATGAAGTAGATGGTGACGAAAAGTCCGATCCAGACCACGTCGACAAAGTGCCAGTAATACGACACGACGATGGCGGCTGTGGCCTGCGCCGGCGTGAATCGCGACATCGTGGTCCGCATGACCAGTACGACGAACGCCAGGACGCCCGCCAACACGTGAAGCCCATGGAAACCGGTGGTAATGAAGAATACCGACCCGTAGACGCTCGACGAGATCGTGACGCCCTCGAGGTAGAGCATCACGTACTCGTACGTCTGTCCGATGAGGAACACTGTTCCCATCAAGGCGGAGATCATGTACCACCTGCGGAGTCCGAAGACGTCACCCTGCTCGGCGGCGAAGACGCCCATCTGGCAGGTGAACGACGACGCCACCAGGATGACGGTGATCGTCAGGGCGTACGGCACATTGAGGTGTACGGGATAGGAAGGCCAGTCACCTCCCGAGTTCGCCTTGGAGACGAAGTACATCGCGAACAGGCCCGCGAAGAACATCAGCTCCTGGGACAGCCAGACAATGGTGCCCACACTGACCATGTTCGGCCGATTCAGCGAATGAACACGCTGGGCCATGGCCGATCCTGAGTTATCTACTGCGCTCGTCACGTGGCCAAGTATGACCCCTGAGGAGGGACGAGTCTGCACGGACCCCCGAAATCGGCGTGTCTGTCCAGCGTTTCCGCAGGTCGCTTCGGAAACTCTCAGGGCAAGGGTCGGTATTGGTCCCCCTTGCAGGGGCTATCAGGGCACTCTCAGGCGAGCACCGGCCGCTCGCCGCCGCCGGAGTGCAGGGTGTCAGCGCACGGGCCGGGTCGGAACAGTGGCACGATTGACGACGTGCGGGCGGCGCCCTGTGGGGCGTGTCCGTTTCCATGACACCAGAGGAGGTCGGGACACGTGGGCAGTTCGGCAGCGTTCGACGGGGGCCGGTCGTGGCCCGGGGTTCTCGGTACCCTCACCGCGGGCGGGGACCTCGATCCGGCGGAGGCCGGGTGGGCGATGTCCCGGATCATGGAGGGTGTCGCCACCGACGCTCAGATCGCAGCCTTCGGCGTTGCCCTGAAAATGAAGGGCGTCACGGGTCCGGAGCTCGACGCGCTGGCCTCGACCATGCTCGACTACTCCCGTCGGGTGCCCACTGATCGTCCCTGCGTGGACATCGTCGGTACCGGTGGCGACCGCCAGGGCACGGTGAACATCTCCACGATGTCCTCTCTCGTGGTGAGCGCCTGCGGGGTGCCCGTGGTCAAGCACGGCAACCGGGCGGCGTCGTCCAAGAGCGGCGGTGCCGATGTGCTCGAGGCGCTCGGGGTGGCGATCGACCTCGGCCCGGAGGACGTCGGGCGGTGCCTCGACGAGGTGGGCGTGGCCTTCTGCTTCGCGCCCGTGTTCCATCCCGCGCTGCGTTTCGCCGCGACTCCCCGGCGTGAGATCGGGATCCCGACCGTCTTCAACATCCTCGGGCCTCTCACGAATCCCGCGGCACCCGCCGCGAACCTCATCGGCTGCGCCTTCGAGGGGCTGATGACGGTGATGGCGGAGGTGTTCGCGTTGCGCGGTAAGTCGGCGCTCGTGGTGCGTGGGTCGGATGGTCTCGACGAGATCACCATGACCGGTCCCACCCGGGTCCTGCGGGTCTCGGGCGGTCATGTGGACGAGGATCAGGTCGAGCCCGCCGACTTCGGGATGAGCGCCTGCTCGATCGAGGAACTACGGGGTGGGGACGGCGTCCACAACGCCGGGGTCGCCCGCGATCTCCTCGCGGGAGCGCGGGGCCCGGTCCGCGATGCGGTATTGCTCAACTCCGCGGCCGCGCTGGTGGCCTTCGACGGTCTCGAGCGTGGTTCCGACCTGGTACCTGCCATGCGGGCCGCGGTGGACCGGGCCGCGGCGGCGATCGACGACGGCGAGGCGGGGCGGCTGCTCGAGAAGTGGGCCGGGTTCAGCGTGCGCTGACGAGTCCCGTCCCGCGGTGCTCGGCGGCGGCGCTCTCGGCCAGGGCCGCCCAGCCGGTCAGCGTGTGCGCCCCGTCAAGGGGGAGCGTCCAGCAACCCTCGACCGAGACGATGCGTGTCCTGGTCGAGTCGATCCACCGGTGGACGTTCCGGATCTGGGCGGCGGTGGCACCGGCGAAGGGGCCGGGGCCGGGCTGCACGGTGGTCGCGGCGGCCCGGAGTCCGTCGATGACCGGCATCGGTGCCGCTCCCGGCGGGACGACCCCGGATCCGGCGAGTCGACCGTGGCGCACCACCGCGACCGCCCACGTCCGGCGCGGCGCCGGCTGTGCGAGAACGATCTCGGGCAGCGAGGCCGTGGCGGCGAGTTCCTGCCGTCGGGAGAGGACCCGCACGAGAGCTGCGGTCCTGTCGCGGAGCCTGGCCGCGCGTTCGAACGCGCCCTCGGCCGCGAGTACCTCCACGCGGTCGACCAGATCCCGCAGGGGGCCGGAGTCCCGTCCCTCCGCCAGCGCCGCCCAGCGATCGGATCCCGGGGCGGTGCCGAACACGCCGAGGAGGTCCTCCCGGGCGGCCCGGGCGTCCTCGGCGCGCCGGAAGGGCCCGATGGCGGCGGGGTCGTCCGGCGTTCGCACGACCTTCGGGCGGGTGGCGCGGCCGGTGGGGGGCGTGAGCCACCAGCCGCGGCGCGGGCTCCGCGACCGGGTGTTGAACGGGGGTTGAAGCGAGTCGATGAGCTGTTCCTCGACGGTCCACGCCTCGAGGAGGTGGGCGCACGCGACCGAGTCGATCGAGTCGGCCAGCCCGACCATGGTGCGCATCCGTCCGCGCGTGTCACCGCCGGAGTAGTAGGACCGGGCCCGTCTGCGGACCGCGCCGGACGAGCCGACGTACAGGGCGCCACCGGCGTCATCCCGGAACACGTAGACACCGGGCCCCTCGGTCAGCGAGCCGGTCATGGCGGCCCGCCGCCTCACCTCCGGGGAGAGACGACCGTCGTAGGCCCGTAGCTCCGACAGGGTCGAGACCCCGCAGTCGCCGACCCGCGAGATCAGTGCGTGGAGCACGTCGACCGTGGCGCGGGCGTCCTGCAGGGCCCGGTGATTGGGCTCCACGGTGGCCCCCAGGTGCGCGGCGAGGACTCCCAACCGATGGCCTCGTGTCTCCCCGCGGTGCAGCACCCGCCTCGCGAGAGCCAGGGTGCAGAGCGACGGGGGATCGGGCCACGGGCGCCCGGTCGACGCGGCGGCGGCCCGCAGGAAGCCCAGGTCGAACCGCGCGTTGTGGGCGACGAGGACGGCCCCGCGGGAGAATTCGAGAAACGTCGACATCACCTCGCCGAGACTCGGGGCACCGACGAGGTCGTCCGGAGCTATCCCCGTCAGTCTGCTGATGTGGCGGGGCAGGGCACCGTCGATCGAGACGAACGTCGACAGTTCCGCCTGCACCTCGCCGCCCCGGACGCGTACCGCGCCGATCTCGGTGATCTCGTCGCTTCCGGTCCGGGTGCCCGTCGTCTCCAGGTCGACCACGACGAACGTGACGTCGGACAGCAGAGGCTCGAGATCGTCGAAGGCTGCCTGCACCCCGGTCGAGACGGGGGAGGGGGATCGGGGCATGGCGGAGACGGTAGCCCCGCCCTCCGACACCGCCGGCCCCGCCGTGGTTGTCGGACCTTGTCCCTAGGGTGCCCCGCAGTACGACCACCCCGGGCCCGGATCGCGGCTCGATAACGAACGGGCAACACGCCCAGGACGAAGTGTGAGGTAGATCATGTTCACGATGGACTGCGTGCGGTGTCCCGCAGGACCCGCCGCATGTGACGGGTGCATCATCGCCGTTCTCGACGCCGGAAAACCGCAGGTGGACGAGCTATCTCCGGAGTCGTGCGGCTATGTTCTGGACCCGGAGGTCCGCGAGGCGATCGACGTCCTGCGCGAGGTCGGAATGGTCTCCACGGTCGAGATTCTGGGGGCTGACGTCGCCGCGTGAGCGATGAACTGGACTTCGACGAGACGGTTTCGTAACCTTTTCGAGACCTCGGAAGTCATCGCCCGCCTGCCGGCGGGGAGCCGGGGTCACACCTAAGCGCCGAAGGGCGCACCGGGGAACCAAGATCCACTGGGGTGAATCGCACGAGGGCCTACAGGTCCGAAGCGTAGGACAGACTTCCGTGTCCGAACCCGTCAGCTAACCCGGTCGGTGCCGCAGGAAGAAAGAGGAACAGTCTTCGTGGGAGCCCACAGCATCAAGACCAGCTCGACCGGCCGCCGTGTCGCCGCCGCCGGCCTGCTCGCAGCCGGAGCCGCTGTCGCCGGTTCCGGAACCGCCGCCGCCGCACCCGTCACCGTCGACGTCCCCGTCGAGCTGCGGCTGCCCGGCGTGCCGAACCAGGTCTCGTTCGACCTACCGGAGGGCATCGAGCTCCCGGCCGGCCTGGCCCAGGCCCAGGCACAGGCGGCGCCCGTCGAGTTCGCCGCCCCCGCGCCGGTGGTCTCGACCGGCCAGCGCATCCTCGACGCCGCCACCACCCGGGTCGGCTCGCCCTACGTCTGGGGCGCTACCGGCCCCAACTCGTTCGACTGCTCCGGTCTGACCTCGTGGGCCTACAAGGAGGCGGGGATCTCCATCCCGCGCACCAGCCAGGCCCAGATCGGCGGCGGCACCCAGGTCTCCAAGGCCGACCTGCAGCCCGGCGACATCGTCGCCTTCTACAGTGGCGCCAGCCACGTCGGGATCTACGCCGGCAACGGCCAGGTCGTCCACGCCCCGTACTCGGGCACCTCGGTGAGCTACGCGCCGGTGGACTCCATGCCGTTCTACGGTGCGACACGCTACTACTGAGTCGGGTCGCTCCCCGAACCTCCGCAGACCCCGTCGGCGTCCGGTCTCGAACCGGTCACCGGCGGGGTCTGTCGTCTGTAACATCCCCTCTCGGGTACCCGATTCCACCGTAGGCGTCGGCTGGGCGCCCGCGCCCTGCGTGACCCGGATCCGAGAGTTCGACGACACCAGATGACCCGCAGCCTCAGCGTGCTCGCGATCGCAGCGACCGTGACCACCTCGTTGACCCTCGGTCCCGCGCCGGCCGGAGCGCAGACCACCACCCCGGACCGGTCGTCGCCAACCGCGACCACGGCGCCTGTCCCGGGTCCGGTTACCCCGCCTGATCAGGTTTCGACTTCTCCCGCTCCGTCGTCGACCGCTCCGTCTTCCCCCGCTCCGTCGCAGACTGCACCGTCCACCACGCCGTCCGCCACAGCGGTGCCCGGCGAGATGAGCGAGGACCTGGCGGAGCTGGCCCGGTTGTCCGAGGAGGCGGGAGCATTGGGGGAGCAGCTCCACCTCGCGCGCGGGGAACTGGACCGCGCCAACGGGGAGCGCGTCCGCCTCGAACGGGCCGCCGGGGTCGCAGCCGGACGGTCCGCCCTCGCGGACGGCACCGCGCGCCGGGACCAGTCCATCGTCGATCACCTCGCGACCATGCGGTACCGGGGCGGGGACACCGGCGCCACACGGGCGGCAGTGCTCGCCGAGAGCCCCCGGGACCTGGTCGACAGGCTCGACACGCTGCGCCGACTGTCCGGGGCCACCACGAGTGCACTGGACGCCTCCAGAGCTGCGTCCCGGGATGCGGTGCAGCTCAGGGAAGAGGCCGCGCGTTCCGCGGCCGAGGCCCGGGACGCGGCCCGCGTCGCGCAGGAGCGAACCGACGCGCTCGCCCGCCGAACCGAGGAGATGCGGGTACGGATGGATGAGGTCCGTCGCCGGGTCGACGCACTGTCGGACGCACAACGCGATCTCTGGATCGGCGGACCGGTGGTGCCGGAGGGGTACGTTGCCCCGCCGGTGGACGACGTCAATTCCGCGGCGCTCCGAGTCGCACTCTCCCGGCTGGGCGCGCCCTACTCGTGGGGCGCGACGGGCCCGTCCGAGTTCGACTGCTCCGGTCTCATGGTGTGGTCGTACGCGCAGGAGGGCAAGGCGCTGCCCCGGGCGAGCCAGGCGCAGGCGGTCGCGGGCGCCCCGGTGGCGATGAACGACATCCGGCCCGGTGACCTTGTCATCTACTTCCCCGGCGCCACCCACGTCGGGATGTACGCCGGCGACGGTCTGGTCCTGCACGCCCCGACCTACGGTGTGCCGGTCCGCCTCGAGCAGGTCGACGCGATGCCGATTCACGGGATCCGCCGCTACTGACCCCGGCCGACCCGGCCAAGCACGGCCGCCCCGCGCAGACACCGGCCGTCCCCGATCGCGCTCCGCCCCTTCCCGACGAGGACGACGCACCGGGCGGGGCCGAGGCGGGCCGGGTTGTGTGGCAGGCTCGGAGCCGATGACCAAGACGCTGTTGATCACCAACGACTACCCGCCGCGCCCGGGCGGGATCCAGTCGTACCTGGAGACGTATCTGAGCCACCTGGACCCGACGGACGTCGCGGTGCTCGCCTCGACGTTCCGGGGTGGCGAATCGGCGGAGTACGACGCCGCCAAGCCCTATCTGGTGGAGAGGGTGCCCACCGAGGTGTTGCTCCCCACGCCCGACCTCGCGGCACGCGCACGAAGGCTCGCCTCGGACTTCGGCGCGACGACGATCTGGTTCGGGGCCGCCGCCCCCCTCGCCGCCATGGCGCCGGTGCTACGGCAGGGCCCCGTGGACCGCATCATCGCGAGCACACACGGACACGAGGTCGGCTGGTCGATGCTGCCGGGCTCGCGCCAGATCCTGCGACTGATCGGCGAGTCCACCGACGCGGTCACCTACGTGAGCGACTACACACGGAGGCGGTTCGCGGCGGCGTTCGGCCCCCGCGCCCGCCTGGTGCACCAGCCGGGTGGCGTCGATACGGAGAGGTTCCGGCCGGATCCCGCACGGCGAAGGGCGATCCGCGACCGTTACGGACTCGCGGACCGCGACGTGATCGTGTGTCTGTCCCGCCTCGTGCCGCGGAAGGGCCAGGACATGCTCATCCGGGCGATGCCGGAGATCGCCCGGCGGGTGCCCGGGGCGGTCCTCGTCGTCGTCGGCGGTGGGCCCTATCGGCGCACGCTGGAAGGACTGGCACGCCGCCTCGGGGTGGCCGACCGGGTCGTCTTCACCGGCCGCGTCCCCGCGGACGAGATCGTCGACCACCACCGACTCGCGGACGTCTTCGCGATGCCGTGCAGGACCCGAGGGGGAGGGCTGGACGTCGAGGGGCTGGGAATCGTCTACCTGGAGGCGTCCGCGTGCGGGGTGCCGGTCGTGGCGGGCCGGAGCGGCGGTGCCCCGGAGACGGTGCGCGACGGCCGGACCGGTCTCGTGGTCGACGGGACGTCACAGGGCGAGGTCGCCGACGCCGTCGCCGGCCTGCTCGAGGACCGGCCCAGGGCGTCGGCCATGGGGGTCCGCGGCCGCACCTGGGTGCTGGAGAACTGGCGCTGGGAGGACCTGGCCCGGGACATGGAACGCGTGCTCTCGGGGGAGTGACCCGCGAGAGCACGCGTTCCGACGCGCGGTCCGATCAGGCGTAGAGCGACTCGATCTGCTGGGCGTACTTCTGGTGCACGACGTTGCGCTTGACCTTCAGGGACGCGGTGAGCTCACCGGTCTCCTCGGTGAACTGGTCCGGGAGGACGTGGTACTTCTTGATCGACTCGGAGTGCGACACGCTCCGGTTCGCCCGCACCAGCGCCTGGTCCAGGTGCTCGATCAGATCGGCGTCCTTGAGCAACTCGTACAACGAGCCGGACTTGTCGTGGTGGGTCTTCCACCGTTCAACGGCCTCCGGGTCGAGGGTCAGCAGGGCCGAGACGAACGGCTTGCCGTCGCTCACGCACACCGCCTCCGCCACGAGCGGGTCCGCACGCAGCGCGTCCTCGAGCTGGTTGGGCGCCACGTTCTTCCCGCCGGCCGTCACGATGATCTCCTTCTTGCGGCCGGTGATCGACAGGTACCCGTCCTCGTCCAGCGAACCCAGGTCACCGGTGCGGAACCAGCCGTCGCTGAAGGACTCGGCGGTCGCCTCCTCGTTCTGCCAGTAGCCGGAGGCGACGACGGGTCCGCTGACCTCGACTTCACCGTCCTGCGCGATCCGGACCGCGCAGCCGGGCAGCGGCTGGCCGACGCTGCCGATCCGCATCCGCCCCGGGGTGTTGACCGTGATCGCCGCACAGGTCTCCGTCAGGCCGTAACCCTCGAAGATGTTGACCCCGATGCCGTCGAAGAAGTGGGTCAGACGGTCACCCAGGGCCGCGCCGCCGGAGATGGCGACCTCGCAACGCCCACCGAGCGCGTTGACGAGTTTGCCGTAGACCAGCTTCGAGAAGATCGCGTGGCGCAGCCCGAGCAGCGGACCCACCCGGCCGTCACCCCGGTTGGCCTTGGAGTACGCGACCGCGGTGTCCGCGGCCTTGTCGAACATCCACGCCTTGACCGTGCCGCCGTCCTGCGCGGTCGCCTGGGCCTTGTTGAAAACCTTCTGGAACACGCGGGGGACGGCCAGGATGTAGTGCGGCTTCATCTCGCCGAACGTCTCGACCAGGTTGGTCAGGTCGGAGGAATGCGCGATGGTCACGCCGGCGTGGAAGCCGGCGTAGGTGATGGCGCGGGCCAACACGTGGGCCAGGGGCAGGAACATCACCGAGGTGGCGTCGTCCCGCAGGATCCCGCTGAACGGCGTCTCGAGCACGGCGAGCGTCTCGGACATGAAGTTGCGGTGGCTGAGCATGACGCCCTTGGGGCGGCCCGTGGTCCCCGAGGTGTAGATCAGCGTCGCGGGGGAGTCGGCGCGGACCGAGGCCCGGCGCTCGTCGAGCACCGAGACGTCGACCGTGGCCCCCTCGGAGGCGAGGGTCTCGAGGACCGGGGTCGCGCCGTCGATCACCAGGACGTCGGCGACCTCCAGGCCCTGCACGCCCTCTCGGGCGGTGGTGGCGTGGATGTCGTTCTCGACGATGATCAACCGGGCCGCGGAGTCCTCCATGATCCAGTGGATCTGGTCGGCGCTGGAGCTGTCGTACACGGGAACGGTGACCGCGCCGACGGCCCAGATCGCGAAGTCGATGAGATTCCACTCGTACCGGGTGGAGCTCAGCAGGGCGACCCGATCGCCCGCCCGGACACCGAGCGCCACCAGTCCGCGGGCGATCGTCCGGACCTCCTCGGCGAACTCGCGGTTGGTGACGTCCGTCCACCGACCGTCGACGGGCTTCTGGAACGCCACGTTCTCCGGGGTGTTCTCCGCGCGGTCGTATGCCGACTGAACGCAGGACCAGTCGTCAGGGACGGTGAAGTTGGCGGGTACCGCGACGTATTCGCGCAAAGGGTCCTCCCGGTGGAGACGTTCAGAGTATGTCGGTGACCACACACACTATCGCCGGGACCACACGGTGGTCACGTCGCCTGCCTTCCGGGCGCCGCGGGTGGGGCGCATCGCGGAGCGGGATATGTGAAGCTTGTGGGTATGAGCGAGCACGACGGCGCCCCCGAGGTGTGGCCGACCAGAGACTCCACGGTGGTCGACGCACCGGTGGAGGACGTCATGGCGGTCATCTCCGACTTCGCCGCGTACCCGGAGTGGTCCGCGTCGATCCGCGCGGCCGAAGTGCTCTCCAGCGGTCAGGACGGCCGTCCGGACCGGGTGCGGTTCGAGCTCGAGGCGGGCGCGATCGTCGACGAGTACGTCCTCGTCTACTCCTGGTCGGCGGACGACCGCGGTCTGGAGTGGCGGCTCGAGAGCTCGGCGTTGCAGAGGGCCCAACGGGGCTACTACCGGCTCGAACCGGTGGCGGGCGGCACGCGTGTGGACTACGAACTCGAGATCGAGCTCACGGTCCCGGTGATCGGGAGCCTGCGCAGCCGCGCCGAGCGCCGGATCCTGGGCGACGCACTGAAGGAACTCAAACGCCGGGCGGAGTCGCGGTGAGCAGAACTCGTGTCGTCGTCGTCCTCGGGGGAGATCCCGAGGACCGCGCGGGCGTCACCGCCGACCTGCTCGCGGACCCCGGCTGCACGGCGTTGATCCTGACCGGCCATCCCGATGCCGTCGACCCCCGTCTCGACGTCTCGGAGGACGGGCCCGTCGAGGTCCGGGTCGACGACCCGACGGCGAGGCTCGAGACCTACCGGTCCGGCGCCGCCGATCCGGACGACGACGTACTCGCGGCGCTCGCCGCCGGAGGGGACGCCCCACTGGCCGCGGTGCTCGGGTGGGAGTACGCGCGACGGGCCGCGTCGTCCGAGTACTGGGACGTCGTCGTGGTCGAGCTCGACGGGGACCTGACCGCGGTGCGCCGGCTCGCGGCGGCCGGGGAACTGGCCGCGTTCGTGGAATCACGTTGGCCCGCCAATGTGCGCTTCGCCTCCATGGCGGCGGGCGGACGCGCCGACGTGCGGGTGCGGGAAGCGCACAGACTCGCGCTGCTCGCCGGTGACGTGGCCGGCTTCCTCGCCGGGAGGATCGAGACCATCGTGGTGGGGTCCCCGGCCGGCTCCACGGCTGCCATGGCGACTCTGGCCCGCGGCGCCGTCACCCCGGTGGTGGCGCCCGACGGCGAGGGCGGATACCGGGTCGAGTACCCGGCCCCGACCCGCCCGTCCGCGCCGGTCTCGGTCGAGGGGGACCGGCTCCGCCTGGAGTTCGACGGGTTCCGGGCGGTGGTGGCGCTGCCGCCGCTGCTGCGCCGGTGTGTGCTCACGCAGTCCGTCTTCGAGCGCGACGCGGGTCGACTGGTGATCAGCTTCCTGCCCGACCCGGATCTGTGGCCCCCGAACCTCGTACCGTCCGGATCCGCGGACCGCGCCGGGTAGTATCCGCATTCGTCGACAGCCATCACAAGAGGACCGGTGACCCGTTGCTGTACTACCTGTTCAAATACGTGCTCATCGGCCCGTTCCTACGTCTGACGAGTCGTCGGGTCGTCACGGGACGCGAGCACTTCCCCGAGCGCGGTGGCGCCCTGCTGGTCGGCAACCACCAGTCCGTCGCGGACTGGTTGTTCACCGCTCTGCTCATGCCCCGCCGGGTCACCTTCCTGGCCAAGAGCGACTACTTCACCGGAACCGGTGTCCGCGGCATACTCAGCCGGTGGTTCTTCGCCGGCTCGGGCCAGCACCCGATCGACCGCACCAACGCCGACGCCGCGCAGGCCGCCCTCGACGCCGGGCTCGAGGTCCTCTCATCGGGGGAGATCCTGTGCATCTACCCGGAGGGGACGCGCTCGCCGGACGGTCGTCTGTACCGCGGGAAGACCGGGCCCGCCCGCCTCGCACTCCGCGCCGGGGTGCCCATCATCCCGGTGGGCGTGACCGGGACCCCCGAGTACGTACGCCGGATCTCCCGGTTCCGCCCCGGGCGGCGCACCGAGATCCGGGTCATGCTCGGCGAGCCGCTCGATCTGTCCCCGTGGGCCGGGCGCGAGGGGGACCGGGACGCTGAGCGCGAGATCACCGACGAGCTCATGCGGCGGATCCAGGCGCTGACCAATCAGGAGTACGTCCACGACACGTATGGCGCCGAGATGAAGAAGCGCTACGAGGCGGTGCGCAAGGCCGGGCGGAACCTGCTCGACCACCCCGTCGAGGGACAGCGCTGATCGCCGGTGCGCTACTTCTACGACTGCGAGTTCATCGAGGACGGCACGACGATCGAGTTGGTCTCCGTGGGGATCGTCGCCGAGGACGGCCGGGAGTTCTACGCCGTGTCCACCGACTTCGACGCCTCGGCGGCCGGGCCGTGGGTGCGGCGCAACGTCCTTCCGAAGCTGCCCAACCCGTCGTCGTCCGCGTGGATGTCCCGGAGCCGCATCCGGGACGAGCTCTACGAGTTCGTCACCGCGCCGCCCACCGGCGGGGTCGAGATGTGGGCGTGGATCGGGGCGTACGACCACGTGGCCGTCTGCCAGCTGTGGGGCGACATGACAGCCCTTCCCGCCGCCATGCCCCGGTTCACGCGCGACGTCCGCCAGCTCTGGGAGACCGCCGGCAAGCCCGACCTGCCCGCACACCCGGGAGGGGAACACGACGCCCTCGCCGACGCCCGCCACGCCGCGATGCGCTTCCGCGCCATCGCGGCGAAGTCGCCCCACCTGGGTCTCTGAGGCCCGCTCCGCCGGTGGTGGCGTATCGTCGCCGGGGTGAGCAACTGGACAGTCGACGTCGACATCGCGCAACTCCCCGACCTCCCGCCGCTCTCCGCGGACCTGGATCGGCAGCTGGCGGACGCCCTCTCGCGGCCCGCCCTTCAGCAGCCGTCGTGGGATCCCGGTCACGCCGCGGCGATGCGCAAAGTGTTGGAGAGCGTGCCGCCGATCTGCGTCGCCTCCGAGGTCGAGCACCTCTCCGATCGCCTCGCCGACGTGGCGCACGGGCGTGCGTTCCTGCTCCAGGGCGGTGACTGCGCCGAGACGTTCGAGGCGAACACCGAGCCGCACATCAAGGGCGTGATCCGCACCCTGCTGCAGATGTCGGTCGTGCTGACCTACGGTGCGTCGATGCCCGTGGTCAAGGTCGGCCGGATCGCCGGCCAGTACGCCAAGCCCCGCTCGGCGGACCGCGACGGAACCGGGTTGCTGTCCTACCGCGGCGACATGGTCAACGCGCTCGAGCCGGACGAGGCGGCCCGTGAGCACGACGCCTCCCGGCTCGTCCGTGCCTACGCCAACGCGGCCGCGGCGATGAACCTGGTCCGTTCCCTCACGGCGTCGGGCACCGCGGACCTGCATCGCGTCCACGAATGGAACATGGAGTTCGTCGCGGGCTCGCCCGCTGGTGCCCGCTACGAGGCCCTCGCCGCCGAGGTGGATCGTGGCCTGCGCTTCATGGACGCGTGCGGGGTCTCGGACCAGAACCTGCGCTCGGCCGACATCTTCTCCTCCCACGAGGCGCTCGTCCTGGACTACGAGCGGGCCATGTTGCGCCTGGCCGACGACGGCACGGGCCTGACCGGCGACGCCGAGCAGGGGTTGTACGACCTGTCGGCGCACTTCCTGTGGATCGGGGAGCGGACCCGCGGCATCGACGACGCCCACGTGGCGTTCGCCTCGCTCATCCAGAACCCGATCGGCCTGAAGATCGGTCCCACCACCACGCCCGAGTTGGCGGTCGAGTACGTGGAGAAGCTCGACCCCCACAACCGGCCGGGTCGACTGACGCTCGTCTCCCGGATGGGCAACGACAAGGTCCGCGACGCGCTGCCGCCGATCGTCCAGGCCGTCGAGGCGACCGGCCACAAGGTCATCTGGCAGTGCGACCCCATGCACGGCAACACGCACTCGACGTCCAACGGGTACAAGACCCGCCATTTCGACCGGATCATCGACGAGGTACAGGGCTTCTTCGAGGTCCACCACGCTCTCGGTTCCCACCCGGGTGGCATCCACATCGAGCTCACCGGTGAGGACGTCACCGAGTGCCTCGGCGGAGCCCAGGACATCTCGGACATCGATCTGGCCGGTCGCTACGAGACCGCCTGCGACCCGCGCCTCAACACCCAGCAGTCGCTCGAGCTCGCCTACCTCGTGGCGGAGATGCTGCGCAGCTGACGCCGTAGGGGCCGGCCTCGCGCCCCGGAGGCACGGCCGGCCGCGCCGGAGACGCGGCCGGTCCTAGCCGAGCGCGTCGATCTCGACCTCGCTGCCCCTGGCCACCACCCGGCCGGGCAGCGGGGTCTGGCCGTAGACGATCCCCCTCGACGTTCCCGAGTCGATGGTGGCCTCGAGCCCGGCGTCCTGCAGCGTCCGGCGCGCGTCGGAGGCCCGCGAACCCAGCACCACCGGGACGGTCACCGCGTCCGACGGGACGACCCGCAGCACCGCGTTCGTCGGGTCGAGCCGGGTCCCGGCGGGCGGATCGGTGCGCACCACGCGGCCGTCGGAGATCTGACGATCGGTCACGGGCGATTCGCGGACGATCGTGAACCCCTCGTCCTCGAGGATCCCGGTCGCCTCGTCGAGGGGCACATCCCGGAGGTCCGGCACGGTCAGTGCATTGGAGACGAGCAGGACGACCCCGTCCCCGCGGGACACGTCGGTTCCGCTGTCCGGGTCGGTGCCCACGGCCGCGCCGCCGTCCACCTCGTCGTCGTAGACCCGTCTGACCTGTGACACGGTGAGGCCCGCGCCCTCCAGGGCCGCCCGCGCCTGGTCCTCCTCCAGGCCCACGACCTCGGGGACGGCGACGGGTGCGGGGCCGGAACTGGTCACCATGGCCACCCGGGTGCCCACGTCGACGGTCGTGCCCGCGCCCGGCTGGAGCGAGACCACCTGGCCGACGGGTACCGAGTCCGAGTACTCGTTCCCGCCCCGGACCGGTTCCAGTGAGTTCTCCCGCAGCGCTGCGGACACGGCGTCCACCGACCTGTCGGCGCCGACCTCGGGCACCACGGGGCGACCGACGGACACCAACACATCGACGGTGTCGCCGCGCGGCACCCGCTCGCCCGCCGCGGGGTCGGTGCCCACCAGCGCGGACGGGGGGACGTCGTTGCTGAAGGCGTCGCGGGTCGCGGCGGCCAACCCGACGGCGTTGACCGCCTCGGTCGCCTGCCCCGCCGACATACCCTGAACCGACGGCACCTCCACGAACCGGCCGGAACCCAGCCACCAGCCGGCCACGGCCAGGCCGATCGCGGCGGCGAGCACCACGATGAGCCACAGCATGCCGCGCTGGCGGCGGGGCCGGATGACGTCCCGGTCGGGCGCGGGCTCGATGCCGCCGGGGGGATAGTGGCCCGATCCCGCGCCGTGCCAGTGCGCAGGAGCAGGGCCGGCCCCCGCTCCCGCCCCGGGACCCGCCGCCGCCGGGGCCACCATGGTGTCCACCCGCGTCGGCGTCGGCCCGTCGCCCCGGCGCAGCGCCTCCCCGCTCTCACGGTCGGCGGCGTCGAACTCGGACTCCCCGCCCGGGGTGGCCCGCGCGGCGTTGGCCCGCGCCCGCGACCACGAGGACTGCCGTGGTGCCGGGACGACATAGTCGGGGAACCGGCCGATCCTGGCGGCCTGGTCCAGGTCCCGCAGCATCTCGCCGGCGTCGGCGTAGCGGTCCTCACGGCTGCGTCGCGTGGCGCGCAGGATCAGGTGGTCGAGGTCCTCGGCCACGGTGTCGGACTGGTCGGACGGGGCCGGCACGTCGGTGTCGAGGCGACGGTAGGCCACGGCGATGTTGTTGTCACCGCTGAACGGTGGCTCCCCGGTGAGCATCTCGTAGGCGAGAACGCCGAGGGAGTACAGGTCGGACCGGGCGTCGGTGTCGGCGCCGGAGATCTGTTCGGGGGACAGGTAGGCCGCCGTGCCCATCACCACGCTGCTCGAGGTGGCGCGGGACTCGGCCACCGCCCGGACCAGGCCGAAGTCGGCGAGTTTGACCGCGCCGCTGCCGGAGATCAACACGTTCTCGGGCTTGATGTCGCGGTGCACCAGCCCGGCCTGGTGGGCCTCCCGCAGGGCGCCGAGGAGCGGACGCAGGACGGCGGCCGCGGCGTACGGGGGCATGGGGCCGCGCTCGTCGAGCAGTTCCCGCAACGTGCCACCGGGCACGAGTTCCATCACGAGGAACGCGGTGTCGGCCTCGACGCCCTGGTCGAACACCTGGACGATGCCGGAATCCGACAGGCGGGCCACCGACCTGGCCTCGAGGGTGAAGCGGTCCACGAACGCCTTGTCCCCGGCGAGGGTCGGATCGAGCAGCTTGACGGCGACGTGGCGGTCCAACCGCTCGTCGGTGGCCAGGTGGACGGTGGACATCCCGCCGCGGGCGATGACGGCGTCGAGCCGGTATCGCCCGTCGAGCAGTGTTCCTGGGCCGGGGGGCTTCCCGTCGTAAGTGCTCATGTCGTCCATTCTGCCCCTCCCGTCCCGTCCGCGGTACGTCCCGAGCGGACGGGGTCCGTAGCCCGACGCCGTCGGCCGCGCCGGCACCGCCGGTGGGGCCCGGGTGCGCCCGTGGGACTAACCTGGGTGGCGTGAGTACTGTTCCGCACGCCGACGACGTCCTGCCCGCCGACGTCGAGACCATCAACCTCCCCGCGGTGTCCGAGCGCCTGGGCATCCCCGTGACCCGCGTGCACGATCTCCTGCGCGACGGGACCCTGCTCGCCGTGCGGCGAGCGGGCATCGTGGTGGTGCCGGCGACCTTCCTGGATGACGACGACGAGGTCGTGCGCTTCCTGCCCGGGCTGGTCGCGGTCCTGCGGGACGGCGGCTACCGGGACGAGGAGATCCTGCGGTGGCTGTTCGCCGAGGACGACAGCCTGCCCGGCCGGCCGGCCGACGCGCTACACGGTCACCGCGCCCGCGAGGTCATGCGGCGCGCCCAGGCGATGGCGTTCTGACCCCGGCGGTGGCGCGCCGCCACCACCAGACCGCGGCGAGGGCTGCCGCGAGGGCCGCCCCGACGAGCGCGGGGCTGTAGAGGCTGGTCGACCCGTTGGGTCCGATCGCCATCACGAGGAAGACGGTCACCGCAACGACGGCTGTGGTGGCGCGTCGACCGGGTCGGGCGGCGACCCAGAACGCCGCCACCCACACGTAATACCAGGGCCAGGCCAGCGAGTTGAGGATGACGAAGGCCAGCAGCGCGACCATGATGCCGCGGAGCGCCGAGCGGGTGTCACGCCGGTGGAGCCACCACACCACGACGAGGGTGACCCCCAGGACCACGCGTCCGACGCGGCGGGCGACCGCCAGGACGTCCTCGAATCCGGGGGTGTCGACCACGGCGTGGACCAGGTGCGCCGCGGCGGTGGGCGCGCTGAGGTAGTTGATGACCCGGTCGGAGACGGAGATCGCGTCCAGCCAGCCGAACCCGGTGCCCGAGGCGAGGGTCGCCAGGGCGAACGCGACGGCGGCGGCCCCCGCCGCGGCCCCGGTGTCGACGAGGGCGCCGACGAGGGGGCGCCGCGCCCCGGTCGACGCCCGCCGCCGGTCCAGGGCGATCCACAGCAGGAACGGCGCGACGATCACGGCGGTGGCCTTGAACGCCACCGCGATCCCGATCGCCGCCCCCGCCCACGCGTAGCGCCGGTCGAGCGTGAGGACCACGGCGCCGACGCATGCCACCAGCGGGAAGATCTCGTTGTGCAGCCCGCCCGCGAAGTGGATCACGGACAGCGGGGAGGCGCCCGCCATCCACACCGCGGCGCCGGCGTCCACCCCGGCGCGGCGGGCCAGGGCGACCACGAGCGCGACGAGCGCGGCCAGTGCGGCGAGCACCACCACCCCGAGGATGACGCTCCCCACCGCCGGGTGGCCGCCGGACAGCGCCACGATGACGCGCATGAGCAACAGGTGCAGCGGGCCGTACGGGGTCGCGGTGGACCGCCAGTCCGGGCTGACCTCGTCGGTGAAGGGGCCGGGGTTGGCCTCCGGTCCGTGGTGGTACGGGTCCACTCCCGCGGCGCTCATGGCGCCCTGCGCCAGGTAGGACCAGGCGTCGCGGCTGAACAGGGGGACCGCGGGCAGCATCGGCGCCGACCACAGGGCCGTGGCCCACACGGCGTCCCGGGTGGGGAGGCGGCCCGAGACCGCTCGGGGGCCGAGCGCGAGCCACGAGGTGACCAGCAGCGCGACGCCCGCCCAGCAGAGGATGAGGGCGAGGGCCTCACCGTGGCCGAACGTGTACCCGGGCAGCCCCACCGCGACCGCGACGCCGCCGTCCACGGGCAGGGCGCCCGCGCCGAATCCGGCGATGGTGAGCAGGACCGAGCCGAGGACGCCGCGCCACAGTGCCGGACCGGAGGGGCCGTTCAGGGCGGC
Source organism: Dietzia sp. Alg238-R159 (assembly GCF_900537145.1). Classification (NCBI taxonomy): domain Bacteria; kingdom Bacillati; phylum Actinomycetota; class Actinomycetes; order Mycobacteriales; family Dietziaceae; genus Dietzia; species Dietzia sp. Alg238-R159. Next base: position 141,660 of record NZ_UNRI01000004.1, on the reverse strand, counting down.
GCGGGCCGAGGCGGTCGTCGCGGTGGTCGCCCGGCGGATCCGCGACGATGGTGTCGACGGCGACGGTGATGATGACGGTGACGACGGCGGTGATGACGGCGGTGATGACGACAATGGTGACGACGACGAGGTGGTCGTCTCCGGCCGGGGTCCGGTCGCTCCCTGCACGGATCAAGCCCGCCTGCGGGTCGCGGCCTCCGCCAGTGCCCGCAGCGTGTCCCGCCCGTGGTCGCTGATCGCGTCGGAGGCCACGGCGTCCAGGGCGCGGGTGGTCAACGCGTCGATCTCGGCCTCCACCGAGACCACGGCACCGGATTCCACGAGAATGCTGCGCGCGCGTTCGAGCGTGGCCGCGTCGGGTTGCGTCCCGAGGACGCCGAGGAGGAACTCGGCGTCCGGGCGGGGGGCGAGGGCGGTCGCACGGGCGAGCAGCAGGGTGCGCTTGCCCTCCCGCAGGTCGTCCCCGGAGGGCTTGCCGGTGACCTCCGGGTCGCCGAACACGCCCAGCATGTCGTCCCGCAACTGGAACGCCTGGCCCACGGCCACCCCGAACTCCCGCAGGGCCGAGACGGTCTCCGCCCCGGCACCCGCCAGCTCGGCGCCGATGTGCAGTGGCCGCTCCACCGTGTAGGCCGCGGTCTTGAAGCGGTTCACCCGGGCCGGGGTGAGCTCGTCTGTGGCGCCCGAGGCCTCGGCGAGGATGTCAAGCATCTGCCCCGACAGGACCTCTGTCTTCATGGCGTACCAGGGACCCAGCGCGCGGGCCAGGGCCTCGGGGGGTACCCCGGAGGTCACGAACATCTCGTCGGCCCACGTCAGGGCCAGGTCGCCCACGAGGATGGCCTGGGAGACGCCGTAGCGGGCCGCGTCCCCGTCCCAACCCTCGTTGCAGTGCGCGGCCTCGATCGTCCGGTGGACGGTGGGGCGGCCTCGCCGGGTGTCCGAGGCGTCCACGATGTCGTCGTGGACCAGCGCACAGGCCTGGATCAGCTCGAGGGCGGCGCAGGCGGTGACGACCTCGTCCGGGGCGGGAGCGTCCGTGTCGCTCGCGGCGGCCCAGCCGGCCAGGGCGAACCGCGGTCGCATCCGTTTGCCGCCGTCGAGGACGAAGTCGGAGAGCAGGCCGGCCAGGCGGTCGACCCGCTCGTCTATCCCCGCCACGACCGTGCGCCGTTCGTCGATGAGTCGGCGGAGCGCGTCGAGGACGCGTTCTCCGTCGTCGGGGCGAGTCGCCGAGACCACGGGCACCATCCCTTCCGGGCGCCGGTGTCCGGCCGCCCTCGTCGCCGACGATCCTAGTCGTCGGGCGGCGGCCGGACGTGGTGCGCGTCGGGCTACCCTGGTCGGGTGACCCAGCTACCCGACTCCGACCCGACGGACGGCGGCCGGCACCCGAGCATCGTGGAGCGGATCGCGACGTCGACCACCCCGAGGGTTCCGTTCTCCGTCGAGTTCTACCCGCCGCGAGACGAGGCCGCCGAGGACCGACTCTGGCGCGCCGCCACCGTGTTCTCCGACCTCGGGGCGGCGTTCGTCTCGGTCACCTACGGGGCCGGCGGATCCACGCGGGACCGGACCGTCCGGGTCGTCGAGCGGCTCGTCCGTGAGACCGACCTGCTGCCGATCGCGCACCTGACGGCGGTGGACCACACGGTCGCCGAACTCACCGACATGATCCGCATGTACGGCGAGGTCGGGGTGTCCAACATCCTCGCCCTGCGCGGGGACCCGCCCGGGGACCCGCTGGGCGAGTGGACGGCTCACCCGGAGGGGCTGCACTACGCCGAGGAGCTCGTCCGTCTGATCCACGAGGTGGGGGGCTTCCACGTCGGGGTGGCGTCCTTCCCCGAGGGGCACTACCGGGCCCGGGACCTCGAGCACGACTCCGAGATCCTGGTGAACAAGCTCCGGGCCGGCGCCGAGTACTCGATCACCCAGATGTTCTGGGACGTGGAGCACTACCTGCGCCTGAGGGATCGCGCCGTCGCCGCCGACCCGGAGCAGGGCGCCAAGCCCATCATCCCCGGACTCATGCCGGTCACGAGTCTGCGGCAGGTCCAGCGGATGGTCGAGCTCTCGGGCTGCGCCCTGCCCGACGACCTGGCCGAGCGGCTCCGGACCGCGGCCGGGGACGGGCCCGAGGAGAACCGGGCGGCGGTCCGTGAGGTCGGGATCGATCTCACCACCCGCATGTGCGAGCGACTGATCGCCGAGGGTGTCCCGTGCCTGCACTTCAACACCCTGAACTTCTCCAAGGCCACCCACGAGGTCCTCACCAACCTGTCGATGGCCCCCGCCCCCGGGGTGGCGGCCGGCAGGATCTGATCCGCCCCGGTGGGGGTGCGGCTCGGGTCAGCGCACCAGCCGGTCGGCACGGGCCCTGGACGTCCGGGCGGCCAGGATCGTCCCGATGGACACCAGCAGGGCGGCGCCGATCCCGACGATCATCCACACCGCGAACCCACGTGCGGCCGGGTCGGGATACGACGACGAGGCCTGCATCCGCGTGATGGACCCCGGAGCCGGGGACCAGCTGACGGAGTTGCCGGCCCCGATGGTGCCGTTGGTCTCCTTGATGCGGTTGGGGAAGGTCAGGTCGACCCGGGTGGTCGCCGTCTCGGCGCGGTCGGCGGGCAGCAGGGACAGGTCCACCGATCCGCTGAACGACACCGTGTCGCCGCTGCGGCGGAAGCCCAGGCTGTACGGCCGTGCCCCCTCGATGTCGATCGCGAGGGTGAGGGTGTCGACCTCCGCGAACGTCAACTGGGTGAAGTAGATCTCGCGGCCGGTGAAACCGTCCGCTGAGTAGGGGGTGATGCGCACCTTCTGCTCGAGCCCGGACGGCGTGGTGATCCGGTCGAGCGCGGCCGCCTGAGCGGGCTGGTCACCCGCCACGAGGATCCGGCCGGAGACGGTGTCGTCCTTGCGGACGCTCATCTGGGCGTTCAGCTGGAGGCACCCGGACAGGAGCACCAGGAGGGTGGCCAGGGCCGTGAGGCCCGCCAGTCGCCGGGGCAGTCGGGAGCGGCCACTGCTCGTGGGGGCGTTCGCTGTCGGATGGGGCGGGGTCACGGCGGTCATTGTGCCCGTGATCCCCGCCGTCGCCGCGCCGACCTGCCGAGTCGGCGGGTCACGAGCCGCGCCACCGTCCTGCCGCTGGTCCCGATCACACCGCCACCGGGGTGGGTCGAGGCCCCCGCCAGGAACACGCCGTCGGCCCCGGGCACGGCGTGACCGCGCAGATCGGGGTGGGGACGCATCGGCAGCATCTGGTCGAGGGACATCTCCACGTGCATGACGTTCCCGCCGATCAGCCCGAGTTCGGTCTCCAGGTCCTCGGGGGTCTGGACGTGACGGTGGACGATCGAGTCGGCCAACCCCGGCGCGAAGCGGTCCGCGACGGCGATGATCCGGTCGGCCTCCGCGGCGCCCTCCTCCGACCAGCCACGGCCGTCGGCCAGGTGGCGCGGGTGCCACTGTGACCACAGTGTCAGCTCGTGGCGGCCCTCCGGAGCCAGCGAGGGGTCGAGCGCGCTGAAGCTCATCGCCAGGACGGCGGGATCGGCGTCGAGGCCGCCCGCGGCGGCGACGCCGTAGCGGCGATCGAGGTGCCGTCGGTCCGTGACGAGCAGTTGCAGGCCGTGGGCGCTGGTGCTCGTGGGTACGCCGGGATACGTGGGCAGTGCATCGGTCCCGAGTCTGACGGCCATCCCCAGTCCGAAACCGGGCCTGATCCGCCGCCGCCACCCGTCCAGCGTCGCCGCCGGGAGTTCGCCGGCGAGGAGGTCCAGGGTCGTGTGGACGTGGCAGGCGGCGACGACGGCCGAGCAGTACAGGGATCGTCCGCCCTCGGTGTCGACGCGCCACCCCGAACCGGAGCGCCGGATCGAGGTGGCCCCGGCACCTGCGGTGACCGTCCCCCCGTGCGCCCGGACGGCGGCCGAGAGGGACTCCGCGAGCGCGCCCGAACCGCCGATCGCGCGCCCCGGCGGGATCCGGTGCATCAGGGCGGCGAACCCGATCATGGGGGCTGTGGCGGGGTGGGACATCGGCGGTCCCGACTGCGCGCCGAACCACGACAGTGCCGCCTTGAGGCGCTCCGAGGTGAACATCGCGTCCAGCAGCGCGTCACCGGAGGACAGGAAGGTCTGGACCGCGCCGAACGGATCGCGCAGGTCGTCGGCCCCGAGGAACGCCGAACCGAGACCCGGGGCGGTGGGGCGGACCGCGAACCCCTTCATCATCCGTCCCGCCAGGACGTCCCACCGGCGGACGAACTCCCGGTACGCGCCGGCGTCGGCCTCACCGCAGGCCGCGGCGATGCTGGCGCACGTGGCGTCGAGGTCACGGTGGAAGACGATCGGTGGCGCGTCGGATCTCGGCGGGGCGGGCGCGAAGCCCCACGGGTCGCAGTCCACGTAGCGCAGTCCGTGGGCCTCCAGCCCGAGCTCTTCCGGGATCCCGGTGTGGCGGATCATCAGATGTGCCGAGGACCCGCGGTCGGTGCGGTGGCCCGGGTACCGTTCGACCGTCGACGTGGCGCCGCCGATCACCGTGTCCCGTTCGACCACGTGCACGTCGAGCCCGGCGCGGGCGAGATAGGCGGCGCACACCAGTCCGTTGTGGCCGGAGCCGACCACCACCACGTCATGCCGGGGGGTCACGTCCGATCTCCGTTCCCGGCGAGCGGTAGCGATCGGGCCAGGACGGCGAACGGTCTCGCGTCCCCCTGGAACCGATACGAACGCAGCACATCGGTGAACCCCAACGACCGGTACAGGCGCCAGGCCGCGTTGTCCTCGCCGTCGACCTCCGGGGTCGACAGCAGCACCGTGCTCTCCGGCCGGTCGGCCAGGAACGTCCTGACGAGGGTCGCGCCGATGCCGCGCCCCTGCAGTCCCGGCGAGACGTGCAGCTCGGTCAGTTCCACGTAGTCGGGCGGGAGCTCACGGTCCCGGTCCCGCAGTCCCCGGGAGACCTGGTCGTACCACCACTGCCCGGGAGCGCCGTGATAGCCGTAGCAGATGGCGACGAGCTGCCCCCGGGTCTGACCGAGCAGGCGTCGGTGCGGGGCCTCGAACGCGGCCACACCCGACCAGCCGTCCCGGTAGCTGTGCTCCATCCACGCCGCGGCCCGGGAGCGGACCACCTGCGGCGGGTAGCCCATGGCGTCGACGTAGACCCCCAGAGCCTCGGGCAGTCGGTCTCGGAAGTCGGCTGCGTCGAGCCGGGTGATCACGGTGTCCATCCACCCCATTTGATCACGGGCGCGGATACGGGGCGTCCGGATGTGTCGTACCCCGGCGATACCGTGCGCGCAGAAGGGGAGGTGCAGGAGAGATGGACACCAGGAACAGGATGCGGACGGCCGGCGGGGGAGCGGTGGGAACCCTCGGACGGGCGAGCCGTGCGGAGCTGCACCGTGGGCGCGCGATCGCCGCCGCTGCTCCCTCCGAGCGGTTCCTCGAGTCGTACCGCGCCGCGAGGTACGCGGCCGGGGCCCTGCTGGCCCCCGGGCCGCGGCGGCGCGGTCCCGCGGACGTCTGGCACCGGCTCGCGGCGGAGGTGCCGGAGCTGGAGCGGTGGGCGACCGCCTTCAGTGGGTACTCCGCTCTGGCGGCGGCGGTCGAGGACGGGCTCCCGCGTACGGTCTCGGATCGGATGGCGGACGATTTCCTGTGGGCGGTGGGACGGTTTCTCGACCTGGTGGACGAGCGGTTGGGGGTCCTCGGCCCCGCCGCCTGAGGAGCCGGGCGGTGAGACGGGGGAATCCTCAGGTGTCAGAGGGGAATCCCGGTGGTACCCGCCGCGTTGCCCTCGTATGATGGGGGGAACCCTGACCGGCTGATCCCCATCCACGGTTGGTGCGAACCGACCGAGCCGGCCGCGCTCGTTCGTCACGAGCATCTGAAGGAGGTCGAAGTGCCCCTGTCCGAGCACGAGCAGCGCATGCTCAAGGAAATCGAGAGCGCGCTCTACGCCGACGACCCGAAGTTCGCGTCGTCTGTCCGAAAGACCGGTGCGACCGGTGCTCGTCGTCCGGCGGGCCTGGTGGTCGCGCTGGCGATCCTCGGTGTGGCGCTTCTGATCGGCGGGCTCGCCCTCGACTTCAAGCCCGGCGGCTTCCCGGTACTGAGTCTCGTCGGGTTCCTGGTGATGTTCGCGGCGGGTGTCCTCGCGCTGCGGTCCACGCCGTCGCACGGCGCCGCCGGCGCCAAGGGCACCGGCGGACCCCGGGTCCCCGGCACCGGGCGGACATCGGCCAAGCCCGCCGACGGGCGGAACTACTCCTCCCGCATGGAGGACCGCTTCCGCCGACGGTTCGACCAGGAGCCCTGACCGGCCCGTCCCACGGCCTTTCGACGAAGGGGTGAGCGCACACGCGCTCACCCCTTCGTCCATTTGTCTGACGCTCTCGGGCCGGCAGCCCAGAGCCCATCGCGACCCGGAACGTCCGTCCCCGCCGAGATGCCGGCGCTCCGTCCTTCCTCCCCACCACGCCCCACCCGTGCTCCCCACCACGCCCCACCCCTCCTCCCCACATCTCCCCACAGGGGCCGGCTCGGCTGCCACGTGAGTCGTCTCGAGTCACATGAGTCCCAAAAGACTCGCGGAAGTGGGCTCCCTCCGGGCTGTTGATCCGGTGTCGGGACGGCGACGGCAGGGTCCCTATGGCCACTGAACTGCGGTGACGCGAGGCGGTGGGGCGAAGTGGGGCGCAGGCCTTGTTTGTGGGGCGTTGTGGGGTAGAGTGGGGCACGCAAGGAGCTCGATGGGCCTGGACCCCAGGAGGTGGCGGGTGACCGACACCGATCTCGTCGACTCCGGACGTGAACGAGCCTTCGTCGGGTACGGGACACACCGTCCCAAGCTCGACGACAAGGGGCGGCTGACGATCCCCGCCAGATTCAGGCCAGGCCTGGCGGACGGGGTGGTGGTGTGTGGGTGGTTCACCAACACGCTCTCGGTTTTCCCTGAGGACGAGTTCGACGCGCTGGTCAGAAAGGTCCGGCCGACCGCCAACCTCAGCGAGAGGCACATGGCGTTCTTCCGGCTCCTGGTGAGCGGCGCGGAAGTCCAACAACTGGACTCGCAGGGACGGATCTCCATCCCGGCGAGTCAGCGGAGCTACGCGGGTCTGGACAAGGACTGCGTCGTCAACGGCCTCGGGGAGCGTCTCGAGGTCTGGGACGCCGAGGCGTGGGACCGCTACAGCGAGGAGAACCTACCCGTGTTCTCCGAGATGGAGGGCACCTCGCTCGGGATCGAATTCTGATCCGGGGAGAGGACGGACACGAGCAAGCGAGAGCACGACGGACGGAGCCCCCCGGCCCCTGCCCGGCACCACCCTGACGTACTTCCCCAACGCCAGGTGGGTACCGGACGGGGACCAGGGGGCTCCACCACAACCGGAGCACCGACGACTTCCGGACGCGAGGAGGCGAGATGGCAGACGAGTCCGACGCCGACCGCGACGCCACGCGCTCCGGGCACATACCCGTCTTCCTCGAGCGGACCATCGAGTTCTTCCGGCCCGTCGTCGAGGCGGCCGCGCAGGACGGCCGCGTCCCCGTGATCGTGGACGGGACCCTCGGGCTCGGGGGGCATTCCTCCCACCTGCTGGCCGAGTTCGGTGAGCTGCGCATCCTCGGCGTCGACCGTGACCCCGAGGCCCTCGAGATGGCGACCCGTCGCCTCACGGCCTACCGCGACCGGTTCACGCCGGTTCACGCCCGCTTCGACGATTTCGACCGCGTCGTGGCGGCCCTCCCCGGGGAGTCCCGGGACGAGGCGGGCCCCGCGATCGACGGGATCCTGCTCGACTTCGGTGTCTCCTCCATGCAGCTCGATGTGGCCGAGCGAGGTTTCGCGTACTCCGTCGACTCCCCGCTCGACATGAGGATGGACCCCACCACCGGCCCCACCGCGGCCGACATCCTGGCCGAGTACCCGCGTGACGACCTCGCCCGCGTCCTGCGCGTCTACGGCGAGGAGCGATTCGCGCGACAGATCGCCGCAGCGATCGTCCGCCGCCGGGACACCGACCCCGTCGTGACCAGCTCCCAACTCGTCGAGCTGCTCTACGACACCATCCCGCAAGGTGCCCGCCGGACCGGCGGACACCCGGGCAAACGCGTGTTCCAGGCCCTGCGCATCGAGGTCAACGCCGAGCTGGAGGCCGTGGAGAACGCGGTGCCCGGATACCTGGACCTGCTCCGCCTCGGCGGCCGTGCGGTGTTCATGTCCTACCACTCCCTCGAGGACAAGATCGTCAAACGCGAGCTGGCCACGCGGACCGCATCGCGGACTCCGGCGGGCCTGCCCGTGGAGCTCCCCGGTCACGGCCCCGAGTTCGAGGCGATCACCCGGGGAGCGGAGAAGGCCTCACAGGAGGAGATCGACCACAACCCGCGCTCGGCCTCGGTGCGGGTGCGGTGTGTCCGGCGTATCGACGGGAGAACCCCATGACGAGCACGATCGACACGCCCGGCACCGCCGGCGGGCTCGACACCCGCCCGGCGACGACACCGGGTGCCGACGCGCCCGCACCCGCGGGACGGCCCGTCGGCCTCCGACGCAAGCCCGTCACCCGCTCGGTTCGCGGCCGCCGGACCGTGGTCGTCCCGGCGGAACGTCTGAGTCCCGCCGAGCTCGCCGCGAGGGTTCCCTTCGTCGTCGTCCTCCTCCTTCTCATCGGCGCGGGGGTGGGCGGCACCCTCCTGCTGTCCGCGCAGACCACCCAGGACACCTACGACCTCAAGAACGCCCGCGACGCCAATGTGGAGTTGGTGGAACGGATGGAAGCTCTGCAGGCGTCCAACGAACGCGCCCGGTCCGCCGAGGTGCTGGCGCAGCGCGCGGAGAAGCTCGGCATGGTCGGAGTCGCCAGCGCACCCATCCTGACCAGGGGATCGGACGGCGTGCTCGAGATCGTCGGCGAGCCCGAGGCGAAGCTCGGCGCGCCGATCAAACCTCTGCAGCCCGCTCCGGTAGCGTCCGGACCGTCGAGGTCGTCCGACCGGGACGGATTCGACGCCCCGCCCGCGCAGGCGCCCCAGGACCGCACGCCCCGCGGGGTCGCCCCCGTTCCCTATCCGCCCCTCGCAGCCCCTCCGTCCCCGGTCACCCCACCGCCCGCCATGGTCGAGTCCGCCCCACCGGCTCCCGCCCCACAGGCGGACCCCGCGCCCGACCTCGTCCCGCCGGCTCCGGCACCGCCCGGTGAGGACGCCGCGACCCTCGCCCCGGTGCCCGGACCGCTCTTCTAGACACCCGAACCCCGAAAGGCCCGCTGGAGATGACCGAACGACGCAGCCCGGGAACGGGCGCCCGGGTCCCCTCGGGCGCCCCGCGCGGCACCGCGCCGGGAGCCGGACGGCCACCGAACCGGTTCGGCAGGGTCCTCACCGCCTCGGCGACCGAGCGACGCTTCACCTTCATGCGCTCCGCCTTCGCGATGATCATGGTCATCGCGCTCGTCAAGCTCTTCTGGGTGCAGACCCTCGGGGGAACGGAGCTCGCGGCCCGCGCCGAGAGCCAACGCCAGGTCCACGAGGTCCTGCCCGCCACGCGGGGAGCGATCGTCGACCTCAACGGCGACCCCATCGCGTTCACCCGCGAGGCCCGCGATCTGTCGATCCAGCCGCTGGTCGAACAGCGCAACGCCGAGGTGCGACGGGAGCTCGACAGCACCAAGCCCACCTGGGACGAACTGGTCGAGGAGATCGCCGACGAGTTCGAGACCGTGCTCGGTGACGCCGTCGACCGCGACGAGATCGAGGCCAAACTCACCTCGGAGGGTGGCTTCACCTATCTCGTCCGCAACGTCGACGTCACGCTGGCCAACGCCATCACCCGCGATTACCCCATGATCGGGGCCGAGCGGGTCGACATCCGTGAGTACCCGGGGGGCGCGCTCGCCGCGAACGTCGTCGGTGCGACGACGAAGAGCGACGAGGGCAAGCTGATCGGGCTCCAGGGCATCGAGGCACACTTCAACGACGAACTGGACGGGGAGGACGGGCGGCAGACGTTCGACCGGGCCCAGGACAACACCGTCATCCCGGGCACCCTGCGCAACGTGACCGAGCCGCGCGACGGCGACACCATCCGCCTCACCCTGGACGCGGACCTGCAGTGGCACGTGCAGAAGGCCATCCAGACCGCCAAGGACACCTCCGGAGCCGAGACCGCGTCCGCCGTCGTGCTCGATGCGCGCACCGGTGAGGTCCGCGCGATGGCCAACGACAACACGTTCAACCCGGCCGTCGGGGTCGCTGCCGAGCTCGAGCGGGGGGCGGACCTGGGCAACCCGGCGATCACCTCGCCGTTCGAACCGGGCTCCGTGCAGAAGATCATCACCGCCGCCGCCGCGATCGAGGCGGGGCTGACCGATCCGAACGAGGTCCACTCCGTGGACGGCAGCATCCGCATGGAAGGTGTCACCGTCTCCGACGCGTGGCAGCACGGCCCCACCCCGTACACCACCACCGGCATCTTCGGGAAGTCCTCCAACGTCGGCACACTCATGCTCGCCCAGCGGGTGGGCAAGGAGCCGTTCTCCGAGTACCTCGACAAGTTCGGCCTCGGCCAGCGCTCGGGGATCGAACTCGCCGGGGAGTCCGAGGGTCTGGTGCCCGACCTGCAGAACTGGCAGGGCGGCACCTTCGCCAACCTGCCCATCGGGCAGGGCCTGTCCATGACCACCCTGCAGATGGCGGGCATTTACCAGACCATCGCCAACGACGGTGTCCGCGTGCCGCCGCGGATCGTCGCCGAGCGCGTCGGCCCCGACGGCGAGCGCACCGAGACCGAGCGTCCCGAAGGTGAGCGGGTCATCAGCACCGAGACCGCCCGCACGGTGCGGGACATGTTCCGCTCGGTCGTGCAGTCCGGGGGCACCGGCCCGCAGGCCGCGGTCGCCGGCTACCAGATCAGTGGCAAGACCGGCACCGCGCAGCAGATCGACCCCGGGTGCTCCTGCTACTCCAACTCGCGCTACTGGATCACCTTCTCCGGCATCCTGCCCGCCGACGACCCACGGTATGTGATCGCGATCATGCTCGACGCCCCCTCGCGCGGCGTGCTCGGGGCCTCCGCGGCCCCGCTCTTCCACGACATCGCATCGTGGCTGGTCAATCGCGACAACATCCCGCCGTCCGCCCCCGCGCCGGAACTGGTCCTGCAGGCGCGGTGATCAGCGCCCGGCAGGGTAGCGTGTAGCGGGTTCACGGGAGGGTAGCGAGCAAGGAAGGCGGGGCGAGGACAGGCGATGACGACAGCGCGAGAGCTGGCAGACGCGGTGCGGGCCACCCTTCTCGGCGACAGGACCCGGGGTGGTGACGACCTCGTGGGTGCAACGATCCGCGCACAGGACTGCGGCCCCGGGATCCTCTTCGCGGCACTGCCCGGCACGCGGGTCCACGGCGCCTCGTTCGGTGCCACCGCGATCGAGGCGGGCGCCGACGCCGTGCTCACCGACCCCGAGGGGCTCGAGATGATGGCCGCCGTGGCCGACCGGGTCCCCGTCCTCGTGCATCCGGACCCCCGATCCGTCCTCGGCGCGGTGTCCGCGGCGGTCGCGGGAGACCCCTCCGCCGCCCTCGACGTCGTGGGGATCACCGGGACGTCCGGCAAGACCACCACCTCCTACCTCGTCGAAGCCGCGCTCGAAGGCGGCGGCCATGTCGCGGGCCTCATCGGCACCACCGGGAGCCGGGTCGACGGTCGGGCGCTGCCGAGTCGCCTCACGACCCCCGAGGCCCCCGAGTTCCAGGCCCTCCTGGCCCGGATGAGGGATGAGGGGGCCCGCGCGGTCGCGGCCGAGGTCTCCAGCCACGCCCTGCGGCTCGGGCGCGTGGACGGCACCAGGTTCGCCGTGGGTGCCTTCCTCAACCTGACCCAGGACCACCTGGATTTCCATCCGAGCATGGACGACTACTTCCGTGCCAAGTGCCGGCTGTTCGACGCCGAGGCCGACCCGGGGTCCGCGGTCCGCCCCGCCGAGCGGGCCGTCGTCGTGGTGGACGACGACTGGGGCCGGAGACTGCTCGGGATGCGGCCGGACGCGGTCACGGTCTCCGCCGAACCCGGGGCCGACGCGGACTGGACGGCGGGGGAGTCCGCGACCACCGAGCGCGGCACCCAGACCTTCACCGTGCACGGCCCCCGCGGGCTGACCGCCGACGTCGAACTACCGCTGCTCGGCCGGTTCAACGTCGCCAACGCACTGGTGGCCCTGGCGGTCGTCGATGCCCTCGGTTCGGACGTGGCAGGCGCGGCGGCCGGTCTGGCCCGCGTCCGGGTCCCCGGACGGCTCGAGCCCGTCGAGCGGGGCCAGGACTTCCGGGTGCTCGTCGACTACGCCCACAAGCCCGGCGCGGTCGCGGCGGTGCTCCGGTCCGTCCGCGCGCAGACCGAGGGCCGCATCGCCGTGGTCCTCGGTGCCGGTGGCGACCGCGATCCGGGTAAACGCCCGCTCATGGGCGCCGCCGCCGCCGAGGTCGCCGACCTGGTCGTGGTCACCGACGACAACCCGCGCAGCGAGGACCCGGCCGAGATCCGCGCGGCGGTCCTCGCGGGCGCCGAGTCCGCCGCCGGTGACGACACCCTGATCGAGGAGGTCGGTGACCGGGGAGCGGCGATCGCCACGGCGATCGACTGGGCCCGCACCGGGGACGTCGTCGTGATCGCCGGCAAGGGCCACGAGACCGGTCAGGAGAGGAACGGGACCGTGTTCCCGTTCGACGACCGCACCAGAGCCGCCGAAGAACTCATCAGACGACTCGGATACGCCGCCCCCACGGGCGAGACGGAGGACAACGCACCATGATCGACCTCACCCTCGGCGAGATCGCCGGGATAGTCGGCGGTCGGTTGGTCGGTGGAGACCCCGCGTCGGCCGTCACCGGTTCCGTGGAGTTCGACTCCCGCCGGATCGGGGAGGGCGGGCTGTTCCTGGCCCTGCCCGGGGAGCGCGTCGACGGTCACGACTACGTCGCCCGCGCCCTCGACGCCGGGGCCGCCGCGGCACTCGTCGCCCACGAGGTGGACGGGGCGGACGGCGCGCAGATCGTCGTGCCCGCGGTCGACCGGAGGCAGACCAACGCCATGGCGCTCGCCGCGGACACGGACGGCTCCGGCGCGTCGGTGCTCGCCGCGCTCGGCGCCCTCGCCCGCGCGAGTGTCGACCGGCTGGTCGCCGACCACGGTCTGGTCGTGGTGGGGGTGACCGGTTCGTCCGGCAAGACCAGCACCAAGGACCTCATCGGCGCCGTGCTGTCCGCGGCCGGCACGGTCGTCGCGCCACCCGGATCGTTCAACAACGAGATCGGGCACCCCTGGACCGCGCTGCGCGCCGACTCCGGCACCGACTTCCTCGTCCTGGAACTCAGTGCCCGTGCGCCCGGGAACATCCGCGAGCTGGCGGCCCTGGCACCGCCCCGGATCGGCGTCGTGCTCAACGTCGGCACCGCACACCTCGGCGAGTTCGGCTCGCGAGAGCTCATCGCCGCCACCAAGGGCGAACTCGTCGAGGCCCTCCCGGACGCCGCCCACGGCGGGGTGGCCGTCCTCAACGCCGACGACGAGCGGGTCCGGACCATGGCCGCACGCACCGCCGCCGAGGTGGTCTCCGTGGGGGTGGAGGGAGCCGCGGACGTCCGTGCGGAGCGGGTACGGCTCGACGACGAGGTACGCGCCTCCTTCCGTCTGGTCACCCCGCGGGGTGAGGCCGATGTGGCGCTCCGTGTGCACGGGGAGCACCAGGTGGGCAACGCCCTGTCGGCGGCCGCGGTGGGTCTCGCGTGCGGGATGTCGGTCGAGCAGGTGGCCGCGGCCCTGGGGACCGCGGAGGCCGCCTCCGTACGCCGGATGGACGTACGGATGACCGCCGACGGCGTCACCGTCATCAACGACTCGTACAACGCCAACCCCGATTCGATGCGGGCCGCGCTGAAGTCCCTGGCCGTCATGGCCCGCTCCGGCGGCGGCCACCGGCGGACCTGGGCGGTGCTGGGGGAGATGGCCGAACTCGGCGAGGACGCGGTCACCGAGCACGACCTGCTCGGGCGTTTCCTCGTCCGCCTGGACGTGTCCCAGCTCGTGGTCGTGGGCCTGGGCCGCCCCCAGCGTGCGCTGTTCCAGGGCGCGATCCAGGAGGGCTCGTGGGGTTCCGAGGCGGAGCACGTCGCCACCGCCGAGGAGGCCGTGGCGATCCTGGACGAGCGCGTGGAGCCGGGCGACATCGTCCTGGTTAAGGCCTCTGCTGCCGTCGGTTTGTGGAGCGTCGCCGAGCACCTGCTCGCGTCGCGTGGTGAGGAGAACCAGTCATGACCCAGATCATGATCGCAGGCATCGTCGCCTTCGTCGTGAGCATCTTCCTCACACCCCTGCTCATCATCTACTTCCGGCGCAAGGGCTACGGCCAGGAGATCCGTCTCGAGGGACCGCAGTCCCACATGAGCAAGCGCGGCACGCCCAACATGGGTGGCGTCGCGATCCTCGCCGCGGTGTGGCTCGGATACATCGTCGCCGGGGTGATCGGCCAGGTCACGGTCGGCGGGGGCGGGTTCACCGCCTCGGGCGTGCTCGTGCTCGGCCTGGCCACCGCGCTGGCGGTGGTGGGGATGGTCGACGACGGACTCAAGGTCTTCAAGCGCCACAACAAGGGCCTGGGCATCCTGTCCAAGACCGCCGGCCAGGTGCTCGCGGCCCTCGCGTTCGGCATCCTCGTGCTGCAGTTCCGCAACAACGACGGGCTCACCCCCGCCAGCACGTCATTGAGCTACGTGCGGGACTTCGTCGCGGTGAGCTTCCCCGTCGTCGTCTTCCTCGTCTTCATCGTCGTCCTCGTCTACGGCTGGTCCAACGCCGTCAACTTCACCGACGGCCTGGACGGCCTCGCCGCCGGCTCCATGGCGATGGTGATGGGCACCTACGTGGTGTTCACCTTCTGGCAGTTCCGCTACTCCTGCTTCTCCACCGCGGAGGGCGTCGACCTGTCCGGCTGCTACCAGGTCCGTGACCCCCTCGACATCGCGGTGGTCTGCTCGGCGGCGCTCGGCGCCTGCCTGGGCTTCCTGTGGTGGAACGCGGCCCCCGCCAAGATCTTCATGGGGGACACCGGGTCGATGTTCCTCGGCGGCATCGTCGCGGGCGTGTCCGTGGTCTCTCGCACCGAGCTGCTCATGGTGGTCGTGGGCGCGGTGTTCGTCATCGAGTTCGTCTCCGTGCTCATCCAGGTGGCCGCGTTCCGCACCACGGGCCGTCGGCCGTTCCGCATGACCCCCATCCACCACCACTTCGAGAACGGCGGCTGGGCCGAGACCACGGTGACCATCCGGTTCTGGCTGCTCGTCGCGATCTCCTGTGGTCTGGCGATCGCCCTGTTCTACGGCGACTGGCTCGCGAGCTCGACGGGATGACCGACATGACCGACACGACCCACACCGCAGGTACCGCCGGCACGGCGGCCGGCGCCGGTCCCGACGTGCGCGAGCTGACCGGCTCCCGCGTGCTGGTCCTGGGCGCGGGCGTGTCCGGCCCGGGCGCGGTCCGCATCCTCCACGCGCTGGGCGCCGAGCCGATCGTCGCCGACTCCCGTCCCGAGGCCATCTCACGACTCCGCGAGGCGCTGCCGGACGACATCGGATGTGCGGGCGTCGACCTCGACCGCGCGGCCGAGCTCCTCGACGGATCCGATGGTCCGGGCCGTGTCGACCTCGTCATCACGAGCCCCGGTTGGCGGCCGGACTCGCCGCTGCTGCTGGCCGCCGCCGACGCCGGGGTGCCGGTGTGGGGTGATGTCGAACTGGCCTGGCGCGCCGACGCCGCTGAACTGTTCGGGCCGCGACGCACCTGGCTCGCGGTGACCGGCACCAACGGCAAGACCACCACCACCTCGATGCTCGAGGCCATCTGCCTGGAGTCCGGGATGGCCGCGCGCGCCTGCGGGAACATCGGGCTGCCGGTGACGGACGTCCTGCTGGCCGAGCCCCGGGTCGACGTGCTGGCGGCCGAGCTGTCCAGCTTCCAGCTGCACTGGGCGCCGAGCTGCCGCCCGGACGTCGGGGTGGTGCTCAACGTCGCCGAGGACCACCTCGACTGGCACGGCTCCATGCAGGCCTACGCCGACGCCAAGGCTCGTGTCCTCACCGGCCGGGTGGCCGTGGCCGGCGCCGACGACGAGATCGCCGCGCGCCTGCTCGCCGCCGCGCCCGCCCCGACCGCGATCGGGGTGCGCCTCGGTGCGCCCGGTCCGGGGGAGTGCGGCGTGGTCGACGGCGTTCTCACCGCGCGGATCGGCGGTGGTGACGAGGACGACGACGACGAGGTGGCGCTGCTGCCCGCCGGGGACGTCCGCCCGGCCGGGCCCGCGGGCGTGCTCGACGCGCTCGCCGCCTCGGCCGTCGCCCTCTCCGTGGGCGCGCGACCCGAGCACGTGGCCGAGGCCCTGCGGGGCTTCACCGTGGGCGCCCATCGCGCGGAGCCGGTCGACACGATCGACGGGGTCGCCTACGTGGACGACTCGAAGGCCACCAACCCCCACGCCGCCCGGACCTCGCTGCTCGCGGGCGGGACGATGGTGTGGATCGCCGGGGGCCTGCTCAAGGGCGCCGACGTGGAGCCGCTGGTCGCCGAGGTCTCGGGCGTGCTGCGCGGCGTGGTCCTCATCGGTCGCGACCGTGGGCGGATCGCCGAGGCATTGGCCCGACACGCGCCGGCGGTGCCCGTCGTGGAGCTGGCCTCGGGAGACGATGACGATGCCGCGGGTCCCGACGAGCCGCAGCAGACGATGGACCGGGCGGTCGCCGAGGCCGCACGGATGGCCACCGGAGGCGACACCGTGTTGCTCGCCCCCGCGGCCGCGTCGATGGACATGTTCACCGACTACGGTCACCGCGGGCGCAGCTTCGTCCTCGCCGTGGGCCGCGTGGCCGGGAGGTAGGGCAATGGCAACCGACAAGGCAGCGCGCCAGAAGCCGGCGCGTGAGAAGCCGGCGCGTGAGAAGTCGGCGCGTGAAAAGTCACAGCACGAGCGCGCGGACACCGAGACGCGACCGGACCTGCTCGGGCGTATCGCCGCACCCCTGGCCGCCATCAATCGCGCGCCCTTGACCTCGTACCACGTGGTCATGGTGGTCACCGCCCTGCTCACCGTCATCGGATTGGGCATGGTGCTGTCCAGCTCCAACGTGCTCGCCTTCTCCGGCGGCGGCACGCCGTTCGACATCTTCCTGCGCCAGGCGCTCTTCGTCCTCATCGGCTGGGTCGGCTTCGTCACGGCGCTGCGCGTCCGCATCGAGCTGGTCCGGGCCGCGGCGTTCCCGCTGCTGCTGGTCGCGATCGGACTGCTCGTGGCCGTGCTGATCCCCGGGGTCGGGTCCGAGATCAACGGGTCGAAGGGCTGGATCGACCTGGGGCTGTTCTCGATCCAGCCCGCGGAGATCGCCAAGTTCGCCTTCATCCTCTGGGCGTGCTCGGTGGTCGCCAAGCGGATGCGAACGGGGTACTGGCTCGATCTGCTCTTCCCGGCCGTGGTCGGCTACCTCGTCGTGGCGGTCCTCGTCGTCGTCGCCCCCGACCTGGGCATGGCCACCGCGGTGACCATCGCCTTCCTGTGTGTGCTGTGGTTCTCCGGGTACCCCACCCGGCACTTCGTGTGGGTCATCGCGGTCGGCGTCGTGGTGTTCGGCGTACTCGCCGTGGCGTTCGCCTACCGCTTCGAGCGGATCCGGACCTACTTCGACACCTTCCGGGGAGATTTCTCCAACCCCCAGGGCGCGGCCTACCAGTCGTACCAGGGCATGCTCTCGCTGGCCGACGGCGGATTGTTCGGCGTCGGGCTGGGGCAGTCCAGCGCCAAGTGGTTCTACCTGCCCGAGGCCACCAACGACTTCATCTTCGCGATCATCGGCGAGGAACTGGGCTGGTTCGGGGCCGCGGTCGTCGTGTCGCTCTACCTCACCCTCGGGTGGGTCGGCATGCGCGTCGCGCTGCGGTCGGTCGACCCGTTCCGGCGCCTGCTCGCCGGCACCGTCACCGCGACGATCGTCATCCAGGCCTTCATCAACATCGGGTATGTGGTCGGCCTGCTGCCGGTGACGGGTCTGCAGCTGCCCCTGATCTCCAACGGCGGCACGTCGGCGGTCGTCACCCTGACCTCGCTCGGGCTGCTCGCCAACTGTGCCCGCCACGAGCCGGAGGCCATCTCCGCGATCCTCAGCTCCCCGTCGCGGCGCCGGCGCAGCTGGCTCGCGCTGCCCGACCCGCGGCCCTACACGCCCGAGCGGCCGGTCCCGGCCTCCGCCACGCCCGGACGGTCCAGCGCCGGCACCCGCCGGTTCGGGGACCCGGTGACCAGGCCGCAGCCGCCGCGGACCGGCGGTCCCGCCCCACGCGACAGGTCCGCGGGCGCCCGCCGTACGGCCCAGCCCGCCCCCGTCCCGCGGCCGCCCCGGGGGACCCCGAGGCCGCCGGCGTACGAGACGATGCCCATCCCCGCCGAGGCCGCGCGGGACCGTCGTCGCGGCGCCACCGCGATGACCGGCCGCACCGCCCGGCCCGTGCGCGGGGAGGCCGAGCGTCGCCAGCCGCGTCGCCCGGCCCCTGACGCCGGCTCCCGACAGAGCCCCGGCGCGGGTCGCCCGAGCCCGATCCACCGGGGACGGGAGCGATGAGCGCCCCACGCTCCGGCGGGCCCTCCGTCCTGGTGGTCGGCGGCGGCACCGCCGGTCACATCGAGCCGGCGCTCGCCGTCGGCGAGGCCGTCACCGCCCTCGATCCCACCGCGCGGGTCACCGCGGTGGGCACGCCGCGCGGGCTCGAGACCGAGCTGGTCCCGCGCCGGGGCGTCCCACTCGAACTCGTGGACCCCGTCCCGCTGCCGCGCAGCATCGGCGGCGACCTGTTCCGACTGCCGACCCGACTGCTCCGGGCGGTACGGGGCGCGCGGGACGTCCTGCGTCGCACCGAGGCGGACGTCGTCGTCGGGTTCGGCGGCTACGCGTGCGTGCCGGTCTACCTCGCGGCGGCGGCCCCCCTGGGCCGGACGGGCGCCGGCGGGCGACGTCGGATCCCGATCATCGTCCACGAGGCCAACTCCCGCGCCGGCATCGCCAACAAGCTCGGCGCCCGGTTCGCCGTCGCCACGCTGGCCGCCGTCACCGGCTCGGGCCTCGACGCTCGCGTCGTGGGCAATCCCGTCCGGCGTTCGGTGGCCACGCTCGACCGCGCGGCACTCCGCGCGGAGGCACGCGCCGCCTTCGGTCTCGACCCCGACGCCCCCACCCTGCTCGTGGTCGGCGGCTCGCAGGGCGCGCGCTCGCTCAACACCGCGATGGCGGGCGTCGCCGAGGAGTTCTCCCGCGCCGGCGTCGGCGTCCTCCACGCCGTGGGCCCCAAGAACGTCGCGGACGCCCCCCGGGTGCCCGCCGACGGCACCCCGTACGTGACCGTGCCCTACCTCGACCGGATGGACCTGGCCTACGCGGCCGCGGACCTCATCCTGTGTCGGTCCGGAGCCATCACCGTCGCCGAGGTCTCCGCCGTCGGACTGCCCGCTGTGTTCGTCCCGCTCCCGCACGGCAACGGTGAGCAGGCCCTCAACGCCCGCGACCTGGTCGCCGGCGGCGCCGCACTCCTCGTGGAGGACGGCGCACTGACCACCGACTACCTGCGGACCGAGGTCCTGCCGCTGCTGCTGGACCGCGGCCGCCTGGACTCGATGTCCGCCGCCGCAGTCAGCGGCGGCTCCCGAGACACGGCGGAGGTCGTGGCGCGGATCGCGCTCGACGCCGCCGGAAAGGCCCCTCGTTGACCGACCAGACCCCGCCGACCGACCAGACCCCGCCGACCGACCAGACCCCGCCGACCGACCAGACCCCGCCGACCCCGTCCGTCCCGCCGGCCACGGCGTCCGTCGATGACGTCCCCGCCACCCTCACCCGCGTCCACATGATCGGGATCGGCGGCGCCGGCATGTCCGGGGTGGCCCGGATCCTGCTCGATCACGGCGTCGCGGTCTCGGGCAGCGATGCCCGCGACTCGGCCGACCTGCGGGCCCTGGCCGATCGGGGCGCGATCGTGCGGGTGGGGCACAGTGCCGAGGCGCTCGGGGCCCACGGTGCACGGCCGGAGATCGTCGTGATCTCCAAGGCCGCGATCCCCGCCGACAACCCCGAGCTCGCGGCCGCGAGGGCCGCGGGGATCCCCGTCGTCACGCGGTCGCAGGTGCTGGGACACCTGGCACGGTCGGGCCGCTCGATCATGGTCTGTGGCACGCACGGCAAGACCTCGACGACGTCGATGCTCATCGCCGGCATGCTCGCCGCCGGCTCGGACCCGTCCTTCGCGGTGGGCGGCACCGTCCTGCAGTTCGGGACCAACGCCCGCGGCGGCAGCGACCCGGTGTTCGTCGCCGAGGCCGACGAGTCCGACGGCTCGCTCGTACACTACGACCCCGACGTGGTCATCCTCACCAACGCCGAGCCCGACCACCTCGACCACTTCGGCACCGCCGAGGCCTACTACGAGGTGTTCGACACCTTCCTCGCCCGTATCCCCGCCACCGGCGCGCTGGTGGTGTGCCTGGACGACGAGGGCGCCGCCGAGCGCGCCCGGCGGGCCGCGACGGCGGGCGTCCGCGTGCTGGGATACCGGACCTCCGACGGGCCGGTCCCCGATCTGCCGGTGTCGGGCGAACTCTCGGATATCGTCGTCGACTCCGCCGGCACCCGCGCCGACCTCATGCTCGACGGTGTCCCCCACGGCGAACTGCACGTCGGGACCCCCGGCGAACACATGGCGCTCAACGCCCTCGCCGCCCTGCTCGCCGCGCGCGAGGTGACCGCCGCCGACGGGATCGCCGCCAGCGGCATCGGCGCCTCCGGGTTCGAGACGGACGGGTTCCTCGCGGGTCTGTCCGGGTTCGGGGGAGTGGGACGACGATTCGAACCCAAGGGGGAGGCCGTCGTCGGAGGCGGGCGCGCGCGTGTCTACGACGACTACGCGCACCACCCGACCGAGGTCGCGGCGGTCCTCGGCGCGGCGAGGGAGATCGTCGAGACGGACGGCGGTCGACTGGTCGCCGTCTTCCAGCCGCACCTGTACTCGCGAACCCGCATCTTCGCCGAGGAGTTCGGCCGGGCGCTCTCACTGGCCGACCGGGTCGTGGTGCTCGACGTCTACGGCGCCCGCGAGCAGCCCGAACCCGGCATCGACGGCGGATCCGTCGCGCGGCACGTGACGGTCCCCGTGCAGCACGTGCCCGACCTGGACTCCGCGCTCGCCACCGTGCTCGGGCTGCTCGAGGCCGACGACGTGGTGTTCACCCTCGGGGCGGGGGACATCACCACGCTCGGTCCGCGAATCGTCGCCGGCCGGGCTCCGTCGGGCCAGGGTTCGTGAGGAGGGCCGCGCGGTGACCGACGTACCCGGGGACCGTCCGGACGACGCACCCCTCGATGCACGTCCCGGCGGGCCGGACGACACGCCGGATGACGTGCCGGGCCACCCGACCGCCGACGGGGGAGCGGGGGACCGGGCGTCCGAGGGAGGCCCGGAGGCCACGTCCACGGATGACCCGGACCGCCGGCTCGCCGCGGCCTCCGTCCGCAGCTCCGACGAGCGGGTCCGGCACTCCGACCCGGCCGTCCGCGCGCGGCTGCGGCGGCGCCGCCGACGCACCAACCGCATCTACGCCGGACTCGGGGTGGCACTGGTGGTGCTGCTCCTCGGCTACATCGCCCTGTACTTCCTGCCGGTGTTCTCGGTCCGCGAGGTCAGCGCCGAGGGCACCCGGTCGATCCCGTCCGAGGTGGTGACCGAGCGCGCCGCCGTGGTCCCCGGGACCCCGCTCCTCCAGGTGGACACGCATGCCGTCGCGCGGCGGGTGGCCGGACTCCCGCGGGTCGACCAGGTGACCGTCAAGCGGGACTATCCCTCGGGGCTGCGGATCGAGTTGATCGAGCGCACCGCACTGGTGGTCGTGGAGGTCGACGGGACCCGGCACCTCGTGGACGCCCAGGGCATCGACTTCGGCCCCGGTGAGCCCCCGCCCGGCACGCCCCTGCTCACCGTGGGGGACGCGGCCGGCGCGGACCTGCCGTCGATCGTCCGCGATCTGGCGACCGTGTTCGCCGAGGTGCGCGGCACCGCGGGTCAGGAGATCGCCTCGGTCGAGGTGGAGACCCCCGCGTCCATCGTCCTCACACTCGCCGACGGGCGGATCGTGGAATGGGGTGCGGCGGGACGGGATCACGAGAAGGCCGTCGCCCTGCAGATGGTGCTCGAGCAACCGGGCCAGATCTGGAACGTGTCCAACCCCGCGCTGCCGGCCTCGCGGTAGCCCGGTCGCGAGCCGGTGGACACGACACGCCCGCGAGCCTCGTGGACGCGCGGGGCTGCTGGACCTACCGTGTGTGCAGACGGCGGAAAAGGCCTCTGACCAGCAAGTTTAACCCTCAACTAGAGGGTGAGACTTTAGGCTCGCGGAACTTTCGTCGAGACAGCATGCAACCGAGCACGACACCCCCATAGGAAGGCCGGGCCTCGATGAGCTCACCGCACAACTACCTCGCAGTCATCAAGGTCGTCGGGATCGGCGGAGGCGGCGTCAACGCGGTCAACCGGATGATCGACGAGGGGCTCAAGGGCGTCGAGTTCATCGCCGTGAACACCGACGCGCAGGCCCTCCTCATGTCGGACGCCGACGTCAAGCTGGACGTCGGCCGCGAGCTCACCCGCGGGCTGGGCGCCGGCGCGGACCCCGAGGTCGGTCGCAAGGCCGCCGAGGACCACAAGGACGAGATCGAGGAGGTCCTCAAGGGGGCCGACATGGTCTTCGTCACCGCCGGTGAGGGCGGCGGGACCGGCACCGGCGGCGCGCCCGTCGTGGCCGCGATCGCCCGCAAGCTCGGCGCCCTGACGGTCGGCGTGGTCACCCGCCCGTTCTCGTTCGAGGGCAAGCGCCGCGGAGGCCAGGCCGACACCGGCATCGACCAGCTCCGCGAGGCCTGCGACACGCTCATCGTGATCCCCAACGACCGCCTGCTCCAGCTCGGCGACGCGGGCGTGTCGATGATGGAGGCCTTCAAGACCGCGGACGAGGTCCTCCTCAACGGCGTCCAGGGCATCACCGACCTCATCACCACGCCCGGCGTGATCAACGTCGACTTCGCCGACGTCAAGGGCGTCATGTCCGGGGCGGGCAGCGCCCTCATGGGCATCGGTTCCTCCCGCGGGGAGGGACGCGCGTTCAAGGCCGCCGAGGCCGCCATCAACTCCCCGCTCCTCGAGACCACGATGGAGGGCGCCAAGGGCGTGCTCATGTCCATCGCGGGCGGCAGCGACCTGGGGCTGTTCGAGATCAACGAGGCCGCCACGCTCGTGCAGGAGGAGGCGCACCCGGAGGCCAACATCATCTTCGGCACCGTCGTGGACGACTCGCTCGGAGACGAGGTCCGAGTGACCGTCATCGCCGCCGGGTTCGACGGCGGGTCCCGTCCGGTTACCGCCGGCGCGGGACAGTCGCGTCGCGGCCGCCACCACCTCGACGACGACGAGTCGGTCCCCGGCGCCTCCGGTGACACCGGCGGTGCCTCCGAACTCGGCTCGACCCCCCTCGACGGCCGGCGCCGCGACGAGTCGGCCTACCCGGGTCCCGGCTCCTCGGCCGGCAACGCGGCTCCGGCCGCGGGATCCTCGTCCCGCCGCCGTGACGAGGACGACGACATCGACGTGCCGCCGTTCATGCGGCACTGACGGTCCGATCCATGGCACCCGACGGCTCGGGGCGCGTACGCCGGGTGGTCACCGACCGCCGCGGCGGCGCGTCGACCGGAGATTTCGACTCGTTCAACCTCGGTGACCACGTCGGGGACGCCCCGGCGGCGGTGGCAGCCAACCGGGCGCGGCTCGCCCGTCGACTCGGCCTGCCCGCGACCGACGTCGTGTGGATGGACCAGGTCCACGGCACCCGTATCGCCCGCGTCACCCGCCCGACGGGCGGCACGGTCCCGGCCACCGACGGCCTGGTGACCGACCGGCCGGGCCTGGCGCTGGCGGTACTCACCGCCGACTGCGTCCCGGTCCTGGCCGCGGACTCCGAGGCCGGGGTGATCGGGGCCGTGCACGCGGGCCGGGTCGGCGCCGTCGGCGGGATCGTCCCGTCGCTCATCGGGGCCATGACCTCCCTGGGCGCCCGGGCCGAGCGCATCACCGTGCTCCTCGGACCCGCCGCGGCGGGGGAGCACTACGAGTTGCCCCCCGAGATGGTGGACGAGGTCGAGGCCGCCCTGCCCGGCAGCCGCGCCCGGACCGTCGCGGGGACCCCCGGGGTGGACCTGCGTCGGGGCATCACGCGCCAACTCGCCGGGCTCGGCGTCACCCGCGTCGACTCCGACCCGCGCTGCACGATCGCCGAGGAGTCACTGTTCTCCTATCGTCGACAGGGGCGGACCGGGCGCCAGGCCAGCGTGATCTGGCGGCAGCAGTAGAGACCCGGGGCCGGCGCACCCGCCGGCCGGGAGGAGGAAGAGGGGACATGACCGATCCCAGGGCGGACGAACTCGCCACCAGACTCGCCGCGACCCGGCAGCGTCTGGACGCGGCCCGGGCGGCCGCGGGACGGGCCGACGAGGTCGACCTCGTCGTCGTCACCAAATTCCACCCCGTCACCGACGTCGTCCGGCTCGCCCGCCTCGGGGTGCGCGACGTCGGGGAGAACCGCGTCCAGGAGGCCGCGGCGAAGGTCTCCGATCTGGCCGCCGCCGACGCCGAGCTGGCCGCGGCGGTGCGCTGGAACATGGTGGGTCACATCCAGTCCAACAAGGCCGCTGCGGTGGCCGGGTGGGCCGACCGCGTCCACTCCGTCGACTCGGCCAAGGTCGCCGACGGCCTCGAGAAGGGCCGCGCCCGCGCCGCCGGGGAGCGCGACGACGTCACCCCGCTGCCCGTCCTGATCCAGCTGAGCCTGGACGGTGACACCTCGCGCGGCGGAATCGCTCGTGAGGACCTGCCCGGCCTCGCCGACCACGTGGCCGGTCTCGGCCACCTGCGCCTGGCCGGGCTCATGGTCGTCCCCCCGCTCGAGGGCGAGGCGAGCGCCCACTTCGCCGACGCCGCCGAGGTCGCGGCCGCGCTGCGCCGCGATCACCCCGACGCGGTGGAGTTCTCCGCCGGGATGTCCGGGGACATCGAGGAGGCGGTCGCCGCGGGTTCGACCTGCGTGCGTGTCGGAACGGCCATCCTCGGCCCCCGACCAGTAGTTTGAGAGCCAGCCTCGCGGGGACACCCGCCCGCGAAGAACACACGCCCGCGACGACCCCGTTACCAGGAAGGTCCCGGAAGATGAGCGCAATCGCCCGGTTCAAGGAGTACTTCGGAATGGCGCCCGTCGCGGCGTACGACGACGAGTACCTCGACGACTACGACCGGCCCGTCCACCACGACGTGCGTGCCCCCCGCGGCATCCACGAGACGGACGACCTCGGCCCGATCGCCCGCGACCGTCGGGACGACTACGGCTACGCCGCCGACCGGTACCTGGAGGAGCCCGCCCCCCGAACCCGGATCGCCGACCTCGACCCGGTCGACGAGCGCCCGGTCGCCCCGCGTCGCGGTGACATCGACGAGCCGGCCCCCCGCCCGCGCCGCTACCACGCCGCCGAGACCGGGGCCCGCGCCACCCTGCGCGGCGTTCCCGCCACCCGCGGCGCCGTCGCGCTCGCGCCCGAGGAGGACTTCGTGGAGGACGGACTGGTGACCGTGCCCGAGACCGTTGTGGAGCGCCCCCGCGGCTTCGGCGACGGCAAGAGCCTCGGCGAGCACTTCCGCGCCGGCCGCGCCGTCGTGCTGGACCTCTCGACCATGGCCTCCGGGGATGCGCGCCGCATGGTGGACTTCGCCGCCGGACTCGTCTTCGGCCTCGACGGCCGCATGGAGAAGGTCGCCGACCGCGAGCGGACCTTCCTCCTGCAGCCCGCCGGCATGGACCTCACCGAGGCCGAGGTCCGCGACGCCGTCAACGGCGCCTTCCGGCGCTGACGCAGCCGACCCCGTTGACCACGGCCGACAGGACGCCGGTGACGGCGCGGCGTCGCGGGCCAGTAGGGTTACACCGTGCGTGAAATCCTGCTGGTCCTCTACATCATCACCCAGATCTTCTGGTACATGCTCCTCGCCAGGATCGTGGTCGAGATGATCGCCTCGTTCTCCCGCGGGTGGAGCCCCCGTGGCGTCCTCGCCGTGGTACTGGAGTGGCTGTTCACCGTCACGGACCCGCCGGTCAAGGCGCTGCGGAAGGTCATCAAGCCCGTGCGCTTGGGACAGATCTCGCTGGACCTGTCGGTGCTGGTGCTCTTCGTCATCATCATCGTCATCCAGGTGATCCTGCGTGGCCTCATGATGAGCGTGGCGTGAGGCCCCGTTGCGGCCGCTGGTGACGCGCGGGCCGATTGTGACTAGATTGGCCACCGTTAAGGTAGTAATGAAGTCGCGGGTCCGGTGCGACAACGCCGGGCCGGCACCCGAGACGACCACGAGGGGTATCCCATGCCGTTGACTCCAGCCGATGTGCACAACGTCGCGTTCTCCAAGCCGCCGATCGGCAAGCGGGGCTACAACGAGGACGAGGTCGACCAGTTCCTCGACCTGGTCGAGACGGAGCTCGCGGAACTCGTCTCGGACAACGAGGACCTCCGCCAGCGGGTGGAGGAGCTCACCAAGGATCTCGAGAAGGCGCGCAAGGCCGCCGACGAGTCCGGCAAATCCTCCGGCGCCGCCACCGGCGGCTCGGGTACGGCACAGCAGCCGGCCGCCCCGGCGCCCGCGCCGACCCCCGCGCCCGCACCTGCCGCGGCCGCCGCGCCGACCACCCCGACTCCGGCCGCCGCGACCCCGTCGCTGGGCAAGAGCGAGGACGACGGCGCCGCCAACAACGAGACCCACCTGCGCGCCGCCCGCGTCCTGGCCATGGCCCAGGAGATGGCCGACCGGCTCACCGGCGAGGCCAAGAAGGAGTCCGACGGACTCATGGCCAAGGCCCGCAGCGAGTCCGACCGGCTGGTGGGCGACGCCAAGTCCCAGTCCGATCGCCTGGTCGGCGACGCCAAGTCCCAGTCCGAGAAGATGGTCGGCGACGCCCGCAAGGAGGCCGACAAGATCCTCACCGAGGCCAAGAGCAAGTCCGACGGCATCGTCAAGGACGCCCAGGCCCGGTCCGAGCAGCAGGTCAAGGAGGCGCAGGCGAAGGCCGACGCCCTGCAGGCCGACGCCGAGCGCAAGCACACCGAGATCATGGCCACCATCAACCAGCAGCGTGGCGTGCTCGAGAGCCGGATCGACCAGCTGCGGACGTTCGAGAAGGACTACCGCAGCCGCCTCACCAGCTACCTGGAGAACCAGCTCTCGGAGCTCGGCAAGACCGGATCGGCCGCCCCGGCCGCCCCGGCGGCCACTGCGGCCTCGTCCACCCCGGGCGGCCCGGCGGCCTCGTCCGCGGCCGGCGAGGGTACCGGCAGTGCCGGCGCTCCCGGCTCGTCCGACCAGTCGGCAAAGAAGGACGGCGGTCACCGCGCCGAGTGATCCACTCCGCGTGACCGATGCGGTCCCCGCCCCTGCCCAAGGGTGCGGGGACCGACGTATATTCGGGGGGAGGGGACGGGGCCACCGACGGTGCGACCCCCTTTCCCATCGCACAGCTCCCAGAATTCGCCCAACACCAGGATTCGCCCACCAGGAGGCACGGATGCTCGTCGCCGCGCTCGGACTGACGGTCCTCGGTTTCGCCTTCCTCGTGGCGGCCGTCGCGACAGGTCAGATCGGGTGGGCGTGGGCGTGTATCGTCGTCGGAGCCCTGGGGCTCATCCTGCTGCTGGCCGACCTGGTCCGTGGGCGCGCCGAGCGCGACCGCGAGCCGCGGATGACCTCGGAAGAGGCGGACGCCCGCACCGACGGGTAATATCGGAGCCTGTTCGGTCGTGAGCCGGACGCGCGGAGATCCGGCCATCACCGGGGAGTGCTCGGAAGAACGGTGGGACCCCGCACGGCGGGGACCGCTCAGTAGAACCGAACGGGGGAGCCCGTCACAGCCCGACCCACGAGTGGGCGTCGCACGTCGTCGCCAAACGGGGTGGTACCGCGGACGGAACGCGCCAGACGCGATCCGGTTCGTCCCCGAGCGCAGGCCTGACGGCCCCACGGATGCGAACTCGTGCGGGCCCCGTACGCGAGGAGTCCGCCCACATGAGCACCGAACCCGTAGCGACCGAACCCGCCGACGGCGAGCCCGCTGCCACCGGCAGCGCGTACCCCGTGCTCGACCTCGCCGGGGGCGCCACGTCCCAGACGCCGTCGTTCCCCGCCCTCGAGGAGACGGTCCTGCAGCGGTGGGACGAGCGCGACACGTTCCGCGAGTCCATCCGTAACCGTGCGGACGCGCAGGAGTACGTCTTCTACGACGGGCCCCCGTTCGCCAACGGCCTGCCCCACTACGGTCACCTGCTCACCGGGTACGTCAAGGACGTCGTCCCGCGCTACCGCACCATGCGTGGGTACAGGGTCGAGCGCCGGTTCGGCTGGGACTGCCACGGCCTGCCCGCCGAGCTCGAGGCCGAGAAGCAGCTCGGCATCACCGAGAAGTCCCAGATCCTCGACATGGGCCTGGCCGAGTTCAACAACGCCTGCGAGATGTCGGTGCTGCAGTACACCGACGAGTGGGAGAAGTACGTCCACCGCCAGGCCCGCTGGGTGGACTTCGACAACGACTACAAGACCCTCGACATCGACTTCACCGAGTCCGTGCTGTGGGCCTTCAAGCGGCTCTACGACAAGGGGCTGATCTACAAGGGCTTCCGCGTGCTGCCGTACTCCTGGTACGAGCAGACGCCGCTGTCCAACCAGGAGACCCGCCTGGACGACGCCTACAAGATGCGTCAGGACCCGGCCGTCACCGTCGGGCTGCCACTGGAGGCCCGTCAGGACAGCCCGTTCCACGGCGCCGAGGCACTGGTGTGGACCACCACGCCGTGGACCCTGCCCTCCAACCTCGCCGCCGCCGTCCACCCCGAGATCGACTACTCGGTGGTCAGGGTCAACTCCGGTGAGTTCGCCGGGCGGAGCTTCGTCATCGCCGAGGCCCGTCGCGGCGTCTACGCCGCCGAGTTCGGTGAGGACGCGGAGGTCGTGACGACCGTCAAGGGCTCTGAGTTGGTGGGCCTGCGGTACACCCCGCCGTTCGACTTCTTCGCCGGTCACGCGGGTGCGCACGTCGTGCTCTCGGCCGACTATGTCACCACCGAGTCCGGTACCGGCGTCGTCCACCTCGCGCCCGCCTTCGGTGAGGAGGACAAGGACGCCTGCGACGCCGCCGGGATCGAGCTCGTCATCCCGGTGGGCCCGGACGGCAAGTTCACCACCGAGGTGCCGCCGTACGCCGGGCAGCTCGTCTTCGACGCCAACGCGCCCATCTCCCGCGATCTGCGGGCCGATGGCCGTCTGATCCGCCACGAGACCATCGAGCACTCCTACCCGCACTCGTGGCGCTCCGGCCAGCCGCTCATCTACATGGCGTTGCCCGCGTGGTTCGTCAAGGTCACCGCGTTCCGGGGCCGCATGGTCGAGCTCAACCGCGAGCACATCACCTGGATGCCGGAGCACGTGCGCGACGGCCAGTTCGGCAAGTGGCTCGAGGGCGCCCGCGACTGGAACATCAACCGCAACCGCTACTGGGGCGCCCCGATCCCGGTGTGGGAGTCCGACGACCCCGCCTACCCGCGGGTCGACGTCTACGGGTCCCTCGACGAGTTGGAAGCCGACTTCGGCGTCCGGCCCACCGACCTGCACCGCCCGTACATCGACGAGCTGACCCGGCCCAACCCGGACGACCCGACCGGCAAGTCCACCATGCGCCGCATCCCGGACGTGTTCGACTGCTGGTTCGAGTCCGGGTCGATGCCGTTCGCCCAGGTCCACTACCCCTTCGAGAACAAGGAGTGGTTCGAGACCCACAACCCGGGTGACTTCATCGTCGAGTACAACGGGCAGACCCGCGGCTGGTTCTACACCCTGCACGTGCTGGCCACCGCGCTGTTCGACCGTCCCGCGTTCACCCATGTCGCCGCCCACGGGATCGTCCTGGGCAACGACGGTCTCAAGATGAGCAAGTCAAAGGGCAACTACCCGGACGTCAACGAGGTGTTCTCCCGCGACGGCTCGGACGCCATGCGCTGGTTCCTCATGAGCTCGCCGATCCTGCGGGGCGGCAACCTCGTGGTGACCGAGCAGGGCATCCGCGAGGGCGTCCGCCAGGCCATGCTGCCGCTGTGGAACTCCTACAGCTTCTTCCAGCTGTACGCCTCCCGCCGGGCCACCTGGCGTACGGACTCGGAGCACGTGTTGGACCGCTACATCCTGTCCCGCCTGGCGTCCACGCGCGACGCCATGACCGAGGCGCTGGACGCCACCGACATCGCCGCGGCCTGCGACGAGCTGCGCCTGTTCGCCGACGCCCTGACCAACTGGTACGTCCGCCGGTCGCGCTCCCGGTTCTGGGCCGGCGAGGACAGCGGCCAGGATTCCCGCGACGCCTTCGACACCCTCTACACGGTGCTCGAGACCACCATGCGCCTCGCCGCGCCGCTGCTGCCGCTGATGAGCGAGGTCGTGTGGACCGGGCTCACCGGTGAGGAGTCGGTGCACCTGGTGGACTGGCCGGCCGCCGATGAGCTGCCGCACGATGCCGACCTGGTCGAGGCGATGGAGGCCGTGCGCGACGTGTGCTCCACCGTGTCCTCGATCCGCAAGGCCAAGCACCTGCGGGTGCGCCTGCCGCTCAGCTCGCTCACGGTGGCCATGCCCGACGCAGAGCGGCTCCAGCCGTTCACCGGTCTCATCGCCGACGAGGTCAACGTCCGCGAGGTGCGCCTCACCAGCGACGTGGCCACTCACGGGCGGATGGAACTGGCGGTCAACGCGCGCGCTGCCGGCCCGCGGCTGGGCAAGCAGGTCCAGGCCTGCATCAAGGCCGCCAAGTCCGGTGACTGGACCGAGACCGACGGCGTCGTGGTCGCCGGCGGCGTCGAGCTGCAGGAGGGCGAGTACGAGCACCGGCTCGTGGCCGCCGATCCCGAGTCCACGTCGGCGCTGCCCGGCGGTGCCGGCCTGGTGGTGCTGGACCTGACGGTCACCGAGGAGCTCGAGGCCGAGGGCTGGGCCAAGGACCGGATCCGCGAGATCCAGGAGGCCCGCCGCGGTGCCGGTTTCGACATCTCCGACCGCATCCGGGTGCGCATGGAGGTGCCGGCCGCCCGCCGTGAGTGGGCGGACCGTCACGCGCAGCTCATCGCTGGCGAGGTGCTGGCCAGCGACTTCGCCGTGGTCGACGCACTGGACCCGGCAGACGGGGACCCGGTCGAGCTCGCCGAGGGCGTCCGGATGACGCTGGCTCGGGTCTGACCGGCGGCTCGTCATGGGTGGCGGGCAGGACCGCTGGGTCCTGCACGTGGACATGGACGCGTTCTTCGCGTCCTGCGAGCAGCTGACCCGGCCGACCCTGCGGGGTCGGCCGGTGCTCGTGGGCGGTCAGGGCGGCCGCGGTGTGGTGGCGGGGTGTTCCTACGAGGCGCGAGCGAAGGGTGCCCGCTCGGCCATGCCCTCACACCAGGCGCGGCGCCTGGTGGGGCCGGGCGCGGTGTTCGTCTCGCCGCGGATGCCGGTCTACCGGGCCCTGAGCCGCCGGGTGGTCGAGGTGTTCGCCGAGCACGCGCCGGTCGTGGAGCAGATCTCCGTGGACGAGGCGTTCCTCGAGCCTCCGGAGCTGCGGGGTGCCGACGCCGACCGCACCCGACAGTGGGCGCAGGAGTTGCGTGCCGCCATCCGTGCGGCGACCGGGCTCCCGGCGTCGGTGGGGGCGGGGGCGGGCAAGCAGTACGCCAAGATCGCCTCGGAGCTGGCCAAGCCGGACGGTGTGGTGGTGGTGCCACGCCGCGACCACGCCGAGGTGATGTTCCCGTTGCCGGTGCGGAGCCTGTGGGGAGTGGGTCCGGTGGCGGGGGAGCGGCTGGCGCAGTTCGGGGTGGCGACCATCGGCGACCTCGCGGCGATGGACGACGACGACGTGGCCCACGCGCTCGGCAAGACGGTCGGCCCGGCGATCGCCCGGATCGCGCGGGGCTACGACGACCGGCCGGTGCACGAGCGGGCCGAGGCCAAGCAGATCAGCGCCGAGAGCACGTTCGCCGCCGATCTCACGACGTCGGGTCAGGTCGCGGCCGCGGTCCGTCGAGCGGCTGAGGCGGCGCATCGCAGGCTGCTCTCCGACGGCCGTGCGGCGCGGACGGTGACGGTCAAGGTCAAGCGCAGCGACTTCACCTCGATCACCCGTTCGTACACGTTGCCGGTGGGCACCACGTCGCTGGAGACGATCATCGCGGTGGCGCGCTCGCTCGCCCCGGACCCCGTCGACTTCGGGGCGATCCGCCTGCTGGGCGTGGGGGTGTCCGGCCTCACCGATCACTACCAGGACGCGCTGTTCGAGCAGGAGTTCGTCCCCGTGGACCGGTCGGAACAGGACGACGACGAGGACCTGCCCGACATCGTCGGAGTGGGCACCACCGTCACCACCGACGAGTCCGAACCGGCCGACGACGGGACCGGACCCGCGGACGAGGGGGCGGCCGACGGACGGGGGGCAGGGGAACTCCCGGCGATCGGGGCGTGGCGGCAGGCCGGGCACCGGCGTTTCGAGACGGGCGCGGACGTGCGACACCCGGAGTTCGGGCACGGCTGGGTCCAGGGCTCGGGGCACGGGCGGGTGTCGGTGCGGTTCGAGACTGCGGTGACGGGCCCGGGCCGGATGCGCACGTTCGCCGAGGACGATCCGGACCTCGAGCCCGCGGACCCGCTGGACTCCCTCGGCTGGTGACCCGGCGGCCCCGCGCCGCCCGCCGACGCCCGGCCCTGCTGCAGCCGCTCCTCGAGATGGCGCCTCGCCCCCGCCGCGGGGCACGCGAGACGCCATGGGCGCGTGCGGCTGCGGCGGGGCGGGCAGGGCGCCAGCACACCCCCGGCTGACCGCGCTGCCTCTCTGCCCTGCGCTGCGTGAACGCCCGCCGGCGCCCCGCCAGCCCCGCAACCGCCGGCCCCGCAACCGGCGACGTCTGCTCGTCAGCTGTAGAGGTGGTAGCGCCCCCACTGTCGGCGCACCTCTGCGGCCGCACCGTCGCCGCCGGCGCCGTCTGCACTGCCCGCGGTGGACAGGAGCGCGGCGAGCAGGACCCGGGCCTGCCCGGATCGCAGGTATCCGCAGCTCAGCACGCCACGAGCGGCGAGCTCCGCGCCACCGCCCGGGCCGCCGTAGGTCGAGGTCGCCTCACCCCGCGGCACCCGGCTGGACGCCACCACCACGATGTCCGGCCGGTCGTCCGCCAACCGTGCGACCGCGTCCGCGACGAGCGGGGGCAGGTTGCCGGATCCCGACCCCTCCAGGACCAGCCCGCGGGCGCCGGCATCGACACACGCGTGCACCGCGACCGCGTCCGCGCCGGCTGGGCAGGCGACGACGTCGACGCGGGTGTCGGCGAACCGGGCCCGGCCGGTCAGGGTGGGGCGTTCGAGCTCCGGGGGCAGGTCCTCGACCGGATGCTCGGGCGAGTTGCGGGCGAAGGCGATGGGATCGGTCGTGTGCCACTTGCGCACGCCGCGGGCCTGCAGGATGGCCCGGCCCAGGACCACCAGCACCCCCAGGTCGCGGGAGACGGGGTCGGCGGCCAGCAGGACCGCGTCCAGGAGGTTGGCGGGCCCGTCGGCCTCGGGGTGGTCGGCGGGACGCTGGGCCCCGGTGAGCGCGACGGGCCGCGGGTCGTCGTGGTGCAGATCGAGGGCGATGGCGGTCTCCTCGAGGGTGTCGGTCCCGTGGGTCACCACGACCCCCGACACCGCCGGATCGGACAGCACGTCACCCACCGCGTCGACCAGCAGGTCCCACTCGGCCGGGCCGAACGTGGAGGAGTCGGCGTCGAGCACGGCGCGCGCGCTCACGGTGATCTGGTCCGGCAGCACCGCCCGCAGGCCGTCGAGCATGGCCTGGGTCGCGGGGTCGGAGTCCCCGGCCACGACCGCTCCCTCCGGCGTGGTCGAGGCGGTGATCGTGCCTCCCGTGGTGCAGATCACGATGTGGGGGGTATCGGTGCTGGTCTCGGCGCTGGTCACCCGCTCCACAGTGGTGTGCGGGCGGCCCGGCGTCAACCATCCCGGCCGCTGACGATGGAACAATGGCTCACCGATGTTCGTTGGGCCGGTGACCCGGCCCGGAGCCATGCCCGGCTCGGTACCGCATGCCCGGTGCCGCACATCTCGACGAAAGGACCCCGCGTGAGTCTTCGACGGACCATCGCCGCAGTCTCCCTGTCCGCCTTCGCACTGGGTGGCCTCGCCGCCTGCGGAGGTGAAGACGACGGTGGGCGCGAGACCGCCCCCGCGCCCACCACGAGCGCGCAGGAGACCACCGTGCCCACCGCCGAGGAGCTGACCCAGCTGCTCGACCGGGCCTCCGACCCCGCGGTGCCGGTGGAGGAGAAGGTTGACCTGGTGGAGGGGGGCGCGGAGGCGCCCGAGATCTTCGACCAGATCGCCGCCCTCAAG
The DNA here is from genome assembly GCF_900537145.1 of Dietzia sp. Alg238-R159. Lineage (NCBI taxonomy): Bacteria > Bacillati > Actinomycetota > Actinomycetes > Mycobacteriales > Dietziaceae > Dietzia > Dietzia sp. Alg238-R159. The sequence goes on along the minus strand of NZ_UNRI01000004.1, from coordinate 107,019 downwards.
GCCGAGCAGGGCGCCGAGGTGACGATCACCGGCGCGGCGGAGGGGGACATCCCCGGCACGCTCATCGCCAACGCGGTGATCTCCCAGCCGGGCCAGGAGGACATCAACGTCCAGGCCCAGTTCATCAACCAGGGTGGTCAGTGGCAGCTGCAGAAGGCGTTCGCCTGCGCGCTCATCACCAACGCCGGGCTGGAGCCGCCGGCCACGTGCGCCGCGGCCTGACCGCACGTCAGCGCGCCGTCAGCCCGGCCTGACAGCGAGGCCTGACCAGCGTCAGTCCACGCTGCGGAACCGCAGCACCGAGTCCTCGTCGTAGGTCGTGCGTCGTCCCGAGCCGGGATCGACGTAGACGGCCCGCGTCGAGGACTCGGTGGTTCCGCCGACGGGCACCGGGGCGCGCAGGTCCACCGTGAGCTCGCCCGAGCCGGAGACCTCGTAGGACTCCACGTCGAGGGTCACGCCCGGCCCGCCGTCGGGGGCCGGGGCGGCCAGGGTGCCCGCCGGGTCGGGAGCGGTGGTACTCGACCGGACGGTGGCGACGTCGCCGTCGAGGTCGACCAGGTCGTAGGTGGTGACCCTCGTCGGGGCCACGGCGTCGTCGACCCGGCGGGTGACGGTCCACCGGGCACCGACGCCGATCTCCTCGGTGGGGAACGCCACGGTCGCGTCCGAGACCGCGTTCGCGGTGATCTCCACTCCGGCTCGGGCGGCGTCGGTGGCCCCCGAGGGGGCCGCCAGCGACAGTTCCCGGACGATGCCGTCGGCGCTGCGGGTCCAGGTCACGGTGAACCCGGGGGCGGTGGAGAACTGGGCGTTGCGGAGTTCGTCCACGGAGGTGAACTCCCGCGCGGTCACGGTCGCCCGCTGCGCGCCGTCGACGTCGGGCTCCGATCGCCCCTCCACGGTGAGTGTCTGCGCCGGGGTGTCGTCGGTGCGCGGCTCGGCTCCCGGGACCTCGGTTCGCGAGGTGGCCGAGCGGGTGATCGCGACGACCGACGGTTCGCGCGAGGGGGCATAGGCCAGGACCCGCCGCTCGCCCTCCCCGGCGTCGATGAGGTCGACGACCGGGGCGGGACCGGGGTCGACGGTCACCTCGGGCTCGAGGGCATCCGTCCCCTCTGCGGCGGACGAGCCCGGGCCGCCGTCGGCGGGGTCCGCGGCATCGTCCCCGGCGCACGCGGAGGTGCCGGCCACCAGCGTCACGGCCAGCGCCGCCGCGAGGAGACGGTGACCGCGACGAGCGGTTCGGGAGGGGCCGGGGGAGACGGTCGATCGCGGGTCCACGGCCCCGAGCCTAGAGGGTCGCCCACCCGGCGCCGCCGGGCCCGCGGCGGGATCAGGGATACTGGAGCCCATGACGGAGACCAACGGGACGCCGCCCGACGCGTCGGGGCCCACGCCCGGCAGCGCGGCGCCACAGGGTGACTCACCCGCGAGCACCGCGCCCCACGACCCCGCGCCCCACGACCCCGCGCCTCACAACCGTGCGCCCCACTACTTCCGGGGCGGGCCGGTGGTCATGCTGGTGATCGCCGCGCTGATCGTCGCCGTAGACCAGATCGCCAAGGTCCTGGCCGTGGCGAACCTGGAGGACTCGAGGCCCATCGAGCTCATCGGCGACACGGTTCGTCTGGTCCTGCTGCGCAACCCGGGCGCCGCGTTCTCCATGGGCACCGAGTTCACGGTGGTGTTGAGCATCGTCGCCACCGTGGTGGTGGCGGGCCTGCTGTGGTTCTCCCGCAGGGTCCACTCCCGGTGGTGGGCGTGGGGCCTCGGACTGATCCTGGGCGGCGCCGCCGGCAATCTGGTGGACCGCTACTTCCGTGCGCCCGGCATCCTGCAGGGCCACGTCGTGGACTACATGTCCGTTGGCTGGTGGCCCGTGTTCAACGTGGCCGACGCCAGCCTGGTCACCGGCGTGATCGTGGTGGCCGTGGCCGTGTTCCGCAACGTCGACTTCGACGGCTCGCGGGTGTCCGAGGCGCTCGCCGGCGACAAGAAGGCCCCTGCCGACCCCGCCGCCCCCGCCCACGAGAAGGACCCCGCCGATGGGTGAGGTCCGCACCTTCCCCGTCCCCGACGGGCTCGACGGCATGCGCGTCGACGCCGGTGTCTCCCGGCTCCTGGGCATCTCGCGGACCGCGGTCGCAGACCTGGCCGGCGAGGGCAAGGTCCTGCTCGACGGGCACGCCGTGGGCAAGTCCGACAAGCTCACCGGGATGTCCTGGATCGAGGTCGAGATGCCCGAACCGCGGGCCGAGCCCGCCGTGGTCGCCGAGCCGGTCGAGGGGATGGCGGTCCTGTACTCGGACGCGGACATCGTCGTCGTCGACAAACCCGTCGGCGTCGCCGCGCACGCGTCGGTGGGCTGGACCGGCCCCACGGTGATCGGCGGCCTGGCCGCCGCCGGGTACCGCATCTCCACCTCCGGCCCGCCGGAGCGCAAGGGGATCGTCCACCGCCTGGACGTCGGCACATCCGGCCTGATGGTGGTGGCGGCGTCGGAGCGGGCGTACACGCTGCTCAAGCGGGCGTTCCGTGACCGGACCGTGGACAAGACCTACCACGCGCTGGTGCAGGGCCACCCCGATCCGCTGTCGGGGACCATCGACGCGCCGATCGGCCGGCACACCTCGTCGGACTGGCGCTTCGCCGTCACCTCCGACGGCAAGCACTCGATCACCCACTACGACACGCTCGAGGCGCACCAGGCCGCGACGCTGGTGGAGGTCAAGCTCGAGACCGGCCGCACCCACCAGATCCGCGTGCACTTCTCCGCGCTGCACCACCCGTGCGCCGGCGACCTCACCTACGGCGCCGACCCGGTCCTGGCCAGGCGGCTCGGCCTCGAGCGGCAGTGGCTGCACGCGGTGGGGCTGGGCTTCGAACATCCGGGCACCGGCTCGCGCGTCGACTTCACCAGTACCTACCCCGACGACCTCCAGCACGCGATCGACGTCCTGCGCTCGGCATGACCCTCGCCGCGCGGGTGCTGAAGATCGCCGGCGTGGGAGTCGTGATCGTGGTGGCGTTGGTCGCGATCCTCACCGCGCTGCGCACCGACCCGCCCCGCAGCCCTGGCGTGATGACCGACGCCCTGGGACCCGAGGACGGCGAACGCGTCGAGGACTACCTCGCCCGCGCGGCCGACTCGCTGGTCACCGCGGGCGGCGGGGGGGATGCCGCACGGGGTTCCGGCGGAGATGACGACGACGACGAGGCCCTCGCCTCCGACCCCGACGCCCGTCGCTGGGCCCTCGTGACCGCAGGCTGGGCGTGGACGGTCCCCGAGGCGGTCGGCGTGGTCCGGGAACTGCCGCGCGTCTCGGGTCTGTACGTGCAGGTGCCGGTCGACGGGGTCGCGATGCCCGTCACCGGGGTGACCCTGGCCGAGCCGGTGGCGGGGGAGTCGGGGCGCGAGCCCGTCTTCCACCGCGGCCTCGAGCAGGTGGCCCGGCGGCTCGACGCCGGACCTCCGTCCGGGCCCGGGGTGCCGCAGCCGCCCGACGCCGGGCGGGCAGCCGCCACCGCCGCCCTCACCGTCTCGCGGATCCGTGCCGGTGAGCCGGCGATCATCGGGCTGCTCGCCCGCGGCACCACCGAGCAGTTGCGCGCGGTGGCCGACCAACCGTGGGTCCGCGCGGTCGAGGCCCTGCCGCCGGACGCGGTATGGGAACGCTTCGCCGTCCGCCCGCTGCAGCCGCAGCAGGTCGACGCGGCGTACCCGCTGCCCGACGGCGGCCCCGTCCCGGCCGCCTGACCGGTCCCCGCCCGTCTGACTGGCCCCCACCCCCGAAAGGGCTCGATGTGCGGGGCCGATCCGGGGCCTGGCTAGGGTTGCGCCGGTGAGCAGCGAGGGGCCGAGCCGGCGGGTGAGCAACAGCGAGAAGTCTGTGGCCGGCGGGATGGTCGCCGGCATCGCCGCGTACACCCTCTGGGGGTTCTTCCCCGCGTTCTTCCCGCTGCTCGAGCCCGCCGGCGCCGTCGAGATCGTCGGCCACCGGATCGTGTGGTCGCTCGTCGTCATGGCCGTCGTGCTCACCGTGCTGCGGCGCTGGCGCGACCTGTGGGCCATCGACCGCGTCTCGTGGGCCCGGGTCGGCGGGGCCGCCGTCTTCATCACCGCCAATTGGGGCGTGTACGTGTATGCGGTCAACTCCGAGCGCGTCACCGAGGCCGCCCTCGGGTACACGATCAACCCGCTGGTCAGTGTCCTGCTGGGCGTCCTGTTGTTCCGCGAACGACTCAATCGCCCACAGTGGCTCGCGGTGGCCCTCGCCGTCGTCGCCGTCGGGGTCCTCACCGCCGGATACGGCCATTTCCCGTACCTCTCGGTGATCCTCGCGATGAGCTTCGGCATGTACGGCGTGCTCAAGAAGAAGCTGCGCGTTGACCCGGTGATCGGGATGACGGGCGAGGTGCTGGTGATCGCCCCGTTCGCGCTGGCCCTGCTGCTGTGGCTGGGTGCGACCGGCGCGGGCACGTTCACCACCGACGGCGCCGGGCATTCGGTGTTGCTGGCCACCGCCGGGCTCGTCACCGTGGTGCCGCTGCTGCTGTTCGCCGTGGCCGCGCAGCGCATCCCGCTGGCGACCGTGGGCATGCTGCAGTACATCGTCCCGGTGCTGCAGATGGCCTGGGGACTGCTCGTCGTGGGCGAGCGGCTCGACGCCGTGCAGTGGGTCGGGTTCGCGCTCATCTGGGTCGCGGTGATCGCATTCACGCTGGCCGGCAGGCAGCCACGCTCGGCCCGCGCTGGGGTTTCGGGGACTGTCGGGGATCCGACCTACACTGGCCCGGACGAGTCGTAGGAGGAATGCTGCGTGGGCGGATCCCAGTTCGTGCATCTGCACAATCACACCGAGTTCTCGATGCTCGACGGGATGGCGCAGATCGACCCGCTGTTCGCGGAGGCCTCCCGGCTCGGCATGCCGGCGGTCGGGATGACCGACCACGGCAACATGTACGGCTCGTCGGACTTCTATAAGCAGGCCGTCAAGACCGGCATCAAGCCGATCATCGGGATCGAGGCGTACGTCGCCCCCGAGTCGCGGTTCAACAAGAAGCGCGTGCTGTGGGGCGAGAAGAACCAGAAGAGCGACGACGTCGCGGGCTCCGGCGCGTACACCCACATGACGATGGTCGCCGAGAACGCCACCGGCCTGCGCAACCTCTTCCGCCTGTCCTCGCTGGCCTCCTACGAGGGGCAGCTGGGCAAGTGGGCGCGCATGGACGCCGAGATCCTCGCCGAGCACTCCGAGGGGATCATCGCCACCTCCGGCTGCCCCTCCGGTGAGATCCAGACGCGGCTGCGCCTGGGCCACAGGAAGGAGGCCTACGAGGCCGCGGAGAAGTGGCAGTCGATCTTCGGCAAGGACAATTTTTTCCTCGAGTTGATGGACCACGGGATCGACATCGAGCGCAGGGTCCGCGAGGACCTCCTCACGCTCGGCAAGGACCTGGGGATGCCGCCGTTGGTGACCAACGACTGCCACTACGTCACCCGCGAGCAGGCCCACTACCACGAGGCCATGCTCTGCGTGCAGACCGGAAAGACCCTCGCCGACGAGAACCGCTTCAAGTTCGACGGTGACGGCTACTTCCTCAAGTCCGCCGACGAGATGCGCGCCCAGTGGGACACCGAAGTCCCCGGCGGCTGCGACAACACCCTGTGGATCGCCGAGCGCGTCCAGCCGTACGACGACATCTGGGCCCCCAAGGACCGGATGCCCAAGTTCCCCGTCCCCGACGGCGAGACCGAGGACACCTGGCTGGCCAGGGAGGTCCAGAAGGGTCTGGAGTGGCGGTTCCCGGACGGTGTCCCGCAGGAGTATCTCGACCGCGCCGCGTTCGAGCTCGAGGTCATCAAGGGCAAGGGTTACCCCGGCTACTTCCTGGTGGTCGGTGACCTCATCGAGCACGCCCGCTCCATCGGTATCAAGGTCGGACCCGGCCGAGGCTCAGCCGCCGGCGCCCTGGTCGCGTACGCGCTGAAGATCACCAACATCGACCCGATCGAGCACGGGCTGCTGTTCGAGAGGTTCCTCAACCCCGAGCGTCCGTCGGCGCCGGATATCGATATCGACTTCGACGACCGCCGTCGCGGCGAGATGATCCGCTACGCCTCCGACAAGTGGGGCGCCGACAAGATCGCCCAGGTCATCACGTTCGGCACCATCAAGACCAAGGCCGCCATCAAGGACGCCGCGCGCGTGAACTTCGGCCAGCCCGGCTACGCGATCGCCGACCGGATCACCAAGGCACTGCCGCCGCCGATCATGGCCAAGGACATCCCGCTGTCCGGGATCACCGACTCCAAGCACGAGCGCTTCGGTGAGGCCGCCGAGGTCCGTCAGCTCATCGAGACGGACCCCGACGTCAAGCGGATCTACGACACGGCCCGCGGGCTCGAGGGCATGGTCCGCCAGGCCGGCGTGCACGCCTGCGCGGTGATCATGTCCTCCGAGCCGTTGCTCGACGTGATCCCCATGTGGAAGCGCGCGCAGGACGGCGCCATCATCACCGGCTGGGACTACCCGTCGTGTGAGGACATCGGCCTGCTCAAGATGGACTTCCTGGGCCTGCGCAACCTCACGGTGATCGGCGACTGCCTGGAGAACATCAAGCTCAACCGGGGCGAGGAGATCGACCTCGACGTCCTGAGCACGGACGACCCCGCGACCTACGAGCTGCTCGCCCGCGGTGACACGCTGGGCGTGTTCCAGCTCGACTCCGGCGGCATGCGCGAGCTGCTCAAGCGGATGAAGCCCACCGGCTTCAACGACATCGTGGCCGCCCTCGCCCTGTACCGCCCCGGGCCGATGGGCATGGGGACGCACTGGAACTACGCCGACCGAAAGAACGGCAAGCAGGAACTGGTGCCCATCCACCCCGAGCTCGAGGAACCGCTCCGGGAGATCCTCGGCGAGACCCACGGCCTGATCGTGTACCAGGAGCAGATCATGGCCATCTCCCGCGAACTCGCGGGATACACGGCCGGTGAGGCCGACGGCTTCCGTAAGGCCATGGGCAAGAAGAAGGCCGAGGTGCTGGCCGCCGAGTACGAGAAGTTCTCCGGCGGCATGTTCGAGCGCGGTTTCTCCAAGGACGCCGTCGACGCACTGTGGGGCACCATCGAGCCCTTCGCCTCGTACGCGTTCAACAAGTCGCACGCGGCCGGCTACGGCCTCGTCTCCTTCTGGACCGGCTACCTCAAGGCCAACTACCCGGCCGAGTACATGGCCGCGCTGCTCACCTCCGTCGGCGACGACAAGGACAAGGCCGCCCTGTACCTGTCCAACTGCCGCCAGATGGGCATCAAGGTCCTGCCGCCGTCGGTCAACGAGTCGCGGACCAACTTCCTGTCGGTGGGCACCGACATCCGCTTCGGACTGGGCGCGGTGCGCAACGTCGGCGCCCAGGTGGTCGACTCGATCGTCGCGGCCCGCGAGGCGAAGGGCGAGTTCGGCGACTTCTCGGACTACCTGGCCAAGATCGACCAGACCGCCTGCACCAAGAAGGTCACCGAGTCGCTCGTCAAGGCCGGCGCCTTCGACTCTCTCGGCCACCCGCGCAAGGGACTGTTCCTGGTCCACGCCGACGCGGTGGAATCGGTGATGTCCACCAAGAAGGCCGAGGCGGTGGGTCAGTTCGACCTGTTCGGCGGGGGAGATGACGCCGAGGCCGACTCGGGCTTTGGCGACGTCTTCGCCGTCCGGGTCCCCGACGAGGAATGGGACATCAAGCAGAAGCTCGCCCTGGAACGCGAGATGCTGGGTCTGTACGTGTCCGGGCACCCGCTGGACGGGCTCGAGGCCGCCCTGGAGGCCAAGACCGACACCACCATCGCCACCATCCACGAGGGCGAGCTCGCGCACGGCACCGCCGTGACGATCGGCGGGATCATCTCCGGCGTCGACCGGCGGGTCAACAAGAACGGCGAGCCGTGGGCGATCGTCACCATCGAGGACTTCAACGGCAGTGTCGAGGTGCTGTTCTTCCCCAAGACGTACCGTCTCGCGGCGATGGACATCGCCGAGGACGCGGTGGTGCTGGTCAAGGCGCGCATCAACATCCGTGAGGACCGCGTCTCGGTGTTCGGCGACACCCTCGAGGTGCCCGACCTGGTCGTCGGTGGCAACGGGGCGCCGCTGGCGCTCACGCTGCCGACGCGGATGTGCACCATCGAGACCGTCACCGCGCTCAAGCAGGTCCTGGGGCGGCACCCCGGACCGTCGGACGTGCACCTGCGGTTGGTCAACGGAAGTTCGTCGACCGTCCTGCGGCTCGATGACCACCTGCGGGTCGAGACCTCGTCCTCGCTGATGGGCGATCTCAAGGCGCTGCTCGGCCCCGGCTGCCTCACGGGCTGACCGGGTTGACGGTGATCGTGGGCGCGGTGGGACACTGGTGGCTGTGACCGTCACCGATTCCGCCACGACCCAGGTCGTCACCCCCGACGACATCGACGCCGCCGCCCGCCGGATCGGTGACGTGGTCCGGTGCACCGACCTCCAGGTCAGTGAGCGGCTGAGCGAGCAGACCGGCGCGCACATCCTGCTCAAGCGGGAGGACCAGCAGGACGTCCGCTCGTACAAGATCCGCGGCGCCTACAACCTCATGGCGCAGCTGAACAGGGACGAGCGCAGTGCCGGCGTCGTGACGGCCAGCGCCGGCAACCACGCCCAGGGCGTCGCCTTCGCCTGCCGGGTGCTGGGCATCAACGGCCGGATCTACGTGCCGACCAACACGCCCAAGCAGAAGCGCGACCGGATCCTCGCCCACGGGCGGAACTCGGTCGAGCTCGTGGTGACGGGGACGAACTTCGACGCCGCCCAGACCGCCGCCCGAGCCGACGCCGCGCGCACCGGGGCGACCATGGTGCCGCCGTTCGACCACCCCGACACGATGGCAGGGCAGGGCACCATCGCCGCGGAGATCCTCGCCCAGCTCGACGAGACGCCCGACGCCGTGGTGGTCCCCGTCGGTGGCGGCGGCCTGGTTGGTGGGTTGGCGACCTACCTCGCCGAGTACGCGCCGGACTGCAAGATCATCGCCGTCGAGCCCACTGGGGCCCCATCCCTGACCCGGGCGCTCGAGGCGGGGGAGCCGGTCACCCTGGACACCGTCGACACCTTCGTGGACGGCGCCTCGGTCGCGCGGCTGGGCGAGTTCCCGTTCGGTGTCATCTCCTCGATGACCGAGCGCATCCAGGTCCTCACCGTGGACGAGGGCGCGGTCTGCACCGAGATGCTGGAGCTGTACCAGAACGAGGGGATCATCGCGGAGCCCGCCGGGGCACTGGCGGTGACGGCGCTGGAGCAGCTCGAGATCGACGAGGGTGCCACCGTCGTCTGCCTGGTCTCCGGTGGCAACAACGACGTCTCGCGGTACAGCGAGATCATTGAACGTTCCCTGGTGCACAAGGGACTCAAGCACTACTTCCTGGTGAAGTTCCCGCAAGAGCCCGGCCAGCTGCGCCGCTTCCTCGACGAGGTCCTGGGGCCCGAGGACGACATCACGCAGTTCGAGTACCTCAAGCGCAACAACCGCGAGTACGGCGCCGCCCTGGTGGGCATCGAGCTGGGCTCGGCCACCGGCCTGCACTCCCTGCTCGAGCGGATGGACGCCTCCCGGATCGACTGCGAGCGCCTCGAGCCCGGCACCGCGGCGTACGAGTACCTGACCTGACCTGATTTCACGCGCGGGCGGCGTCCACCGTGACGTCGTCTCAGCGCGTCCGCAGCACCGCGAAGCCGAACGCCTGGCAGAACACCGAGTCGTCGTCGGCGACCGCCCCCGAGGCGAACACCGCCTCGCCGGCCAGCGGGACCCGCGACGGCTCGGTGCCCAGGTTCACCACCAGCGCCAGCGCCCCGCGGTGGACCACGAGCCAGCGGTTGTCGTCGGCCTCCACGCCGCAGTCCACCCGGACCGAGCCCAGCCACGGGTCGCTGAGCTCCGGCTCGGACTTCCGCAGGGCGATCAGCGCCCGGTAGGTCCGCAGAATCTCGGCGTGCTCATCGGCCGCCTGCTCCGTGCGGTCGAGCACCGAGCGACGGAACGTCTCCGGATCCTGCGGGTCCGCCACCGTGTCCGGATCCCAGCCCATCGCCGCGAACTCGCGGGTCCGACCCTCACGCACAGCCTCGGCCAGCTCCGGCTCGGGATGCGAGGTGAAGAAGCAGAACGGCGTCCGCGCGCCCCACTCCTCACCCTGGAACAGCATCGGCGTGAAGGGCGAACAGAGGACGATGGCGGCCTTGGCCAGCTGCTGCTGCGGCGTGAGGTTCATCGACGGCCGGTCGCCGGCCGCGCGATTGCCCACCTGGTCGTGCGTCAGCGTGTAGGCCACGAACCGCGACCCCGGCACCCGGCCCACGTCCAGCGGCCGCCCGTGCACGCGCCCGCGGAACGTCGAGAACGTCCCCGCGTGCAGGAACGCACCCGTGAGCACCTGTCGCAGCGACTCGAGCGACCCGAAGTCGGCGTAGTAGCCCTGCCGTTCCCCCGACACGGCGGCGTGGACGGCGTGGTGCACGTCGTCGTCCCACTGCCCGTCCAGCCCGAGGCCGCCACCCTCACGCGCGGTGACCGTCCGCGGATCGTTCTGATCCGACTCGGCGATGAGCGAGAGCGGCCGCCCGAGATGGGTCGCCAGCGACTCCACCTCCACCACCAGCTGCTCCAGCAGATGCACGGCCGAGGCGTCGTGCAGCGCGTGCACCGCATCCAGCCGCAGCGCGTCCACGTGGAACTCGTCGAACCAGCGCAGCGCGTTGTCGATGATGTAGCGCCGCACCGCGCCCGAGTGCTCACCATCCAGGTTGAGCCCCGACCCCCACGGACCGTCCGCGGCCGACAGGTACGGCCCGAACTCCGGCAGGTAGTTCCCGGACGGCCCCAGGTGGTTGTAGACCACGTCCAGACACACCGCGAGGCCCCGCGCGTGGCAGGCGTCGACGAACTGCTGGAACGCGTCCGGCCCGCCGTACGGCTCGTGCACCGCGAACCACGCCACCCCGTCGTAGCCCCAGCCGTACTCGCCGTTGAACGCATTGAGCGGCATCACCTCGACCATGTCCACGCCCAGCTCGACCAGCTCGTCGAGGTGCTCGATCGCGCTGGTCAGCGTCCCGCCGGCCGAGAACGTGCCCACGTGCAGCTCGTAGATCACCGATCCGGCCAGCTGCCGTCCCGTCCACGCCTGGTCCGTCCAGCGGGACTCCTCGAGGCGATGTGCCCGAGACAGCCCGTGGACCCCGTTCGGCTGACGCGGCGACCGCGGGTCGGGCCGCGGCGGGCTGACCTCGTCGTCGTCGCCGGTCACCACGAACCCGTAGTCCCTGCCCTGCTCCCGGGGGGTGCCGGACGTCCACCAGCCGCCCGGGGCGCGGCGCATCGGAACAGGGTCGGAGTCGGGGGAGTCCAGCACCAGCCCCACCGCGCGGGCCTCGGGCGCCCAGACGGAGAACATCTCGTCGCGCGGGGTGGCGGCGGGGACGGTCGTGGCGGGCGCGCTCGTGTCGGTCGGGGTCGCTTGGCTCGGTGAGGTCACACCGCCCAGCGTAGGGAAAACGTGCCGCCGCGGGGAGGGGCGAACGACACCCGCAGGCCGACCTGTGCCCATCCACGACCAACGGCGATACTGGGGACATGACCGACTCCCCGCCCCGCGTGCTCCGGCTCACCGCCGGACCGGACGTGAGGGGGGAGTACGAGGAGAAACGCTCCAGGTTCGTGGCCGTGCTGAGACGGTGCGACGACGAGGAGGACGCCCGCGCCCTGATCGCCGAACTCCGGGCCGCGCACCCGTCGGCTCGCCACCACTGCAGTGCCTTCATCGTGGAAGTTCCCGGGGCCAGCCGAATCGAGCGGTCAAACGACGACGGCGAGCCCTCCGGCACCGCCGGGACACCCATGCTGGACGTGCTGCGGGGACGTGGCCTGACCGGGGTGTGCGCGGTCGTGGTCCGGTGGTTCGGCGGCACCAAGTTGGGCACCGGCGGGCTGGCGCGGGCCTACTCGGCGGCGGTGTCCGGGGCGGTCGACTCCGCGTGGCGGGGCGGTCGCGTGGCGGAGGTGACCCGTACCCCGGCGTGGACGGCCGAGGTCGACCACTCGGTGGCCGGCGGGCTCGAGGGGGCGCTGCGCTCGGTCGGTGCCCGGGTGATGGACGTCGACTACGGCCGGCGCGTGCGGTTGACCGTCGCCGGCGAACTGGACGTGGTCGGGCCGATCCTGGCCGCCCGCACCTCCGGCGGGGTCGAGTGGGAGTCCACAGGGGTGGCCACCACCGAGAACGCGGCCGTTCGCCGGGATATGGAATCCTGACTACATGAGCATGCAGCCCTACCAGCCGAACTCGATCGAGCAGCAGAAGCAGCAGGTCCGCAAGGATGCGCGCACCACCGCTATCGCTCTGGGCGTGACGGCCGTGTCGCTGCCGATCGCGCTGTTCGCGAGCTCGTTCTTCACCGTGGTGGCGATCCTCGCCGCCATCGTGGCGATCTACAACGGCAACAAGGTCCGCAAGGCCATCTCCGGCAAGCCCGATCAGAAGCGCGAGCTGTACTGAGCTGTCCCGCGTGATGTGCCCGTCGGGCTGCGGGTCAGCCGAGATCCGTGGGCCGCGAGTCGACTGCGGGTGTCAGCCGTGTCGGCGCACGACGTCGGTCAGGTCCGCACGCTCGGCCCGGAACGTGTTGGCCGGGTGGTCGGCATCGGCGTAGCCGAAGGCGATCCCACAGACGATGAGGCGGTCCTCGGGGATCTGCAGGTGCTCGCGGACCGCATCCGAGTACAAAGCGATCGCTGCCTGGGCGCATGTGGCGACGCCCAGCGACGTGGCGGCCGCCAGGAACGTCGACACGTAACCACCGCAGTCCACCGCCCCGTACGTGCCGAGGCCCGCGTCCGAGGTGATCACCGCGACGTGCGGGGCGCCGAAGAAGCGGTAGTTCTCCAGCATCTGACGCAGCCGGGCGTCCGTGTCAGACCGCTCGATGCCGAGCGCCGAGTAGAGCCCGAAGCCGCTCGCCCGGCGGCGGTCGCCATACACACCGTCATACCGCTCCGGGGCGGGAAAATCCGAGCGCATGTCGTTGGAGAGCACATGGTCGGTGAGATGCTCGCCGAACGCCGCCGTGGCCCGTCCCGTCACCAGCTCCACCTGCCAGGCCTGCGAGTTGCACCACGATGCGGTGCGCTGGGCCATGCGGAAGATCCGGTCGATCGTCTCCTCCGGGACCGGCTCGGAGGTGAATCCCCGGCAGCTGTAGCGGTCGTCGAGGAGCTGCTCCAGCGTGGCGGCGGCGTCGGTCATGGGCCCTCCAGGGGAACTCGTTTCAAAGTGTGAGCCCAGTCTCGCACGGGCCCCAGGCGGGCTTGGCAGGGGCTGTAGCCGCCAGCGCTGCCACCGCCGCCTCGCCAGCCCCACCCGCACCCGCACCCGCACCCTCCATCATCCCGCCGGCCCCAATCCGCCGATCGGTCGGCGATCCACCAGGCGGGATCGCTCGGTGGATCGTCGTTCGATCTGCGGTTGTCGCGAAGGGCCGGTCATGCGCGACCGCGATATCCACAGGGGTCTTCCCCCTCCACAGGTGGCGTGCTCCGGGTGCTCAGGGGCGGCATGTCGAGCACGGCGCCCGGCCATTATCGGGTCGTGACTGACATGAGCGAACTGCGATCCCTCCTCCTGACGGCCTCTCGGTTGCGAGCCGACGGCATGACCTCTCAGCGGATGAGCCGGGCGGTCTCCTCAGGCGACCTGGTCCGTCTCAGACCGGGTTACTACGTGGACGGCGTAGCCCGCCGACTTCGGAAAGAGGACCGGCACCTGCTGAACGTGTTGGCCGCGGATGCGGCGCTCGACTCCCCGGTGTTCTCGCACGCATCCGCGGCTCTCATACACGGCTTGCCCTCGTGGGGACTGCCTCTGGGAAAGGTTGCGGTCTCGGCAGACCATCAGTGCTGGCGAACCCACACGACCCGGGCGATGAAGCATCATCTCGGCGCTCTCCGCGAGGACGAGGTGACCCGGGTTGATGGCCTGCGAGTCACTGCTCCCGCGCGTACTGTAATGGATCTCGCGCGGACCGTTGGTCGGGATGCGGGTGTGGCCGTCGCGGATGCGGCACTCCACGGGGAACTGATCGACCCGGCCGCTCTGGACCGCGCGCTCGAGGAAGCGGCCGGGCGCTCGGGGATCAAGAGAGCCCGGGCGTCTATGGCGTTGACCGACGGCCGGAGCGAGAGCGTGGCCGAGACGCTCAGCCGCCTGACGCTGGCCGACTTCGGACTCCCGGCGCCGGAGACCCAGGCGGACATCATCGGCAGGCACGGCAACCGCATCGCCCGCGTGGACTTCCTGTGGCGCGAGTTCGGGGTGATAGGGGAGTGCGACGGGTTCGGCAAGTACTTCGACGGCGCGGACAGTGCAGAGGTGAGGCGCCGACTCGGCCGTGAGAAGGACCGGGATGCCGAGCTCCTCGCTCTCGGCTATCGGATCCTGCACTGGCGGTGGGCGGATCTCGAGCAGCCGCGCCTGTTGGCCGAGAAAGTCCGTCGGGTCCTTTATCCCGTCGCGGCCTGAGCCCCGGGGTCCGGCACCCGCCTGAAAAGTCTGCACCCGCCACGATGGTTCGCGGGCGGGGTCGGTGATGCACTGATCGGATGACGATCCGCCGACGGAGCTCCCGCGGTGAATCGCACACGGATCGGTGGATCACGCACAGGTCGGTGGGTTTCAGGCGCCCCTGGCGGCCACAGCTATCCTCGGCCCCATGAGTGTTCGGGTGGACGCGTGGACGTGGTCGGTGCGGTTGTTCCCGTCGCGGACCAAGGCGGCGGCCGCCTGTCGCGGTGGGCACATCAAGGTCAACGGCGAGGCGGTGCAGCCGTCGAAGCCCGTCGTTCCCGGCGACCGCGTGCAGGTCACCGGCGCATTGGGGCGGGTCCGCATTCTCGAGGTGGTGACGACCATCAACAAGCGGGTCGGTGCCCCGGTGGCCGCGACCTGCTACATCGATCACTCGCCCCCGCCGCCGCCCAAGGAGGTCCTGGCCTCCCAGCCGCGGCGGGGGCGGGGAGCCGGGCGGCCCACCAAGCGGGAGCGCCGCGAGACCGACCGACTGCTGGGCCGCGACTGAGGTCCCCGCGACTGAGGCCCCCGTGCCGCCGCGCCGCCGCGCCCCCACCGGTCAGCCGCCCCCGCCGGTCAGCCGCCCTCGCGGACGATCACCACGACCGCCGACTCGCTCAGCAACTCGCCGAGATCGACGCGGCCCGAGAGCGGCGTCCCGCCCGGGCGCACGGACCAGGTCCCCTGCGGTAGGAGCACCACGGTCCCGGTGAACTCCTCGGCGGGCAGCACCGCGGTACGCCGCCGCGCGATCATGCCGACCGCCGGCCGTCCGTCGACGGACCGGGTGAACGCCACCACGTCCGAGGCGGCCGGACCCTGCACGGGCAGCGGCACGTACGCCCCGCCGGTCAGGGCCTCCGGATGCGCCCGCCGCAACCGCAGCAGCTCGCGCGCCAGCACGAATTTGGGGTGTCCCGCACGGGCGACGGCGCCGGAGCGCAGTGGCCCGTAGTCCACGAACCGGCGGTTGTCCGGGTCGACGAGCGAGTCCTCCCACACCTCCGTGCCCTGGTAGACGTCCGGGATGCCGGGGCCGAGCAACTGCACGGCCTTGGCGACCAGCGAGTTGTCGCGGCCGGCCGGGGCGATGCGCTCGACGAACGGCCCCAGCAGCCCGCCGCCGGAGTCGATCAGCGTGTCGATCCACCGGTGCACACCGGACTCGAAGTCGGCGTCCTGATCGGTCCAGGTGGTGTGCACGGCGGCCTCACGCAGGGCTTTGTCGGCGTAGTCGTGCAGGCGCGACCGCAGGTCGTCTGTGGGCCCGCCCAGCTCGGGCCAGACGCCCACGATCACCTGGAGGAGGAAGTAGCCCGCGTCCTCGGCGGGCGGCGGGAACTCGTCGAACACGCGCGTGACGAGGTCGGCCCACTCGTCGGGGAGCTGCGAGAGCACCGAGATCCGGGCGCGGACGTCCTCTCCGCGCTTGGTGTCGTGGGTGCTCAGCGCCGTCATCGCCAGCGGGGTGGAGCGGGCCCGTTCGGCCATGGCGAGGTGGAACGCCTCGACGGGCATCCCCATCCGGCCGGGCGAGCCGCCGACCTCGTTGAGCGAGACCAGTCGCGCGAGCCGGTAGAACAGCCGGTCCTCCTCGGCCTTGGCGGTGGCGGCGCCGGTGACCTGCGCGAGCCGGGTCGAGGCCTCGCCGCCGCGGGCCAGTGCTGCGGCCACGAGCCCCAGGGCGGGCACCAGTTCGGGCCGGTCGCGGCGCAGTCCCCCCAGGATCGTGGGCAGGGTGCCGCGCAGGACGGGGTAGTCGGCCCGGTAGAACGGCGTGCGCGCGACGACGGAGATCAGCGTCTCCCGGAGGGCGGCCTCGTCGACGTCGTCGCTCGCCGGGCCGTCCAGCCCGACCGCCACCTCGCGACGAACCGCGCGCGCCAACCTCGCGAGCTCGGGAGCCAGGTCCTCCGCCACGATCTGCCGTTTGAGCTCGGCGGACTGCGCGTGCACCTGCTCCTCGTCACCGGGGTCGCCGGTGTAGCGCCGGGCGAGCTCGGACAGCCGGGCCTCGCCGGAGGCGTCGACGAGCAGCTGGTCGATGAACCGCAGGGCGTCGTAGCCGGTGGTGCCGTCGACGGGCATGGCGGGTTCGAGGACCTCGGGTGGGGTCGATTCGGTACCGGGCGCGAGGATCTTCTCGACCAGCAGGACGCGGTCGTCGCCGGCGAGTGCCCGCAGCCGTCGCGCGTACCCGACCGGGTCGGACAGTCCGTCGGGGTGGTCGACGCGGATGGCGTCGACGAGGTCCTCCTCGCACCAGCGCCGCACCTCGGCGTGTGTGGCCTCGAAGACCTCGGGGTCCTCCTGGCGCAGCCCGGCGAGCCCGGTGACGGTGAAGAACCGCCGGTAGCCCAGCAGCGGCTCGCGCCAGTGGACGAGCCGGTAGTGCTGGCGGTCGTGGACCTCGCGGGCGGTGCCGTCCCCGGTGCCGGGGGCCACCGGGAACCGGTGGTCGTAGAAGTGCAGCTCGGCCTCGCCGGAGGGGGAGTCTCCGGGGGCGACGACGACGAGGTCCGCCACATCGTCCGGTGTCCCCAGGACGGGGATCGCGATCCTGCCGTCGGCCCCGTTCGCCTCCTCGGTGTCGAAGTCGAAGAACGAGAAGTGCGGCGAGTCGGGGCCCCGCCTCAGCGCGTCCCACCACCACGGGTTGGCGGCCGGCTCGTCCACACCGAGGTGGTTCGGGACGATGTCCACCACCAGGCCCAGCTCGTGGGCCCGGCACGCCGTGCGAAGGGAGCGCAGTGCGTCGATCCCGCCGAGTTCGGCCGAGACGGTGGTGGGGTCGACGACGTCGTAGCCGTGGGTGGAGCCGGGAGTGGCGGTCATGACGGGCGAGAGGTACACCGCGCCCACGCCGAGGTCGGCCAGGTAGGGCACGAGCTCCTCGGCGTCGGCCAGGGTGAAGCCTCGGCCGTCGGGGTCCGAGGCGGGGGTGCGCAGCTGGAGGCGGTAGGTGCTCGCCAGCGCGGCGCCCCGGCTCGGCCCGGCCCCGGTCCCTGTCTCGTCCTCGGCGGCCATGCTCAGCTGACCTTGCGCAGCACGATCGTGCCGCGGTCGGCCACGGTGATGGTGCCGTCCGAGCTCAACTCGTCCGCGCGCTCCTCGAGATGGTCGGCGGTGTCCAGGACGACCTCCCACTTCTCGGCGTAGTCGGCGCCGAGCAGGGAGAACTCGATGGGCTCGTGGTGGGCGTTGAACAGCATGAGGAACGAATCGTCCACGATCCGCTGACCGCGCACGTCCGGCTCGTGGATCCCCTCGCCGTTGAGGTACACGGCCATGGACTTGCCGAACCCGGAATCCCAGTCCTTGCTGGTCATCTCCGAGCCCTCCGGGGTGAACCACCCGATGTCCTGCGGTTCCTCCTCGCCACGCAGCGGGGAGCCGAAGAACCGGCGGCGACGGAACACGGGGTGGTCCTTGCGCAGCTGGACCAGGTTCCGGGTGAACTCCAGGAGGTCCTGCTTCTCCTCGTCGAGGTCCCAGTCCATCCAGGAGATCTCGTTGTCCTGGCAGTAGACGTTGTTGTTGCCGCCCTGGGTGCGGGCGATCTCGTCGCCGTGGGCGATCATCGGCGTGCCCTGCGACAGGATCAACGTGGTGAGGAGGTTGCGCCGCTGGCGGTGGCGCAGCTGGATGATCTCGGGGTCGTCGGTGGGGCCCTCGACCCCGCAGTTCCAGGAGCGGTTGTGGCTCTCGCCGTCGTTGCCGTCCTCACCGTTGGCGTCGTTGTGCTTCTCGTTGTAGCTCACCAGGTCGTTGAGCGTGAACCCGTCGTGGGCGGTGACGAAGTTGATCGAGGCGTTGGGGCGGCGACCGGTGTGCTCGTACAGGTCCGAGGACCCTGTCAGGCGCGAGGCGAACTCGCCCAGGGTCGCGGGCTCGCCGCGCCAGAAGTCGCGCACCGTGTCGCGGAACTGGCCGTTCCACTCGGTCCACAGCGGTGGGAAGTTGCCCACCTGGTAGCCGCCCTCGCCGACGTCCCAGGGTTCGGCGATGAGCTTGACCTGGCTGACGATGGGGTCCTGCTGGACGAGGTCGAAGAACGAGGACAGCCGGTCGACGTCGTGTAGGCCGCGCGCCAGGGCGGAGGCGAGGTCGAAGCGGAACCCGTCGACGTGCATGTCGAGGATCCAGTAGCGCAGCGAGTCCATGATGAGCTGCAGGGAGTGCGGGTGCCGGACGTTGAGCGTGTTCCCGGTGCCCGTGTAGTCCATGTAGTGCTGCTCGTCGCCCTCGACCAGCCGGTAGTAGGCCTGGTTGTCGATACCGCGGAAGCCGATGGTGGGGCCCATGTGGTTGCCCTCGGCGGTGTGGTTGTAGACCACGTCGAGGATCACCTCGATATCGGCTTCGTGGAAGGCCTTGACCATGGCCTTGAACTCGCTGACCGCGTCGCCGGGCCGGTCGGAGAACGCGTACTCGTTGTGGGGCGCCAGGAACCCGAAGCTGTTGTAGCCCCAGTAGTTGCGCAGGCCCATGTCGATGAGTCGTTGGTCCTGCATGAACTGGTGCACCGGCATGAGCTCGATCGCGGTGACGCCCAGGTCGGTGAGGTAGTCGATGATCGCCGGGTGGGCCATCCCCGCGTAGGTGCCGCGCATCTCGGCGGGGATGTCAGGGTGCGTCGCGGTCATGCCCTTGACGTGCGCCTCGTAGATCACCGTGTTGTGGTACTCGTGCCCGGGGGCGCGGTCGTTGCCCCAGTCGAAGTACGGGTTGATCACGACGGTGGTCATGGTGTGCCCGAGGGAGTCGTCGGTGTTGCGCTCGTCCGGGTTGTCGAGGTCGTAACTGTGCAAACTCGGGTCCCCGTCGAAGGAGCCGTCGAAGGCCTTGCCGTACGGGTCCATGAGCAGCTTGGACGCGTCACACCGCAGCCCGTCGGAGGGTTCGTACGGACCGTGGACGCGGAACCCGTACCGCTGACCGGGCGTCACGCCGAACAGGTAGCAGTGCCAGATGTGGTAGTCGACCTCGACGAGCTCGATGCGCTGTTCGCCGCCGTCGTCGTCGATCAGGCAGAGCTCCACGCGCTCGGCGACCTCTGAGAACAGGGAGAAGTTCGTGCCGGTGCCGTCGTAGGTGGCCCCCAGCGGGTAGGGGGTACCGGGCCAGGCTCGGATGAGCTCCGGGGCGGACTGCGTCTCGTCGTCTTGGGTCACCCGACCCAGGGTAGTGCCTGAGGGCCGTCCGGACGTGGCCGTGCAGGCGGAGGCGGGTCGTGGGCTCCGTCGGCCACCCGCAAGCAGGTCACCGCCGGCCGTTCACCGCCAGCTGTTCACCACCAGCCGGTGGCGGGCCCCATCTGACGGGCCAGTTCGCCGGACGCGGAGCGCACCCAGGAGCCGGACAGGTGGTGGGAGTCGTGGTAGACGATCACGTTGCCCACCACGGCGGGGCAGACCTCGGGATCACACAGCCCGTCGGTGAGGTCGAGCAGTCGCACGGAGTCGAGGCCGGCGCCGGCGAGCGCGGCGGGGTTGACGGGGGAGATGGAGCGCTCGCGAGGCATGCCGCACTCGGCCGGGGTGCCGCCGTCGCCGAGGCAGTCGGGGGCGCGGATCGGGCCGCGGCCGCGGTTGAGCCACGGGGTGTCGCGGATGGCGATGACCCCGATGCCCTGCTCGCCGAGCGCGCGCCACAGGTCGACGTACTGGCGGGGGGTGACGTCGGGTCCCACGACCCCGACGGGTCGGGTGGCGGTGGTGAAGACGAAGTCCGGGTCCAACCCGACGAGCGCCGCCAGCGCCTCGGGGGTCCACTCGGCGCAGCTCTCGTAGAGCTGTTCGCCGCCGTCGGAGACCGTGGCGTCCAGGGTGAGGGGGCAGCCCATCTTGAGGACGGTGACCACGCGGAAGCCGTAGTGCCGACCGACCTCGTCGAGGCCGCTGATCCAGTGCTCGGCGTGGGAGCCGCCGGTGAGCGCGATGGTGCGGGGCGAGGTGACGTCGCCGTAGACGCACATCTCGACCTCCGTCGACTCGAAGGTCGAGATGCAGCCGTCCATGGTGCTGGCGGGGAGGTCATTGCCGACCTGGAGCAGGGAGGGTACGTAGGGGGCGTCGTCGGGTGCGGGGACGCCCTCGAAGAACGCCCGCGCTCCGGGGTGGTCCGGGTCGGTGAGGGAGTCGACGTACGGGACGGACGAACGGGAGCCGGAGGTGGCGCTCCACCAGCTGACGGTCCCCAGGCTGGCGACGACGGCGACGACGACGACGACGCTCGCCCCCACGAATCGCTTCTGCTCACGGGCCGAACGGGCCGGGCCGCCCCGCTGTCGGTCGCGTGCCGCCGCCGCCGGGGTGGTGCGTCCCCGCGCCCGGCTGGCCATGCGGAGCGGGCGCTCGACGTACTTCTCGGTGAGGAGCGCCAGCACGAGCGAGACGACGATGATGGTCAGGCCGGAGACCAGCGTGATCTCGGCTTCGCGGTCGTGGGACAGCCACAGGATGAGCAGCGGCCAGTGCCACAGGTACAGCGAGTAGGAGATGTCGCCGAGCCGCCGGAACACCCGTCCGGACAGGAGCCAGGTGACGGGGTCCTTGGCCGGGGTGGCGCGCTGCCCGACCGGGAGGTTGCCGCCGAGGATGATGAGCAGGGCGCCGCCGATGGGGTACCAGGCGAGCGGGCCGGGGAAGTGGGCGGCGCCGTCGAAGAAGAAGCCGGTGCTCACCACCAGGAAGAGTCCGGCGACGGTGGTGAGCAGCCGCAGGGGCCACGGCAGGACGATTCCGGCCAGCAGGATGGCCACCAGGCCACCGATGAGCAGTTCCCACATGCGGGCGCCGGTGTCGTAGTAGTTCCACGCCTGGTTGTCGGCCTGTCCGAGGACGGCCCACCACACCGAGGCGGCGGTGCCCGCGGCGACGATGCCCACGAGAAGCCACTTCGGGGTGCCCCTGCGGACGATCAGGCGCCAGAGGGCGGTCCCGCCCAGGATCACCGCCAGGGCGACCACATAGAACTGGCCCTGCACGGACATGGACCACAGGTGCTGCAGCGGGGAGATGGTCGCGTCGGCGGCGACGTAGTCGGACGCGGTCAGCGCCAGTTCCCAGTTCTGGTAGTACAGCAGCGAGGCGACGGTCTGCTCGAAGATCGTCGACCATTGGGTGGGCGGCTTGACGAGCACCGTGCCCAGCACGGTGGCGGCGATCGTCACCACCAGCGCCGGGTACAGCCTGCGGACAAGCCGCTTCAGGTGGGGAAGCGGGGAGAGCGGCGTGCCGGGGTCGCCGGCGCCGCGCAGGAGCGAGCCGAGGAAGAAGAAGCCGGACAGGGTGAGGAAGACGTCCACGCCGCCGGAGACGCGGCCCATCCAGATGTGGAAGACCACCACCAGCGCGATCGCGAGGCCACGCAACCCGTCGATGTCGTGTCGGTAGGCCATCTTCCCGCGGCGCCGCCCAGCGGGCGCGGGAGGAGAGATGGTGGCCACTGGCGGGTACTTCCTGACGTGTCGTCCGGTGGGTCGGTGGGGGCCCGGCCCGGGGTCCGGGCACCGTGCCGTACACCGGCGGAGCCGGGTCCGATTACACCACAACGGGTCGGCACCACCGGCGTTGGTACAGTCCGTGCGCATGACCAGCCCGTCGTCGACATCGTCGTCCCCGCCGTCGTCGACCACGGCCCCGCACCGCGGCGGTGCGGCCCGATTCGCGGCGTCGACCCTGCTCGGCGTGGTGGGCCCGTTCGTGGTCGCGCTGCTGCTGTGGATCGTCGCGGCGCCCCGGGCGGAGCTGTTGTCGGTCGGTGACGGCCGGGGTCTCCGGCTACCGGACTCGGGGGTGGACGGTGGCAGCCAGCTGCTCGTGTTCATTGTCCTGTCGGGGTTCGCGACCGTGTGTGCGGTCATGGTCCTGTGGCGGCGTCACCCGCACCTGCGGCGGCCGGATGGCGTCCCGGCGCTCGTGCTGCTGCCGGGTGTGGCCTGCGCGATCGCGGCTGCGGCCGCGACGCCTCTGGCAGACGTGGTCGCGGCGCCCCCGGATGACGTCCCCTACGGCGAGGTGGTCCGGCAGGCTCCGGCGGTCGGGAGTCTGTTCTTCGACCGCATGGTCTTCGGCACGTCCGGCCCGTCATGGGACTGGTTCCCGCCGGGTCTCGACTGGGTGGTGTTCGGGGTGATGATCGCGGCGTTCACGGTGGCGGTGCTGGCGTACCTCGACGACCCCGAGGCACCCGTCAGCCCACCCCCGCCGGCGGCCGCAGCGTAGCGAACTGGTCGGTGATCCGGAGGCGCCGTTCTGCGAACGTGTACAGCGCCGCCGGCCGGCCGCCCGTGGGCCCGGGGGGAGCGCTGCGTCCGCACCGCACGAGCTCACCGCGGCGGGTCAGGACGCGCTGGAGGTTGGTCGGGTCCACCGGGTGGCCGAGGGCGGCGCCGTAGAGCTGCGCGAGGTGCGACAGCGTGAACTCCACGGGCGCCAGGGCGAACCCCAGGGTGGAATACGAGAGCTTGGCGGCGAGGCGGGCGCGGGCGCGGGCGACGATCTCGGCGTGGTCGTAGACGGTGTCGGGGAGATGGTCGACCCGGAACCAGGCGGTGTCGTCGGGGATGGCGGGATCCGCATCGCTGGGCAGGACACCGAGGAATCCGGAGGCGAACACGCGCCGGCCGGGTATGCGGGCGGGGTCCGAGAATTCCGCGACCGATTCCAGGTGGCTGAGCGAGCGCACGTCGACCTTCTCGGCGAGCTGCCGGGTGGCGGAGGCGGGCAGGTCCTCGTCGTCGCGGACCTCACCGCCGGGTAGCGCCCACCGGCCGGCGGCCGGCCCGAGCGAGTGCTGCCACAGCATCACGTGGAGCGCCGGTGCGGTGGAGCCGGGGGTCGGCCGGACCTGGGTCACCACGACGAGCACCTCGTGACCGGTGTTACACTGCATCATGTTTTCGATTGTAAGTCGAAAACGGGGCCGGTGGCGTATCGGCCCGGAGAAACGACCCGGGAGGGGGCAGCGATGAGCACTGCCACAGGACACGGCACGACGGTCGCGCCGCGGCCGGACACCACCGTCGGGCGGCTCGACTCGCCCCTGGCCGCGAGGATCCGCCATGACGGCTCGGTGTACACGGGCGTCGAGCCCGACGCGGAGTGGGCCGCCGAGATCCGCCGCCTCGCCGCCGAGCGCGACGCGGTGATCCTCGCCCACAACTACGAGGTCCCCGCCATCCAGGACATCGCCCACCACGTGGGGGACTCCCTGGCCCTGTCGCGCATCGCCGCGGAGGCCGAGCAGTCGACCATCATCTTCTGCGGCGTCCACTTCATGGCGGAGACCGCCAAGATCCTCTCCCCGGACAAGACCGTCCTCATCCCCGACGAGGCCGCGGGCTGCTCACTGGCCGATTCCATCACCGCCGAGCAGTTGGCCGAGTGGAAGTCCGAGCACCCGGACGCCGTGGTGGTCTCCTACGTCAACACCACCGCC
This sequence comes from Dietzia sp. Alg238-R159, assembly GCF_900537145.1. NCBI lineage: Bacteria > Bacillati > Actinomycetota > Actinomycetes > Mycobacteriales > Dietziaceae > Dietzia > Dietzia sp. Alg238-R159. Next base: position 82,931 of record NZ_UNRI01000004.1, on the reverse strand, counting down.
GCGGTGAAGGCCCTCACCGACATCTGCTGCACGAGCTCCAATGCGGTCGAGGTCGTCGAGTCGATCGACCCGGGCCGCGAGGTGCTGTTCCTTCCCGACCAGTTCCTCGGTGCGCACGTCCGGCGCAAGACGGGCCGCGAGAACGTCCTCGTGTGGGCGGGCGAGTGCCACGTCCACGCGGCGATCAACGGTGACCAGCTCACCGCCAAGTCGGAGGCCCACCCGGGTGCCGAGCTGTTCGTCCACCCCGAGTGCGGCTGCGCGACGAGCGCCCTGCACCTGGCCACCGAGGGTGCGGTCCCCGCCGATCAGGTCAAGATCCTGTCCACCGGAGGGATGGTCGACGCCGCCCGCGCCTCGGGGGCCAGCGAGGTCCTCGTGGCGACCGAGATCGGGATGATCCACCAGCTGCGCAAGGCCGCGCCCGAGATCGACTTCCTGCCGGTCAACGACCAGGCCAGCTGCCCCTACATGAAGATGATCACCCCGGCCGCGCTCCTGCGCGCCCTCGTCGAGGGTGCCGACGAGGTGCACGTCGATCCCGCCACGGCCGAGGCCGCGCGCGGGTCCGTCGAGCGGATGATCGCCATCGGCAACCCGGGGTCGGGGGAGTGAGCGGCGCTGCACCCGGGGCCGACGACGACGAGCTCTTCGATCCCGACACCCGTGCGGACGCCCTGATCGCGGTCCGTCGTGCCCTCGAGGAGGACCTGCGATACGGCCCGGATGCCACGTCGCTGGCGACGGTGCCCGCGGACGCCCGTGCCACGGCCCGCCTCGCGACCCGCTCCGACGGCGTGGTGGCCGGGCTGCCGCTGATCGAGATGGTCCTGGCCGAGGTGCTCGGCCGGGCCGAGCCGGGGCGGGCGGATTTCTCGGTGACGCGCCACGCCCGCGACGGAGACCGCGTCTCGGCCGGCGACGTGGTGGCCGAGATCAGCGCCCCGACACTCGGTCTGCTCACCGCCGAGCGGACCCTGCTCAACCTCGTCTGTCACCTGTCGGGGGTGGCGACCGCGACCCGGGCGTGGGCCGACGAGCTCGCCGGCACGGACTGCGCCGTCCGCGACACCCGCAAGACCATGCCCGGCATGCGACTGCTGCAGAAGTACGCGGTGCGCTGCGGCGGCGGGGTCAACCACCGACTGGGCCTCGGCGACGCGGTGCTGGTCAAGGACAACCACGTGGTGGCCGCCGGCGGGGTGCTCCCGGCGTTGGCCGCGGTCCGCGAGCGCTTCCCCGACCTGCCCTGCGAGGTCGAGGTGGACTCCCTGGAGCAGCTCGACCAGATGTTGGACGCGGGCGTGGACCTGGTCCTGCTGGACAACTTCCCCGTCTGGCAGACCCAGATCGCGGTCCAGCGCCGCGACAAGGTCTCACCGGCCACCCGGCTGGAGTCCAGCGGCGGGCTGACTTTCGATGCGGCCGCCGACTACGCCCGCTGCGGGGTGGAGTTCCTGGCCGTGGGGGGCCTGACCCACTCCGTCGCGGTGCTCGATCTGGGGCTGGACATGTGAGGTACGCCCCACCGCCGCCTTCGGGCTCGGGCGACGGGCCGCGGTCCGCGTAAAGTCGAGGACCATGACGGGGTTCTGGGACTCAGGCGAGAAAAGCACGGCATCGGAACGACGATTGCAGCGGATGGAGGAAGCCCGCCGCCGCGTGGAGGCCGGGGAGAACTCCTCGCCGCCGCCTCCGCCCGCACCCGCCAGGAGCACCCGGCCGACTCGGTCCGCCCGCGCCGCCAAGGCCCCGACCGTCGATCCGCTCGCGGTGACCGGCGCGCAGTTCGCGGTGTGGCGCAGCGTCCAGCACTTCTGCAGCACCGACTCGACGCCCGACGCCCGCGGCGCGAACCTCGACCTCTTGGTCGCCTGGTCCGACTCGATCCAGCCGTTCCGGCTCCGGCAGCGCATCGTCGCCCGCCTGGACAACGAGGGCGCCTGGCTGCCCGTCTGCTACGCCAAGGACGGCGCCCGCGAGCCCATCACGCAGGCCCAGGCGGAGCGCTACCGGGAGGCCCGGATCGGTGAGACCACCCTGTCCGGCGGGGCCCAGAAGCCGCTCAAGGACACCGACCACCCGGACGAGACGCTCACCCTGTAGTCGGCCCGCCCTGTAGCCCACCCTGCACCCGGCCCTGTCGCGCCCCGACCCCGCCGGCCGGGGGTCAGCGGTCCCCGAGCGCGAACCGCCGCCCCTCGGGCTGCGGGCCCGTCGCGAGGACGATCTCCTCGGCTCCCGCCTTCGCGGCCGCCGCGTCGGTGGTCTCCTTGGCGGCGGTGACCTCGTCGTCGTCGTTGTTGTCATTGCCGTCGTCGTGGTTACCACAGGCAGGGTCCCCCTCGCCGGTGGCGCGGACCATCTCGCCGTCGCCGGGCAGGGGATCGACGGCCACGATCGCCCCCTCGTCCAGCAGGTCGATGATGGCCGTGCGCGCGGCGCGGGCGTAACGCAGGTTCCGCAGGGCCGGGGTGTCGGAGTCGGGCGCGGACGGGTCCACGTCGACCAGCCGCAGCGGCTCGCCCGACGGCGCCTCGTACGCCTCGCAGACGGATTCGACGAGCTCGTCGAGCGCCAGACTGTCCCGCTCGCCGAGCTTGTCCACGATGATCATGCGGGCACGCTCCAGCGCCGGCGCCTCGGGCTCGGTCGCGCTGTCGATGGCGGTTCGGATGGTCTCGAGTGAGGTCATACCCCGAGCCTGCCAGCCCGGGCGACGACGTGCAGCCGGTCAGCAGGGCCGGTGGGCGTCGTGTACCTCCGATACCACCGTCACCACCACGTCCTCGATCTTCCAGCTCAGCTCCGCCAGACTCCGGCGCACGTCCGCGAGCCGCTCGACGGTGATCTCCCGGCCGCGGGCCGGGACGAGGAACGCCTCCACGTGGAAGACGTGCCCCTCGTCGCGTACCCGCGCGCCGTGGTCGTCTGCCCAGTCGACGCCCGCCAGCAGCTCGTCGATCCGGTACACGAGCGGGTGCGGGTCCGTGCCGTCGAACCGGGTGGGTCGCGCATCGGCGAGTCCCTCGATCGCCCCGCGCAGGTTTGACCACCCGTCCCGGACGATCGACGCACTCACCACGAGCGCCGCCACCGCGTCCGCCCACCACAGGCCGAGCGAGATGCCCAGCACACCGACGATGGTGGCCAGTCCGGTCTTCCAGTCGGCGCGGTTCATGTCGGCGTCGGCGTAGAGCACCTTGTCGTGCAGCGCCTCGGCGGGACCGGTCTTCATGCGACCGAGGATGAGCGGCCCGACGACGGACAACGCCATCACCGCGATCATCAGCCACCCGGACCAGATCACCTGCCCGCCGATCACCACGACCCCCATCGGTGGGCGTTCACGGGTCAGCAGAGACGTTCCGGAGTCGACGACGAGGAACGCCCCCATCGCGAGCAACGCCACCCCCGCGACGAGGTGCCCGATCCCGACGGAGCGGTGCATACCGTAGGGGAAGCGGGCGGTCGGCGGCATGCGGGAGACCCGGATCGCCACGAGGAAAGCGATCGGCGGGAGCAGCGACAGCGAGTCCTCGATCCACGCGGCCTTCATCGCCTGCGACTGACCCGACACCGCGTACACCGCGGCGACGGTCACGGTCATCACCGCGAGGGTGGCCCACTCCAGGCGGATCGCCCGGCGCAGCGCTGCCCGCTGCTCGACGGGCAGGTCGTCGCGACCGAGCCCCGGGGCCACGCCCGCCACCGCGTGTTCGCCCCGGCCCCTGTCCCGCTCGTCACTCACGATTCACCCCCGGCCTCGGCGAGGTAGGTCTCCAACGCCACCAGCAGCGCGTTCTCCCCGAGCGGTGTGGCCATCACCATCTTCTCGGTATCCCCGTCCGGGGTGATCTCCTCGGTGTACGGCCTCGTCAGTGCGACCTCCTTTTCCCACGGCGAGTCGGAGGTCAGCCCACCCACGACCACATCGAGGTCACCGCGGGCCATCGCCATTGCCAGTTCGCTCTCCGCGCCCGGCGTCCACTCGACGTCCGCGGCGTGGGCTTCGGCGAAGCCGGTGACGAGGTCGACCTCCCGACCGGCGACGCGGCCGTCGTCGTACACCTCGGTCCACGGTGGGTTCTCCGACACGCCCACCCGGAGCACGCCGTCGGTGATGCGCGCGAGGCTGCCGTCGGTGTCCTTGGGTACAGGTCCGCCGCAGGCGGCCGCGAGGGTGGTGACGGCGGAGGTGAGAACAACGGCGACGACGCTGCGGGCGGTCGTCGACACCGGGCTGCGGGACGGGCGACGCACGACGGGATGGCTTCGGACCTGCACGATTCCCCCTCCGCGTGGAGCAGTTCAGGACGAGAGTTCCACCAGGACGCCGGGGATCTCGGCCAGCAGTTCGCGGGCGAGGAAGCCGGTCGTACCGATCCGGGCGGACAACCGTTCCCCTGCCCGCCCGTGGCTGTGGGTCGCCCACGCGGCGGCCTGGGCGGGTTCGGCGCCCCGGGCGAGCAGCCCACCGATGAGCCCGGCCTTGACGTCACCCGACCCCGAGATCCCGAGCCCGAACGAACCGGACTCGTCCCGCCAGAGTCGGCCGTCCGGGGCGGCGATCCACGAGGTCGCGGTGCCGGTCACCACCACGGCCCCCGCGCGCTCGGCCAGCGCAACGGCGTGTCCCGGGGTGTCAGCCTCCACGTCGTCCTCCGGCACGTCGAGGGTGCGGGCGAGTTCCTTGGGGTTGGGGCTGAGGACCGCGCGACCGTCGAGGGGGGCGAGCCCGCCGGGGTTCTCGGTGACGTAGGCCATCCCCAGCGCGTCAAGCACGAGGGTGGTGTCCAACCGGGGCACGACGTCCGAGAGCAGTTCCACCGCGGCGGCCTTCTCGCAGATCCCGGGGCCGAGCACCACGGCGTCACACCCCGCGGCGAGCTCGACGATCGTGTCCGCCCCCGCGGCGGTGAGTTCCCCGGCGTCGTCCTCGGGCAGACCGATCGATTTCGACTCGGGGATGTGGATCGCCAGCGACGACGACACCGACCCGGCGGTGGCGATCTGTAGTTTGCCGGCCCCGCACCGCAGCGTCGCCTCGGCGGCCAGCAGCACAGCGCCCGGGGTGGACCTGCTGCCACCGACGACCAGCACCCGCCCGCGGCCCTCCTTTCCACCACCGGGGGAGGGGAGCGCCCAGTCCCGCAGCGCATGGTGCGTGAGGACCGACTCGCTGCTCACCTCGCCGCTCATCTCGCCGCCTCCTCGTTCCCTGAAGGCGACTCTCGCGTGGTGGGCGCATGGCCGCGCTCCACGGCCGTCGTGTCGGCATAGCTATGCAGCTCGAGCCCCGCGCTGCCGGGGTGGTGCCCCACCGATTCGTGCCGCCCCGGGCGGTGCTGCCTCGGTGCGAGCTGCCGCTGGCGATAGATCGTCACCGAGCAGTTGGGCAGGGGGTCCTCGCGATCGACCCGGAGGACCTCCTCCTCGTCCAACTGCTCCAACGCGACCCGGAAACACATGATCACGGCCTGGTGGCTGAACACGCAGACCCGCTCGCCCGCGTACTGCTGCCGGAGGTCCGTCAGCAGGTACCGCACGCGTAGCAACACGTCGGTCCAGCTCTCACCACCCGGCGGGCGGTAGTAGAACTTGCCGATCCGGTCCCGCCGCTCCGCCTCCTCCGGGTACCGCTCCCGGATGCCCCGGCCGGTGAACCCGTCGAGGATCCCCAGGTCGCGCTCCCGAAGTCGCTCGTCGGTGAGCAGCCTGGTGCCACTCGCCCGACCGCCCGCCGCGCTGCCGCCGGCCGCCTCGAGCGCAGCCGTGGCCGTGTCCGCCGCACGGCGATAGGGCGAGGTGAGCCACACCGTCGGCAGGGCGTCCTCGGGTAATCCGCCGAGCCAGGTGCCCACTGCCCGAGCCTGTCCCACTCCCGACTCCGACAGCGGGGTGTCGGCATCACGGTGGTCCAGGTCGAGACGGTGGGCGCCGGCGGCACGGGCGTTGTCATTGGCGACGTTGCCCACGCTCTGACCGTGGCGGACCAGGAGGAGTCCGGCGAGTTCCGTCACGGCTCGAGGACCACCTTCACGGCGCCGTCCTCCTTCTTCTGGAACATCTCGTACGCGCGGGGCGCATCGGCCAGCGGGAGCCGGTGGGTGGCGAAGTCGTCGACGCCCAGCGGATCGTCGTCGGTGAGCAGCGGCATGATCTCCGGAACCCAGCGCTTGACGTTGGCCTGGCCCATCTTCAGGGTGATCTGCTTGTCGAACAACGTCAGCATCGGAATGGGATCGGCGGTGCCTCCGTACACTCCCGAGAGCGAGACGGCCCCACCGCGGCGCACGATGTCGATCGCCCCGTAGAACGCCCCGAGGCGGTCCACCCCTGCGTGCTCCATCATCTTCTTGCCGAAGAACTTCGGCATCAGCCCAACGGCGGCGTGCGCAGCGCTGGCGACCGGCGAGCCGTGCGCCTCCATACCCACCGCGTCGATCACGGAGTCGGGCCCGCGGCCGTCGGTCATGTCGCGGATCGCATCGCCGATCTCGCCGGGAACGTCGGTCGGATCGAGGACCTCCACCCCCCGGTGGGCCTGACGGGCCCGGCGCTCGGCCACCGGGTCCACACCGATCACACGGTGACCACGGTGGGCGGCGATCCGCGCGGCCATGTCCCCGATCGGCCCGAGGCCCAGAACGACGACCGTGCCGCCGTCGGGGATCTCGGCGTACTCGACGGCCTGCCACGCGGTGGGCAGGACGTCGGACAGGTAGAGGTAGCGGTCATCGGAGTGCTCGTGCGGCACCTTGATGTGGGTGTTCTGGGCCTGCGGGACGCGCAGGTACTCGGCCTGGCCGCCGGAGACGCTGCCGTACAACTCCGAATAGCCGAACAGCGCGGCGCCCATACCCTGGTCTCGGACCTGCGTGGTCTCACACTGGGTGTTCAGGCCCTTGTCGCACATGTAGCAGTGGCCGCAGGAGATCTGGAAGGGCATCACCACGCGGTCCCCGGGGTTTAGCCCGGTCACCTCGGCGCCGACCTCCTCGACGATTCCCATGGGCTCGTGACCGAGGATGTCGCCCTCGTTCATGAAAGGACCCAGCACCTCGTACAGGTGTAGATCCGATCCGCAGATGTTGGTGCTCGTGATCTTGACGATCGCGTCGGTGGGCTCCTGGATCTTCGGATCAGGAACGTCCTCGACGCGGACGTCGCGCTTGCCGTGCCAGGTGACTGCCTTCATGTGCGGGGCTCCTCTCTGGTCGTGCCATGCGCGTTCACGCATGCCTCCGACGGTAGTAACGGAGGGCAGCGTCCGCATCCGGTAACCGGGGGCCGCGGGTCGCAGGACGCTCAGGACAGCGCAGTGTGGTCGGGACATCATCGCGTTCGGGAGACCGTCGGCGAACCGGGGCTCTCGCTTCGCGATACCGGATAAAGTGATCGTCATTCAGATCGGATCGGTCGGTTACCCCGACCCCGTTGCTGGTGGTGACCATGAGTAGTCCGCCCAACGGACCCGGCTGGGGTAACGAGGGGTGGGGGCACGCCTCGTACGGAGAGCCTCCGCAGGATGCGCGTCGCTCTCCGGTGGTCTGGGCGCTCGGCGCGCTCATCGTCGTGTTGCTGATCGCCCTCGCAGGCACTGTCGGGTACCTGCTCGCGTCCGACGACGACCAGCCGGGCGCGGCTTTCGCACCCACGACGACCCCCTCCGAAGCGTGGACGACGAGGCAGGGCGCCCCCTCGGCCTCGACAGGGAACGGCACGCGCGCAGGAGTAGTGGCGGGGGTGGGGCCGTGCGACCCGGACGAGATCGCGGCAGAAGCGGGTATCACCCGCCGGGATGTGAACATCGATCGGTGCCTGGGCGACTGGGCTCTCGCTCATGTGGACGTTGCGGCCGGCGAACCGGCCGGGGACACGCAGTACATCCTCGGTCGCGCCGACGGAACCTGGAGTCGCTATACCGGCATTCCTTCGGGGATCTGCTCGGATGATGCGGAGGGTGACGGGATGCCCGCCGAACTGGCCGCGTTCCTGAACGAGTGCCCGCGATCTGAGGGCGCGGCGGGGGATCTGGGCCTGGCCACACCGATGTCGAGGCCGGCCTGCGATGGCCGGGGAATCGTGGTCCTGTATTCGGCTGTCACGCCGGGGGCCTACTCGGAGGAGATCTCTTCCGCGCTGTCGAGGCACCCGGGGGCGTCCTACCTCCGTACCGACATGGCGTGCCCGTCCCTGCGTTCTCGCGATGAGAACGGCAATGTCATCTACGCGGTCTACCGGCCGTCGGGGTACACGCGTGGGGAATTGTGCAGCGATGTGCGAGCGGTGGGTCCGCCCGCGTACGGCCGGTGGCTGGACACCACGAGCGACCCGACCGAGCTCGTCACCTGCTGACCCGGAGGTCGGCCGGGTCGGAGACGGGGTCAACGAATGAGCAGCGGAATGTGTTGTTCATCAGTGGTGTTGGCCCCGTGGTGGCCGAGCAGGGATGACTCCATCTTCTCGAGCTGTGTACGCGCGAGAATCACTCCTCCGGCGGCGATGCCGATGACGTCGCCCAGACGATCGGCGTGGTCTCGGTTGGGTCCGAAGAGGTGCTCGTCGAGTGCCTGCTCACGACTGATCACCCGGGCTCGCCCGGCCAACTCTGATCGCCACGTGTCCAGGACATCGTCGGCCGATCCCGGTCGCGCGTAGACGTGGCGCACTCGGGGCTCGCCGGCAACGGTCTCGACGTCGGCGAGCAGCGTCGGCGCCGCGTCTATGTCGACAACGGTTTCAGCAGTGACCATCCCGTGGTCTGCCGTCAAGATGAGCTTGCAGTCGCGGGGCAGGTCAGTGGCCAGGTCTGCGACGCTCCTGTCCACTTCGCGCAGGACCTGCAGCCACTCGGGAGATCCCGGCCCGTGAATGTGGCCGATGAGGTCGAGGTTGCCGAAGTATGCGTAGACGAACCGTCGAGCGCGAGACGGCTCGATGAAGGTGTCGAGTACGCCCTGGCGGACTTCGTCAAGAGAGTTCGCCGCCCGATAGTCGCCTTCCGCCCGGAACGCTGCACGGGTCAGGCCTGACTCGCGAAAGTCCTCCCGCATGACGTAGGTGACGTCGACCCCGTCCGCGGCGAGCAGTTCGAGCAGGCTCGGTTGCTGTTGGACCTGCCGGGGCGGGAAGCGATCTATCGCCGAGGGGCCGCTCGACGATTCGACCGTCCACCGCAGGGGGTTGAACGACCTCGGTGGTCCGCCGGACTCGTCGGAGATCCGAAAGCTGTATCCCACGATGCCGTGCTTGGAACACGGAGCGCCCACCGCGAGGCTGGTCAGGCTCGTCGCCGTTGTCGAGGGAAAGCCTGCAGAGATCATGCGGCTGGTCATCGCTGCGAGCGTGGGGGCATCTTCCGCGTGTCGGCGGATGAGTTCGGCGCCCAGCCCGTCGATGAGTACGAGTACCGCGTCCCGAGTCGGCAGTATACGCAGCGGGTTAGGTAGATCTAGACCCAGGGCGGCGGCTACTGACGGCATGACGTCGGCCAGCGAATTGTCCGACGGGCTGGCGGGAATCGGGCTCATTCACTCACCATCCCTCAAGACCCGCTCGGAGTGGGGGAAATCCGTGCCCCCAGGAGGTTCGGTTCACTCGGTGCGGCCCTCGTGGTGTCAGAAGGGTGGTGGGTCGATGAGTTCGTCGAGGCGTTCGTGGAGTAGGGCGCGGATGCCTTTTTCGATGTCGCTGTGGTGGGGCTTGTTGCGGGCCCACCAGCGGCTGGCGCTCTCGGGGGTGGCGCTGGCGGGGGTGGCTTTCTCGGGCGTGGTGTCGGTGGCCGCGGCGGTGGTGGAGCTGGCCGCGCCGGTGCTGGAGCTGGCGGCGCCCGTGCCGGGCGCGGGTGGGGTGGGGTCAAAGGTGCGGACGCGTTCGGCGTTGCGGCGTTCGGTGCGGTGGCGGGCGGCGCGGCGGGACCAGAAGGTCGGCTCGGCGTCGGCCTTCTCGTCGCCGGTGGGGTCGGGGCTGCGGCGTTGCTGCCGGGTCCACGCCTCGGTCTCGGCGCGGGCCTGTTCGCGCCGGTACTCGGCCAGTGGGCCGGAGGGTCGGGTGAGCATGGTGGTGCCGTCCGGGGTGCGCACGGTCAGAGTGCCGTCGGGCTGCAGGTCGTAGATCCAGTCGGAGAAGGTCTTGAACCGGTGATGCCGGCGGCACATCGCGGCGAGGTTGGCCTCGATGGTGTGTCCGCCCCGCTGGGGGTCGGCGTGATCGAACGGCACCACATGATCCAGATCACAGGCCTCGGCCGGGATTGCGCAGCCGGGGTGGCGACAGGTGCCATCGCGCAGCCGGATCCGGCGGGCCAACTGGGCACCGGGCCGGTACTTCAGTGCGGCGCGGGCGTCATCGGCGGCCCCGATGCGCGGGTCGATGGGCTCGAAGGTGGCTCCGTCGCTGGTGGCGAGCATGTCCAGCAGGGCCTGCAGGGCGGCCTGGCCGGTGCGGGTGAACTCCACCCGGGCGCCGCCAGCGTCGCGGGCGTGGTTGCCGGTGGCGATGACGGTGACCTTCGGCCGCAACGCCACCCCGGCACCAGGCGCGCCGGGCCGGCCGGGGCGGGCAGGGGTGCCGGCTAGGCCGGGATCGCCGCACACCAGGGACATCAGGGCGTCGGCGCGCCGCTCGGCGATCGAGTAGTCCTCGACCTCGCCAGAGCCGCCGGTGCCGGTGTTGGTGTCGGTGTCGGGGTTGGCGGTGTCGGCTTGGGTGTTGGCGGCGGCTTGGGCGTCGGCGTACTTGTGGTCTTTCACGCGTTGGTCGAGGGCCTCGGCCAGGACGGCCGCTTCCTCGGTGGCCAGGATCGCCGACACACTCGACATGCCGTCGACGCCCTTGTGGAACCGCACCCCGCGGGTGCGGGCCGCTTCCTGACGGCGCAGGCGGATGCCGTTCGCGTCGTAGCGGGCGATGATCGCATCGACGTTGCCGCGGATGGCTTTCTCACCCAASCGCACCCCGCCCTCGATCGCGGCGAGATACTCCTCGACGACCTGCCGCTGCACCGCCTCGAGCACATCGACGTGGACGGTGGCCATCTGCGAGGCCAGGATATTCGCRGCCTGCAGATCCAGCCGCCCCTGCGCCATCGCGGACAGGATCGCCGGATACCGCAGGTGCAGATCGAGGGCGAAGGTGATCATCCGTTCGGCCCGGCCCGTCGAGATCGCCATCGCCGACACCACGTACCCGGCCGCGACATCGATCGGATCGAGYACSGCATGACCGGGCCGACACTCACCGCCGCCCGCMCCGGACTCCTCCCGGCGCTGGCATTCGACAAACAACTCGTAACAGGCCACGAACCGGCGCGCCGCCGCACGATTCTCGCCCATCCACCCCTCACGCGCCGCCGCCCGCAGCCCCGACAGCGACACGGGCGCCGCGGAACCGGCGCCGCCGCCGGACGGGGACGGGCCACCGGACGAGGAGGGGCCACCGGACGGGGATGGGGACGGGCCACCGGCCGCGGCGTCTGCGTTACCGCCCATGTGCCCCACCCCCTGCCCGTCTGGCTGGTATCGAATCTGTGTTCTACAGTACGCACACACATTCGAGTACGCAAGGGTTTTCCCCCGACGCACCGGAGGAGCACAGGAGACGCGCCGGGGGTCGAGCAGCTAGGCCGAATCGCGCGGTTCCGGGCCGACGACGTCGAAGAGCATGGCGGTGAACTGCCCGTCGGTGTCGAGTTGACGACGGTGGAGGCGGAGCCGACGGGGGAGCAGGGGGCGGCCGGAGCCGAGGACCACCGCGCACTGGTGGATCCACACCCGGTCGAGCAGGCCGAGATCGGCGAACTGGCCGGCGAGGTCGCCTCCACCGACCACCCAGACGTCCCGCCCCGCCGCGGCCTCGACGAGGCGGGGGTGCAGGTCGGCGAGATCGCCGGCGAAGAACTCCACGCCGTCGACGGGGTCGAGGTCCCGGTGGGTGACGACCCAGGTGGGCTGTGAGTACGGCCAGACGAACGGTTGGCCGTCCTTGGTGAGATCCCGGCGGACCCACTCGAAGGTGTTCGCACCGCAGACGATCGAGCCGACGCCGGCGAAGAACCGGTCGAAGTGGAGCTCGGGCGCCGACTCGTCATCGGCCCCGGCAGTCGACCCCGGCGCGGCGCCTCCGGGAGTGGTGAAAAGCCAGGTGAGGCTTTCGTCGTCGTCGGCGATGTACCCGTCGAGGCTCGTCGCGGTGCAGTAGATCGTGGCCATGCTCATGAATCGCACGGTGGCGCGCGCCGCGCGAGGGGGAGAGGGCCCGTACTCAGCGCCGGCCGCGTGCCTCGCGGTAGATCTCGACCAGGGAGTCCGTGGAGGAATCGAAGGTGGGGCCCGGGTGGGTGTCGGCGGTGAGCGCGCCCAGCAACTCGCCGGCCTGGGCCTTGCCCAGCTCGACGCCCCACTGGTCGAACGCGTTGATGCCGAGGATCGCGGCCTGGGTGAACACGATGTGTTCGTACAGTGCGATGAGCTGGCCGAGGACACCCGGCGAGAGCGACGGCGCGAGGATCGTGGTGGACGGCCGGTTCCCGGGCATGACCTTGTGGGGCGCGAGAGTCGGGTCGACGCCGTCGGCGAGGACCTCCTCCTCGGTCTTGCCGAACGCCAGGACCCGCGACTGCGCGAACAGGTTGGCCATGAGCAGGTCGTGCATGGACACCGCGTCCGACCCATCGGTGGGGTGGGCGTCCAGGTCCGTGCCCGGGCGGGCGATCCCGATGAAATCGACGGGAACCAGCTGGGTGCCCTGGTGGAGGAGCTGGAAGAACGCGTGCTGGCCGTTGGTGCCGGGCTCGCCCCAGTAGACCTCGCCGGTGGGGTAGGTGACATCGGAGCCGTCGAGCCGGACCGACTTGCCGAGCGACTCCATGGTCAGCTGCTGCAGGTAGGCCGGGAACCGTCGGAGGTCCTGGGTGTAGGGGATCACGGCCTTGGACTGCGACCCGAGGAAGCACGTGTACCAGATCCCCAGCAGCGCCATGAGGACCGGTGCGTTGTGCTCGGGCGCCTCGGTGGCGAAGTGCTCATCCATCGTGTGGAAGCCCTCGAGCAGTTCGATGAACGCCGGTGGCCCCACCGTGATCATCACCGACAGCCCGATGGCGGAGGAGACGGAATATCGTCCACCGACCCAGTCCCAGAACTCGAACATGTTGTCCGCCGCGATGCCGAAGTCGGCGACCTTCTCGGCGGCGGTGGAGACGGCGACGAAGTGCGAGGCGATCGCGTCCTCGGAGCCGAGGGCCTCCACGAAGTGCCGGCGCGCCGCGTGCGCGTTGGCCATGGTCTCCTGGGTGGTGAACGTCTTGGAGGCGACCACCACCAAGGTCGTTGCCGGGTTGATCTCCGCGAGGGTGGCCGAGAGGTCGGCGGGGTCGACGTTGGAGACGTACCTGGCGCTGATGCCGGCCGTCCGGAACTGCCGCAGGGCGCTGTCGACCATCACCGGGCCAAGGTCGGAGCCCCCGATGCCGATGTTGAGCACCGTGTCGATCCGCTCGCCCGTGTGTCCGGTCCACTCGCCGGAGCGGACGCGGTCGGAGAAGTCGGCCATGCGTGTGAGTACCGCGTGGACGTCGGCCACCACGTTCCGGTCGTCGACGACGAGTTCGGCATCGGGCGGAAGACGGAGCGCAGTGTGGAGAACCGCGCGATCCTCGGTCGTGTTGATGCGGTCGCCCCGGAACATCGCGGCCCGCTGCGCCGGCAGCCGGGCGGCGTGGGCGAGTTCGAGCAGGGCGGACAGGATCTCGTCGGTGACCAGATGTTTGGACAGGTCCACGTGCAGATCGCCCGCGGTGACCGACATCCGGCGGCCGCGGTCCGGGTCGGCGTCGAACAGCTCCCGCAGAGACACCTCGCCGATCGACGGAACCAGGTTCTCCACCGCTGTCCACTGCTTCGTCGTGCTGATGTCGGTCATGGCTTCGAGGCTAACCGGGAATAACGGCGGGCCGCGGGCCGTTCCAGCGATGTGACCCCCGGAGTTCCGCCCGAAGCCCCCATCGCCCGCCAGGTCGAGCGCCTCGTCGAGCTCGGGGTGCCCGAGCTCGCCGGAATCACGGCCGATCAACTGCGGGCCCACGCCCGCGCACTGCCTGCCGGACCCGGCGACAGCGAAGGCGGTGGCGGGTCCGTGCTGGCCGTCCACCCGTCCCTGGTGCCCACCGCGCGACTGGCCACCCTCATGCGCCGCCACGGTAAGGCGGGCTTCGTCGTCGTCGACATGACCGACCTGGCCGAGTTCGTGCCCACCGACGACGTCCACGTCCCGGACGCCCCGTTATACCTGGTGGGGGACGTGACACGCGACGACGACATGCTGGACTGGACGCCCACCGACGCACACACCGAGATGGGCGCCCGGGGTCGTACCCCGCTCACCGTCTCCGAGGGGATCAGCTGGCTGCTTCAGCGCCCCGACCTACTGGAGCCCGGGAAGTGCTTCATGTGCATCGGCTCACGCAAACCCAAGAAGGGCGGCGGGCTGGACTCGCGGACGCCCGCACTGTGGATCAGTGGCGGGACCGGCCGCGATGGCAAAGCGAACAAGGGCGCACCCAAGGTGGGGTGGTGCTGGGCGAACAATCACCACACCTGGCTGGGCTTCGCGTCCACGGCGGGCAGGGTCGGGCCGGAAGAGTAGCCGGGGCCCTGGTTGTCAGTACAGCTAGTAGCCCAGGCGGCCCCGGCCGAGACGCAGCAGCATGCCGGCGAGGGTCTGCCCTTCCTCGCCGAGCGAGGAGAACCGCTCGTAGACCTTGAGCTCCCGGGTGTGGACGAGCTTCGTGCCGCCCGACTTCATGCGGGTGCGGCCGATGCGCTTGGAGATCTCGCTGCGGCGGACGATCGCATCGAGGATCTCGGCGTCCAGGCGGTCGATCTCCAATCGCAGTTCCTGGATTTCGGACTCTGACAGCGGGTCGTCGGTGCCGGCGGGATCGATGCTCATGACCGAATTATCCCACTGCGCCCCGAACCGGACGAATGACCGTCTAATGTTTCCGCCCGTGGAAGATATCAACACGTTTCTCGCCGACATCGGATCGGTGATCTGGGGACCGTTCGTCCTCATCCCGCTGCTGCTGGGCACCGGCCTGTTCCTGACGATCCGGCTGCGGATGCTGCAGTTCCGCAAGCTGGTCCCCGCCCTCAGGCTGGGGCTGCTGAAACGGAAGGACGACGGCGGCGAGGGTGACATCTCGCAGTACCAGGCGTTGACCACCGCCCTGGCCGCGACCGTCGGCGTGGGCAACATCGTCGGTGTCGCCACGGCCATCGCGCTGGGCGGACCGGGTGCCCTCTTCTGGATGTGGATCACCGCGCTCGTCGGCATGGCGTCCAAGTACTCCGAGGCGTTCCTCGGTGTGCGCTTCCGCGTCACCGACGCCCGCGGCGAGCAGTCCGGCGGCCCGCAGTACTACCTGCACCGGGGGTTCGCGGAACTCTTCGGGCGCACCGGCGGCAGGATCGGCCTCGTCCTGTCCATCGTGTTCGCGGTGTTCGCCGTCCTGGCCAGCTTCGGCATCGGCAACATGACCCAGGGCAACGCGGTGGCCACCCAGTTGGACAACTCGTTCGGCGTCCCGCACGTCACCACCGGCATCGTGATGTTCGTCCTCACCGGCGCGGTCCTCCTCGGCGGAATCAAGGCGATCGGCCGCGTCACCGCCGGGTTCGTGCCGCTGATGATCGTGCTCTACCTCGTCGGCGGGACCGTCGTGCTCGTGGTCAACGCCGGCCAGATCCCGTCGGCGTTCGGTCAGATCTTCTCGGATGCCTTCACCGGCACCTCGGCGGTCGGCGGCTTCGTCGGCTCGGCGATCCTCTACGCCATCCAGATGGGTGTCGCCCGCGGCATCTTCTCCAACGAGTCCGGTATGGGATCCGCCGCCATCGCGGCGGCGGCCGCCAAGACCACGCACCCCACCCGGCAGGGCCTGGTGTCGATGACCCAGACGTTCATCGACACCATCATCGTCGTGACGTTCACCGGTCTGGTGCTGGTGACCACGGGTGTGTGGCAGGAGGGCAGCGACAGCGCCGGGACGATGACCGCCGACGCCTTCGGCTCCGCGATCCCCGAGGGCGACAAGCTGGTGGCGGTGTCCATCGCGTTCTTCGCATTCTCCACCATCCTCGGCTGGTCGTACTACGGCGAGCGCTGCATGGAACGGCTCGTGGGCGCGCGCGGCGTCATCCCGTACCGCATGGTGTTCACCTGCGTGGTGTTCGTGGGGGCGGTCACCGAGCTCGAGGTGGTGTGGAATTTCGCCGACGTCATGAACGGCCTCATGGCCATCCCCAACCTCATCGGCCTCCTGGTCCTCTCCGGCCTCATCGTCCGCGAGACGCGCCACTACCTGGACAACGACCCGGGCCTGACCGCCACGGCGTCCCAGGTGAAGGAGTTCACGGGGGCCGGTCAGCGCTGATCCCGGGGTGTCGGACCGAGTGGGTAGATTGGACCCACGATGACCGACACCGCACACGCTTCCGCCCGACCGACCACGCCCCACTCGCCCCTCCTGGACGGGCTCAACCCACAGCAGGCCGCCGCGGTCACACACCGCGGCGGCCCGTTGTTGATCGTGGCCGGCGCGGGCTCGGGCAAGACCAGCGTGCTCACGCGGCGGATCGCGTACCTGCTGGCCGAGGGTGGCGCGCACCCGGGGCAGATCCTGGCCATCACGTTCACCAACAAGGCCGCCGCCGAGATGCGCGAGAGGGTCGCCACACTGGTCGGCCCGCACGCCGAGCGGATGTGGGTGGCGACGTTCCACTCGATCTGTGTGCGGATCCTCCGCGCCCAGTCCGCGCTGCTCGGGACGCGGAACTCGAACTTCACGATCTACGACTCGGACGACTCCCGGCGGCTGCTGGGGATGATCGCCAAGGAGCAGCAGCTCGAGGTCAAGAAGTTCACCCCCCGGATGCTGGCCACGGCCATCTCCAACCACAAGAACGAGTTGCGCGAGCCGTCCGAGGCGATGGACCGGGCGATGGAGGACTCCGACCGCACCGGGCAGACCGTCGCGGCCGTCTACACGGAGTACCAGTCGAGGTTGCAGGCGGCCAACGCCTTCGATTTCGACGATCTGATCGGGGAGACGGTCGCGCTGCTGCGTGCCCACCCCGAGGTCTCGGCGTACTACCGGCGGCGGTTCCGTCACGTCATGGTGGACGAGTACCAGGACACCAACCACGCCCAGTACGTCCTGGTGCGCACGCTCGTCGGCGGGGCGGCCGGGAACGACGACGACGAGGTGGGCGTCCCCCCGGCCGAACTCTGCGTTGTCGGTGACGCCGACCAGTCGATCTACGCGTTCCGCGGGGCCACGATCAGGAACATCGAGGACTTCGAGCACGACTACCCCGATGCACGTTCCATCCTGTTGGAGCAGAACTACCGTTCCACGCAGACCATCCTCACGGCCGCCAACGCCGTGATCTCGCGCAACCCGGGCCGCCGGGAGAAGAACCTGTGGACTTCCGAGGGCGCGGGTGAGCTGTTGGTCGGCTACGTGGCGGACAACGAGCACGACGAGGCGAGGTTCATCGCCGGGGAGATCGACAGGTTGGTCGACTCGGGTGAGGCCTCCTACTCCGACATGGCCGTGTTCTACCGGACCAACAACTCCTCTCGCGTGGTCGAGGACGTGTTCGTCCGACTGGGCCTGCCCTACAAGGTCGTGGGCGGCACCCGGTTCTACGAGCGCAAGGAGGTGCGCGACATCGTCGCCTACCTCAAGGTGCTGGGTAACCCGGACGACACCGTGGCGCTGCGCCGGATCCTCAACACCCCCCGACGAGGGATCGGGGATCGTGCCGAGGCGTGCGTAGTGGTCCACGCCGAGCAGCGGGGGATCGGGTTCGGCCGCGCGTTGCGGGACGCGGCCGAGGGAAAGGTGGCGCTGCTGCCGACGAGGTCCGTCAAGGCGATCGCCGGGTTCGTGCAGATGCTCGACGACCTGCGGGGGCGGCTGGACGGCAGCGGTCACGCCGCCGGGGAGGACTCGGCGCCCGATGTCGGGGCACTGGTGGAGGCCGTGCTGGAGAGCACCGGCTACCGCGCCGAGCTGGAGGCGTCCAACGATCCGCAGGACGCCGCCCGGTTGGACAACCTCAACGAGCTCGTCGGCGTGGGCCGGGAGTTCTCCTCGGAGGCCGCGCTGCAGCGCTCCGCGCGGGAGCAGGGCTTCGGGATCGAGGACGCCGGGGAGGCCGCGGGTGCGGTGCCCGACCAGACGGATGCCGACCTCGACGAGGGTTTGGCGGAGCCCGGGTCGCTGGCGGCGTTCCTCGAACGGGTCTCGTTGGTCGCCGACGCCGACCAGATCCCGGACGAGGATCAGGGGCAGGTCACTCTGATGACCCTGCACACCGCCAAGGGGCTGGAGTTCCCGGTGGTGTTCCTCATCGGCATGGAGGACGGACTCTTCCCGCACATGCGGGCGCTGGGGGACCCGGCGGAGCTGTCCGAGGAGCGCAGGCTCGCCTACGTGGGGATCACGCGCGCCCGCAAGCGCCTATACCTGACCCGCGCGATGATGCGCTCGTCCTGGGGGCAACCCATGACCAATCCCGGGTCGCGGTTCCTGGAGGAGATCCCCACCGAGGCGATCGAATGGCAGCGCGAGGAGCCGGCCGGTGGTGGCGGTGTCGGGGATGACGACTCGTATGTCCCGCGCCGCCGCTTCGGAGGCGGTTCGGGCGGGTACGGTTCGGGCGGGTACGGCTCAGGTGGAGCCGGGTCCGCGAGTGGACGGTCGTCCGGGATCCCCCGCGCGAAGGCGTCCGCCCCCGCCCTCGAGCTGGCGCCGGGGGACCGGGTCACCCATGACAAGTACGGACTCGGCAAGGTGCTGTCCTGCGACGGCAGTGGGCCGCGGGCCACTGCGACGATCGACTTCGGTGCGTCGGGCAAGGTCCGGCTGATGCTCATCGGGGGCGTCCCCATGCAGAAGCTCTAGAGCAGAGGCGTCATGGCGCCGCCGGGGCCGGGCCTCTCGAACTATCGAGTGGGCCCGGCCGGAACAGGTCGAACTGTCAGCTACCGAAGGCGGAGGCGACGCTGCCCGCGAGCACGTCGAGACCGTGCTCGGCCAGCCAGATGACGGGATCGACGTGCTGCTGGCCGTCGTTGACGAGCACCTCGAAGTGCAGGTGGGTGCCGGTCGAGAAACCGAGGTTGCCCATACCGGCGATCTTCTGACCGGCGTAGACGCGCTGGCCCTTCTGGACGTCGACGGTCTCCATGTGGCCGTAGACCGTCATGGTGCCGTCGTCGGACATGATCCGAACCCAGTTGCCGTAGCCCTGGGCGGGGCCCGCGTCGACCACGACGCCGTCCGTGGCAGCCAGGATGGGCGTGCCGTTGACGTTGGCGATGTCGATGCCCGAGTGCATCACGCCCCACCGCATCGCGTAGGGGGAGGTGAACGCGCCGATCGCGGGGATGACGACCTTCGGCCGTCGCGCCTGCTCCTCGGCGATCTCGCGCTGGGCGTTGATCTCGGTGCCCGCGTACAGCATCGTCGAGCTGATGTCA
Organism: Dietzia sp. Alg238-R159; assembly: GCF_900537145.1. Lineage (NCBI taxonomy): Bacteria > Bacillati > Actinomycetota > Actinomycetes > Mycobacteriales > Dietziaceae > Dietzia > Dietzia sp. Alg238-R159. The sequence continues at coordinate 63,377 of NZ_UNRI01000004.1, read as the reverse complement.
TCGGTGGACGAGCCGTCGGCAGCGGCCGGCAGGACGACCGGCGCCGGGGCCGAGGGCGTCGCCGGCGCCGAGGTCGACGGTGCACCGGGCGCGGAGGTGGCGGGGGCGGGCTCCCCGTTGGCGAGCAGGGCGATGTCCCCGGCCTCGGCCGAGTGGGTGCTCGTGTCGCTCATGGCGGAGCCGGCCGAAGCCGCGGTCACCGCGGCGCCGGCCGCGACGGCCAGGACGGCTGCGCGACCGCGCAGTGCGTGCGGCGGCGCGGGCATCCGGTGACGGCCGACCCGGTGCGCACCGGCAGGGGGGATGACGACGGGAGTCGCGGCTTCCTCGAATTGCGACTTCTGCACCGTGTCGTTTCCCCTCTGCGTTCGCGCCGTGATCTTTTCGTGATGAACGTCGTCCAACGTAACGGATCGGCAACGGTGCCGCAAGGTTGTCGGCGGCGCGTGGGGGAGGGGTGCGTCACACCGGTGTGACTCGTGGTGCCCGAGGGGCTCCGGGGTGCCCATGTGTGGGGTGTGACGGTTCGGACTGCCGTCCGGTGTGATCCACTACACACAGCTACCCCCAGTGTGCGACGGGGGACACACCACGCGCCTAGGATGAGGCAGGACTCGGCTTTCAACAGGGCCGGGCGAATCTACCCACGTCAAGATGGTGAGCTGATGGATCTCTTTGAATACCAGGCAAAGGCTCTTTTCGCGAAGCATGACGTGCCCACCACCCCGGGGCGCGTCGCGGACACCGCGGAAGAGGCCGAGAAGGTTGCGGCCGAGATCGGCAAGCCTGTCGTCGTCAAGGCGCAGGTCAAGGTCGGAGGCCGTGGCAAGGCCGGCGGCGTGAAGCTGGCGGAGGATGCCAAGGAGGCCCGCGCCCGGGCCGAGGACATCCTGGGCCTGGACATCAAGGGCCACATCGTCAAGAACCTGCTGGTCGCCGAGGCCAGCGACATCGCGGAGGAGTACTACATCTCCTTCCTGGTCGATCGGTCGAACCGCAACTACCTGGCCATGTGCTCGGTCGAGGGCGGCGTCGAGATCGAGCAGGTCGCCGAGGAGTCCCCGGACCGCCTCGCCCGGATCAACATCGACCCCACGGTCGGTGTCGACGAGGCCAAGGCCCGCGAGATCGCGAAGGCCGGCCACCTGCCGGAGGAGGTGCTGGACGCCGCTGCGGTGACCATCGCCAAGCTGTACGACGTCTTCATCAAGGAGGACGCCACGCTGGTCGAGGTGAACCCGCTCGTCCGTACGCCGAATGACGAGATCCTCGCCCTCGACGGCAAGGTCACCCTGGACGAGAACGCCGAGTTCCGTCACAAGGAGACCTTCGCCGACTTCGCCGACGCGGGCACCACGGATCCGCTCGAGCAGAAGGCCGCGGAGAACGACCTCAACTACGTCAAGCTGGACGGTCAGGTCGGCATCATCGGCAACGGCGCCGGTCTGGTCATGTCGACCCTCGACGTCGTCGCCTACGCGGGCGAGAACCACGGCGGCGTCAAGCCCGCCAACTTCCTCGACATCGGCGGCGGTGCCTCTGCCGAGGTCATGGCCAACGGTCTCGACGTCATCCTCAATGACGAGCAGGTCAAGAGCGTGTTCGTCAACGTCTTCGGCGGCATCACCGCGTGTGACGCGGTCGCGAACGGCATCGTCAAGGCCCTGGAGATCCTGGGCGACGAGGCCAACAAGCCCCTCGTGGTCCGGCTCGACGGCAACAACGTCGAGGAGGGTCGCAAGATCCTCGCCGAGGCAAACCACCCGCTCGTGACCCTGGCCGACAACATGGACTCCGGCGCCGACAAGGCCGCCGAGCTGGCCGCCAAGTAAGAAGCTAAAGGACCTTACACACATGTCGATTTTCCTCAACAAGGACAACAAGGTCATCGTCCAGGGCATCACCGGCGGCGAGGGCAGCAAGCACACCGCCCGCATGCTCGCGGCCGGTACCCAGATCGTCGGCGGCGTCAACGCCCGCAAGGCCGGCACGACGGTGTCCCACAAGGACGCCGACGGTAACGACGTCGAGCTGCCCGTGTTCGGTTCCGTGAAGGAGGCCATGGAGGCCACCGGCGCCGACACGACGATTCTGTTCGTCCCGCCGCCGTTCACCAAGGACGCGATCATCGAGGCCGTGGACGCGGAGATCGGGCTCGCCGTGGTCATCACCGAGGGCGCCCCGGTGCTGGACACCGCCACCGCGTGGAACTACAACGTCGCCAAGGGCGGCAAGACCCGCATCATCGGCCCCAACTGCCCGGGCATCATCACGCCGGGCGAGTCGCTGGTCGGTATCACCCCGGCCAACATCGCGGGCAAGGGGCCGGTCGGTCTGGTGTCCAAGTCGGGCACCCTGACCTACCAGATGATGTACGAGCTGGCCGACTACGGTTTCTCGACCGCCATCGGCATCGGTGGCGACCCGATCGTCGGCACCACGCACATCGACTGCATCGAGGCCTTCGAGAACGACCCGGAGACCAAGGTCATCGTCATGATCGGCGAGATCGGCGGCGACGCCGAGGAGCGTGCGGCCGATTACATCAAGGCCAACGTCACCAAGCCGGTCGTCGGCTACGTGGCCGGCTTCACCGCACCCGAGGGCAAGACGATGGGCCATGCCGGCGCCATCGTCTCCGGCTCCGCGGGTACCGCGCAGGCCAAGAAGGAGGCCCTGGAGGCCGCGGGCGTCAAGGTCGGCAAGACGCCGTCCGAGACCGCGCAGCTGGCCAAGGATCTTCTCGACGCCATGTGATCCGCCCGCGGTGGCCCTCCCGGCCACCGCGAGTGAGCAGGCCCCAGCGACCCCCGTCATCCCCGGATGGCGGGGGTCGCGGCGTGCCGGGGGTGCCCCGCGCCGGCGGGTATCTACGGTTGTCAGAGTGAGTCCCCCACGCGTCATCCGGCCCGCTGCGAGACGGTCGCCCGCGGGTGCCCGCTCGTTGTTGTGGACGGCGGCCGCCGCGGCGCTGCCCGTCATCGTCTCCGTATTGGTGCTGGCGGCGCTCACCCTGGCGGTTCTGCTGTTCGCCGCCGACGGATTCGACTCGCTGTTCGCGGTGGTCGCGGTGGAGTGGCTGGTGGTCAACCGGGTGCCGCTGACCGTGGACCGGGTCGAGCTGGGGTTCCTGCCGTTGTTGCCCGCGCTGATCTATGTGGCGGTCCTGGCCCGGCAGACCCGTGCGGTGCTGGCGGACGTCGAGCAGCCGGGCCCGCGCGAGGCGGGTGCGGCGATGGCCGGTGTGACGCTGGCGGGGCTGTTGCTGACCGGGCTGGCGACGCTGCTGGTCGGGTCGGCCGCCTCGGATTTCGCGGTGCGCGAGTCGGCCCTGCCGACGGCGTTGCTGTGGACCGCGGGTGTGGGGATCGTGGGTTCGGGGCTGGGGGTGTGGCTGTACTTCCGTCGCGACCTGCGCGAGATACTGCCGCTGTGGGTGCGCGGGGGGATCCACCTGGGCGCCGCGTTCGTCGCCGCGACGTGGGCCGTCGCGACACTGCTGGTGCTGGTCGGCCTGGTGACGGCATGGGAGCCGGTGGGGTCGGTCCTGGAGATCGGCAAGGGCGTCGTGGGCACGGCCGCGCTCGCGGGCATCTCGGTGGCGTACCTACCCAATGTGGTGATGACGGGGGCCGCGCTCATGGTCGGCGGGGAGGCGCACCTGGGCGAGGCCTCGTACAGCGTGTTCGCGGTGTCCCGGGGGCCGATGCCTGAGGTGCCGTTGGCGGCCGTCCTGCCCACCACCAACCCGCACTGGGTCGTGCAGGGCCTGTTGCTCGTGACGGTGTTCGTGGCGGCCGGGCTCGCGAGGTCGGTCGCGCACTGGTTCCGCACGACGGGCGACGCCGTCAAGGCGACGTGGCTGGCCGCGGGGATCGTGGCCCTGGTGATCGCGGTGAGCCCGGTCATCGCGGGCGGTCGGCTGGGGATGTTGGGCATGGTCGGGACGGGCTCGCTCATCGCGGCGTCGATGGCCCTGGTGCTGTTCGGCATCATCGGGTCGGCGACGATCGCCTTGTCGTTGGCGGGCCTGACTCGGCGCCGCGAGCGGGCCGAGAGCGAACTCGAGCGGCGTCGTCGCCGCGCCGGGACCGCCCCGGTGGTCGAGGACCCGGCGGAGTATCCGGCGGAGTATCCGGTCGAGGACCCGACCGGGAGCGGGGTGGGCGAGGTCGGCGAGGCCAGCACGTCCGGTGTCGAGGACGCTGGTGTCGAGGACGCTGGTGTCGAGCACGCCGGGGTCGACAGCGCCGGGGTCGACGACGAGGTCGCCGCTTCCGACACCGCCGCGGAAGCCGAGGTGGACGCGCAGCCAGACCTCGACCCGGCTGCCGACGAGGACGCGACGGTTGCCGGGGGTCCGCCATCACCGGCGGTGGTCGAGGACCCACGGCCGGCGGAGGAGCAGCCCGCGGAGGGTCAGCCCGCCGAGGATCAGTTCGAGGAGGTCCGGCTCGACGAGGGCGAGCCCGAGGACACCCGGCGTGGGGACACGGTCGCCGACGATGCCGAACCCGGCGATGCACAGTCCGACTCCGACGATCCGACCGGTCTGCCTGCCGAGGGCAGAGGGGCGGCCGACTAGACTCCCAGCCGTGGCCCGCGCTCCCGGTGGGTCTGAGGATCGACGGGTAGGAGAGCCGGACGTGGTCGGTAGCGAGACCCCCAGCGCCTCTCCACCCAGCGCCTCTCCACCCAGCGCCGGCTCCCCTGATGCCGACCCTGTCGGTGCCCGCCGCGTCGTGGTGATGGCGTCCGGTTCCGGGACCCTCGCGCAGAGCGTGCTCGACGCCGCCGACGCCCCCGGCTGCCCGTACCGCATCGTCGCGCTGGTCTCCGACCGCGACTGCGAGGCCGTCGCCAGGGCCGGCCGCGCCGACCTCCCGACGGCCGTCGTCCGGCCCGGCGACCACGCCGACCGCGCCGACTGGGACCGCGCCCTCGCCGACGTGGTGAGCGGGTTCGATCCCGACTGGGTGGTCTCGGCGGGCTTCATGCGCATCCTCGGCGCCGCGTTCCTCGGACGGTTCGACGGTCGCGTGCTCAACACCCACCCGGCGTTGCTGCCGTCGTTCCCCGGCGCCCATGCGGTGCGCGACGCGCTCGCCTACGGGGTGACCGTCACCGGCAGCACCGTCCACCTGGTCGACGCCGGCGTCGACACCGGACCCGTGATCGCCCAGCGTGCCGTCGACGTCCACCCGGACGACACCGAGGCCACCCTCCATGAACGCATCAAAGTCGTCGAGCGCGAGATGCTCGTCGACGTCCTCGCGGCCGCCGCCCGTGGCCGACTCCACATCGAAGGTCGAAAGGTGCACCTAACGTGACCGATTCCCGCAGGCCCGTCCGCCGCGCACTCATCAGCGTCTACGACAAGACCGGGCTCACCGAGCTCGCCCGGGGGCTCGCCGACGCCGGGGTCGAGATCGTCTCCACCGGCTCGACCGCGCAGCGTATCGCCGACGCCGGGGTCGCCGTGACGCCCGTCGACGCGCTGACCGGGTTCCCGGAATGCCTCGAAGGCCGCGTCAAGACCCTCCACCCGCGGGTTCACGCCGGCATCCTCGCCGACACCCGCAAGCCCGAGCACCTCGAGCAGATCGCCGACCTCGGTGTGCAGCCGTTCGAGCTCGTCGTCGTCAACCTCTATCCCTTCACCGACACCGTCGCCTCCGGCGCCGATTACGACGCCTGCGTCGAGCAGATCGACATCGGCGGACCGTCGATGGTCCGCGCGGCCGCGAAGAACCACCCGTCGGTGGCTGTGCTCGTCGACCCCGCCGGATACGGCGAGGCGCTCGAGGCCGTCGCGGCCGGTGGGTTCACCCTCGAGAAGCGCCGCAGTCTGGCCGCCGCCGCGTTCCGCCACACCGGGGCCTACGACGTCGCCGTGGCCACGTGGATGACCGCACAGACCGCGGACGGCGCGGGCGACGGGGCAGCGGGCGGCTCCGGCGAGTTCCCGGTCTGGCAGGGGCAGAGCCTCGACCTCGCCGCCACCCTGCGCTACGGCGAGAACCCGCACCAGAGCGCCGCTCTCTACACCGACGCGGCCGCCGCGCCCGGCCTCGCCCAGGCCACCCAGTTGCACGGCAAGGAGATGAGCTACAACAACTACGTCGACGGCGACGCGGCGTGGCGCTCCGCCTTCGATCACGCCGAGCCGTGCGTGGCGATCATCAAGCACGCCAACCCGTGCGGGATCGCGATCGACGCCGACATCGCGGCCGCCCACCGCGCCGCGCACGAGTGCGACCCCGTCAGCGCGTTCGGTGGTGTGATCGCGGCCAACCGTGAGGTCACCGTGGAGATGGCGGAGCAGGTCGCCGAGATCTTCACCGAGGTGATCATCGCCCCGTCCTACGCGGACGGTGCCGTTGAGATCCTGCAGCGCAAGAAGAACATCCGCATCCTCTCCGCGCAGGCGCCCGCCGAGGGCGAGTTCGAGCGCAAGCAGATCTCCGGCGGCGTGCTGGTCCAGCAACGTGACTCGCTCGACGCGGACGGCGACGTGGTCGCCGGCTGGACCAAGGCGTGCGGCGACGACGCCGACGAGCAGACCCTGCGCGACCTGCTGTTCGCGTGGCGCGCGTGCCGCGCGGTCAAGTCCAACGCCATCCTGCTCGCGCAGTCCGGGGCCACCGTGGGCGTGGGCATGGGCCAGGTCAACCGCGTCGACTCCGCCCGGCTCGCCGTGCAGCGCGCGGGGGAGCGGGTCACCGGGTCGGTCGCCGCGTCGGACGCGTTCTTCCCCTTCGCGGACGGTCTCGAGGTGCTCGCCGAGGCCGGCGTGCGCGCCGTGGTCCAGCCCGGCGGGTCCGTGCGGGACGCCGAGGTGATCGAGGCCGCGGAGAAGGCGGGGATCACCATGTACTTCACCGGCGCCCGGCACTTCTTCCACTGAGACGGGACGTCCGAGATGGCACTGACATGACCGGGACCGGGGCCGCGGGCAGCGGGGTGGGCGAGCAACAGGACGCCGCGGCCCCGCTGACCCCGCGCGCCCGGGCCAAGGCCCGGCGCCGTGACGAGATCCTCGTGGCCGCCGCCCGCCTCATGGCCCGGCGCGGATTCCACGCCGTGCGGCTGGACGACATCGGTGCCGAGGTCGGGATCTCCGGGCCGGGCATGTACCGGTACTTCACCTCCAAGGAGGACGTACTGGCCGAGATGCTGCTCGACATCTCCCGTCGCCTGCGGGACGGCGGGCGGGCGGCGGTCGAGCGGGCCGGCGAGCCGGCGGACGTGCTCGATGCCCTGCTCGGGGTGCACGTGGACTTCGTCGCCACGGAGCCCGATCTCATCAGCGTGCAGTTCCGTGACCTCGGTTCCCTGCCGGCCGCTCCCCGGCACGAGGTGCGCACCCTGCAGCGGGAGTACGCGCAGTTGTGGGTGGACGCCCTCGTGCGGGTGCGTCCGGAGCTCTCGTCGATCGAGGCGCGGGCCCACGTCCACGCGGTGTTCGGGCTCCTCAACTCGAGCCCCCGGCTGCCGGCCATGGCCGAGGCCGACCTTCGGCGCGTGCTCACGGCGATGGCCTCGGCTGCGCTGCGGTCCTGAGCGCCTGCCCGGGTGCTGATCTGCCCCTCGGTTCGCTCGCGCAGATCGACTCGCGCTTTCGATCACGATCCGCCCGCGGGGCCCCGGGGGCGGACCGGATTCCGGAGGGCGGATCGTCTGGGTGGGCTGTATCAGGTGGGCTGAATTGCGCGGGCTGAATCGGGGGGTTCGCCGATCAGGTCAGGGCGGACCGGAGGCGGGCCATCTCCTCCCGGTAGCGCTCGACGTTCGCGAGCTTGACGTGCTCGTAGCCGCGGACCATGTCCGGCAGCTCCGCGAGCGCCACCGCGGTCGCCCGCCAGGTGGCGTCCTTGCCCACCGGGCCCGCGCGCCGCAACTCCGAGGCCAGGTCGGCGACGAGATCCCGGTACCCGGCCAGCAGCTCACGCTCGACGCGGCGGACCTCCGCGTAGCCGAAGAGGTCCATCCGCGTGCCGCGCAGTCGCTTCATCCGGGCCAACGCCTTCATCGCCGGCCTGGCCCGCGGGCCGATCGAGATCTTCTTCTTCATTCCCATCGCGCGCAGCACCGGGGGATGCAACTTCAGTCTGGCCACCGCCCCTTCGCCCCAGTCCTCGTCGAGCTGCGTCGCGAACTGTGGATCCACGGCCAGGCGGGCGACCTCGTACTCGTCCTTGTAGGCCATCACCTTGAACAGGTTGCGGGCCACGGCGAGGCTGAGCTGCTCGGAGGTCGGCCCGGCCGGGTCGCCGTCCTCGAGGGACCCGGCGGCGCGGACCTCCTCTACGCGCCGGACGTAGTCGGCCGCGTACGCCTCGTCCTGGTAGCCGATCAGTTCGTCGACCCGGAGCGCGACCACGTCGCGGAGCTCGTCGGAGGCGTCGGCGTCGAGGTGGGTCAGCAATCGCTCCGCCGCGGGGGAGGGCACGTGCCGGCCCGCCGTGGCCGTTCCGGCCGGGCGGTGCAACCCGGCCGCCAACGCCGCAAGGGCGTTCGGCTCGGCGACCGCCTGCCGGCCGCGACGGAAGGCTTGCAGGTTAGCGTCGACGGCCACCCCGTTGAGCTCGATCGCCCGCTCGATCGACTGCGCCGAGATCGGCAGGGCCCCGCTCTGGTACGCCGCCCCGACCATGAGCATGTTGGCGGTCTGGGTGGACCCGAAGAGCTGCTCGGTGAGCGCCCCCGGGTCGAGGTACAGCCCGCGCGAGGTGGTCGGGTCGATGATCGCCTGGATGTCCGAGGTGGTCGGGTAGTGCTCGGAGGTGTCGATCACCATCTTCCCGGTGGGTATCTGAGTGGTGGACACCACCGCCGTGGTGCGATCGGGAGCGGCCACCTTCAGGTGGGTGCTGTCCGCGCCGACCAGGCCGTCACAGCACAGGTAGAGGTCGCAGTCGCCGGCCCCGATCTTCGGGGGCTGTTCGGTCGGCGTGCGGGTCACGCGGACGTCGGAGACCACCGCGCCGCCCTTCTGGGCGAGCCCGGTCATGTCCAGGGTGCGCGCCGAGTGGCCGTCGAGGACGGCCGCGGTGGCGAGGATCGCCGAGACGGTGACGATGCCGGTGCCACCGATCCCGGTCAGCCGCAGGGAGAAACCGCGGTCGGGCGCGACCCCGGCGCGGGCCGGCTCCGGGATCGCGTCGGCCGCCAGGGCAGGCGCGGACGTCACCCGCCGGGACTTCTCACCGGGGACGACGGTGACGAACGCGGGGCAGTCACCCTCCAGGCACGAGAAGTCGAAGTTACAGGTGGACTGGTCGATCTGCGTCTTCCGACCGAACTCGGTCTCCACCGGATGGACCGACAGGCAGTTGGACTTCCGGCCGCAGTCCCCGCATCCCTCGCAGATGCGCTCGTTGATCACCACCCGCTCGTCCGGCGTGGGATAGGTGCCACGCTTGCGGTGGCGGCGCTTCTCGGCCGCGCAGTACTGGTCGTGCACGAGAACCGTGACCCCCGGGACGGCCGCGAGTTCCCGCTGCACCTCGAGGGTGTCCACCCGGTCGCGGACCTCCACTCCCCTCGGCAGGCCCCGGGACCGGGTCGCCCTGACGTCGTCGGTGGTGACGACGATCCTCGCGACCTTCTCGGCCTGCAGGAGCCGGAGGATCTCGGGCAGGGTCATCTCGCCGACGGGGTCCTGACCGCCGGTCATCGCCACCGTCCCGTTGTAGAGGAGCTTGTAGGTGATGTTGTCGCCGGAGGCCACGGCGGCCCGGAGTGCCAGGGAGGCCGAGTGCATGAAGGTGCCGTCGCCGACGTTCTGCACCATGTGCCGCTCGGTGAGGAACGGCGCCATCCCGGTCCACTGGATCCCCTCGCCGCCCATCTGGGTGACTCCGGTGACGTGGCCGACCTGTTCCTCGTCCATCATGAGCACCATCGCGTGACAGCCGATGCCCCCGCCGACGAGCGTGCCGTCGGCGACCTTGGTCGAGCTGTTGTGGGGGCACCCCGAGCAGAAGTACGGGGTGCGGCTCGTGGCGAGCGGCAGCGCGATCCGGGAACGTCCGCGTCCCGGGCCGTCGAGCCAGGCCCGAGCCGATTCGATTCCGTGGACCGGGCCGAGACGCTGCGCCAGGCCGCGGGTGACGGAATCGACGTCGAGCTCGCCGAACCGGCTGAACAGGGTGGACCCGTCCTCGTGCGCCTTGCCGACCACGTTCGCCACCCCGGGCTTGCGGAACTGGATGTCCCGGATCATGGTCTCGATGAAGTCGCGCTTCTCCTCCACCACGATCACCTCGTCGAGACCGGACATGAACTCGTCGAGGATCGTGCGCTCCACGGGGTAGATCATGCCCAGTTTGAGGATGCGGATCCCGCGGCGGCCCAGCTCGTCGTCGCCGATCCCGAGGCGGCGCAGTGACTCACGGACGTCCAGGTAGGTCTTCCCGGCCGCGACGACGCCGATCCGGTCGTCCGGGGTCGACTGCACGATCCGGTTGAGACGGTTGAGGCGGGCGTACTCCAGCGCGCGGGGAAGGCGGATGGTGAGCTGGTTCTGCTCGAGCTCCATGAGGCTGGCCCCCAGGAGCCGACCGGACGGCACGTGCGGGCTCGTCCCGAGGTCGCCGTACACGGGCAGGATCCGGTCGGGATCGACGAGGGCGGTCGCCGAGGCGTCCGCGACGTGCGCCGAGATCTTCATCGCGGACCACAGGCCGGAGACCCGGGACAGGATCGCGGCGTGGACGCCGAAGTCCAGGACGTCCTGCGGGTCCGCGGGGTAGAGCGTCGGCATGTACAGGTCCGCGAGTGCCAACTCGGACGCGCACGGCACGGTGGAGGACTTGGCGCCCGGATCGTCGCCGACCAGCACCACCGCGCCGCCGTTCGGATCGGTGCCTATCAGGTTGGCGTGCCGCAACGCGTCGGTGGCACGGTCCAGGCCGGGCGCCTTGCCGTACCAGTACCCCACGACCCCCTGGAGGGCGGCACCGCCGGTGTTGGCGGTGGCGCGCAGGGTGCCCGTGCGCCGGGCGAGCTGGGACCCCATCACCGCCGTGGCGCCCGCCTCCTCGTTGAGGGCGGGGCGGTGCACGATGTCGAACGGCCCGAGGAACTCGCGACGCCTGGCCAGTTCGAGGTCGTACCCCGCGAGCGGCGATCCCTCGTAACCGCTGACCAGGCTCGCGGTGAGCAGATTCTGCCTGCGGTCGAGCCGTGCCCGGTCGCGGACCGTCCGGACCAGTGCCTGGATCCCGGAGAGGAAGACCGTGCCGCTCTCGCGCGTGTAGCGATCGGAGAGGGAGAACGATCCGGCGTCCGCTTGCCCGGTCCGCGGCAGGTCGTCATGCGTGCCGTCCGTGGAGTGGAGGAGAGAGGTCATGATCAACACCTGGCCTTCGCGAGACGAACGATGTGCCCCCAGGCTAGGACGAACTGTGAGGCGCGTCACGCGGCCGGTCCGAGATCGAACAGTCTGCACATTCGGGGTCCCGTTTGTGCGTCATGACTGGACCATCTGTCCACCTCGTCGTCGTATACCGTGGACACATGGACCCTTCACCCAACCTGGACGACACCGACCGGCGACTCCTCGACATCGTCCTGTCCGACCCGCGCGTCGGGGTCCGCGAGTTCTCGCGACGACTCGGGGTGGCCAGGGGCACCGCCCAGGCCCGGCTCGACAAGTTGGAGGCGCGCGGTGTGCTCGCCTCGTGGGCGCCGAGGCTCGACCCCGCCGCCCTCGGGTACCCGCTGGGCGCGCTCGTCCACGTCCAGGTGGCGCAGGCCGGGCTTGACGAGACGTGTGCGGGGCTGGCGCAGGTGCGCGAGGTGCTTGAGGTGGTGAGCATCGCCGGCGAGTTCGACGTCGTCTGCCGGGTCGTCGCGCGGGACCACGCCCACCTCGAGGAGGTGTTCAGCGCCATCATCTCCACGCCCGGCGTCCTGCGCACCCGCACCGAGGTGATCCTGCGTCAGCGGGTCGGGCCGCGCGTCACCCAGCTGCTGGGGGAGTGAGCCTCACTCCCAGATCCGGGCGAACGGATGGGCGGCCTCGTACTCCGAGGCCAGCTCCAGCAGGAGCCGGTCCTGCCCCCTGCGGGCGGAGAAGTGCACGCCGACGGGCATCCCGTCCGGCGCGTGACCGGTGGGCAGCGAGACGGCCGGCGATCCCGCGATGTTCTGCAGCGGGGTGAAGGTGACCCAGTTGGAGACCCGCTCGAGGTGGGTCTCGAACGGCAGGTCCGCGTCCAGGTACCCGACCTCCGGGGTCTCGTGGGCGACCACCGGGTTGATGTACACGTCGAGGTCGCCGAACCCCGCGTCGAACTGCCGCCGGGTCCTGGCCAACCGCAGTAGGTGCAGGGGAAGCGAGGCGATGTTCCGTCGGGCCATCCGCGCGAGCCCGACCGTGAAGGGGTCGAGCTCGGAAGGGTCGAAATCGGGGTCGAAGAGCCTGCGCCCGGACGATGACGTGCTCAGCGCGAGCAGCCCCCAGTAGGCGATGAAGTCGTCCCGGAACCCCGTCGGGACGGGAGCCTCGGTCGGCACCACCTCGTGGCCCAGTCCGGCCAGCCGCGCGGCGGTCTCGCGGAGGACCGCCAGGGTCGCGGCATCGGTCGCACCGCCCGCCGGGCTCTGCTCCACGAGTCCGATGCGCAGGCGCCGTGCCGGGGCGGGGGCGACGGGGCCCACTGGGGGGACGCCGACGGGGAGGTGGCTCGCCTCGAACGCGGTGAGGAACGTGGCGGTGTCCCGGACGGACCGGGAGACCACCGACTGCGACACGATGGGGATCGGCATGCCCCGGGAGAATTTCTCGTCGGTGTGCCTACCCCGGCTCGGCTTGAACCCGACCAACCCGGTGACCGCCGCGGGGATCCGGATCGACCCCCCGCCGTCGTTGGCGTGCGCGATCGGCAACGCCCCCGCGGCCACGAGGGCCGCGGAACCACCCGAGGAACCGCCACTGGTGCGGCCGGTGTTCCACGGGTTGCGGGTCACCAGGCCGCCCTGCCGTTCGGTCGCGGCGGTCCAGCCGAACGGGGGCATGGCGGTGATGCCCAGTGGGATCAGGCCGGTGGCGCGGAACGCCCGCGCGTAGTCGCCGTCGTGGAGGGCGGGGGAGTCGGGGACGGCGGGGGAGCCGAGCCGCATCGGGGCGCCCTCGACCTGCACCGCGTCCTTGAAGGCCGACGGCACGCCGGCGAACGGCGAGGACAGGCGCGAGCCCGCGGTCCGGCGTGCGTGCTCGCGGGCCCTGTCGAAGTCGGTGAAGACCAGGGCTCCTAGTTCCGAATCCACCTGCGCGCATCGTTCGATGGCGGCCTCGACGAGCTCGGTCGGTGACACCTCCCCGCCGCGGACCCGCTCGGCGAGGGCGGTGGCGTCGTCGTACCCGAGCGCGTCGTCACGGAAGGCGTGGATCCGTGTCGTGTCGGGATGGCGCCGGACAGAAGCGGTGGCATCGGCGGTGGCATCGGTTGTGGCGTCGGTCACCCCCCCACTGTAGGGCGAGGGGGTGCGAAAATCGGTGGCCCTCTTGACAGGCTCCGCACCGTCGGGCACTTTAGGGGTACCTAAGTAAGGCGAGGGTCACCTAACGCATCGGCGGGCGGGGCCGGTCTCTGGAGGCAATCGATGGCAGCGCACCCGGTCGTGTCGGATCCGATAACCACCGGCGCGCGCCGTCTGCTCGACGGAGCCGGCATCGCGACGGTCGCCGTACGCGGGACCAAGAACCGTTCGGATGTCATGGTCTCCGCCGGCCATCGCTGGATCGGGGAGGGGGCGATCATCGTCACCGGGACCCCGGCCCCCTGGTCCGCACTGATGGTCGCCCCGGGAGAGTCGGTCGAGGTGGTCGTCATGATCGACGAGTTCGCCCCGATCGTCGAGGCCAAGGTCCACGTCGCGAGCCTGTACGGCTTCGGCGTGGCGCCTGCGGCACGGCAGGGTGAGGGCTGGGTGGTCGAGATCGAGATCGAACTCGGCGACCTCGACATCCGCCGACTGGGGCACGAGGGCACCGTCCACGCGGGCTGCCTGGACGCGGTCCCGTCGGACCCCCTGGCATGCGAGGCGCCCGGCCTCGCGGACGAGATCCGGGCGCGCTTCGGCTCTGACTTGGCCATGCTGGCCGGGTCCGCCGACCCGGCGCAGCCGCCGTATGTCCTGGGCGTCGATCCCGACGGCCTGCATCTGCTGACGGCGCTCGGTACCCACGCCGATGTCATCCACCTGCCGTTCCTGACCCGCGCGGAGTGCGTCAACGACGTCGTCCGTGAGATGGGCCAGTACGTGGCCCGCGCCAGCTAGCCTCCCGCGGTAGCGCGGACCGGGCCGATCAGGCCGGGCTGTAGGTGAGGCAATCGGCGGTGTCGGCGCCGGAGCCGATCTCGACGGAGTCCGCCGAGCAGAGCAGGTCCTTGTTGTGGGTGCACTCCACCCGTTGGCAGGCGCCCACGTGTGCGCTGGCGGTGGGTAGTCCGCCGCGGACGTCCAGCGAGATGAAGGTGCCGCACTCGGCGTGATCCGGGGTTCCGGCGACGGTGATGGCGCCCGCGTTGCAGCTCTGCTCGCTGTTGAACGAGCACGCCGTGACGGTGCAGGCGCTGATTCCGGTGAGTGTGGCCATGATGATCGCTCCTCGTATGACGGTGGCGTGGTGTGCCCCAGAGTCAACACCGGATCCCCCCGGCTTGCAAGCAAGTTGAGGCTGTGCTAATTCAGGCCAGCCTAAGCTGCCTACCTGCACGGATGGCGGGAATGGCGGCGTCCCCGTGCGCCTCGTCGGGTCCGCGGAGTGGGTGAGCGCGGGTCCGGGTCCCCGGTGGGTGATCCCGAATCCGGTCTGGACATTTGTGAGGCGCAGCACTATCGTCGATTTCAGTTAATCCGACTTAACTGAAAGGGAGCGGCACTGATGACTTCCGCGACCACCAATCGCCAGGCCCACGAGGAACTTCTCGCCGACCTCCGCGAGCGCCTCGAGCGGGCCGCGCTGGGCGGCGGTGAGAAGGCCCGTGCGCGCCACCTCGAGCGCGGCAAGCTGCTCGCCCGGCAGCGCGTGGACGTGCTGCTCGATCCGGGCAGCCCGTTCCTCGAACTCTCGCCGCTCGCCGCGGAGGAGATGTACGGGGGCAAGGCCCCCGCCGCCGGCGTCGTCGCCGGGATCGGCCGGGTGTCGGGCCGCGAGTGCCTGATCATCGCCAACGACGCGACCGTCTCCGGCGGCACCTACTACCCGATGACGGTGAAGAAGCACCTGCGCGGTCAGGAGGTGGCGCTGGCCAACAACCTGCCGTGCATCTACCTCGTGGACTCCGGCGGCGCGATGCTGCTGCAGCAGGACGAGGTCTTCCCGGACCGCGACCACTTCGGCCGGATCTTCTACAACCAGGCGAACATGTCCGCCAAGGGCATCCCGCAGATCGCCGCGGTCATGGGCTCGTGCACCGCCGGTGGCGCGTACGTCCCCGCGATGAGCGACGAGGCCGTGATCGTCCGGAACCAGGGCACGATCTTCCTCGCCGGCCCGCCGCTGGTGAAGGCCGCGACGGGCGAGGAGGTCACGGCCGAGGAACTCGGTGGCGGCGACCTGCACGCCAAGACCTCCGGTGTGGTGGACCACCTCGCCGACGACGACTATGACGCGCTGATGAAGGTCCGCCGGATCGTGGCGACCTGCCCGCCGGCGCCCGCGCCGGACTGGGAGGTGCTCGAGCCCCGCGAGCCCGTCCGCGCGCAGTCCGACCTGTACGACCTCGTCCCGGTCGACTCGCGCCAGCCCTACGACGTGCGCGACATCATCGGCACGATCGTCGACGGCGGCGAGTACACCGAGTTCAAGGAGAACTACGGCACCTCCATGGTGACCGCGTTCGCCCACATCCACGGGCATCCGGTCGGCATCATCGGCAACAACGGCGTCATCTTCTCGGAGTCCGCGCTCAAGGGCGCCCACTTCATCGAACTGTGCGACCGCCGCAAGATCCCGCTGGTCTTCCTGCAGAACATCACCGGCTTCATGGTGGGCCGGCAGTACGAGGCGGGCGGCATCGCCAAGAACGGCGCCAAGATGGTCACCGCCGTGGCGTGCGCCCGGGTCCCCAAGTTCACCATCGTCGTGGGCGGGTCCTTCGGTGCCGGCAACTACTCCATGTGTGGCCGTGCGTACTCCCCGCGGTTCCTGTGGATGTGGCCCAACGCGAAGATCGCCGTGATGGGCGGGCCCCAGGCGGCCGACACCCTCGCCTCGGTGCGCGCAGCCCAGGTCACCAAGTCGGGCGGGGAGTGGACCGACGAGCAGCAGTCCGAGTTCACCGCACCGATCCGCGAGCAGTTCGAGGAGCAGTCCACCGCGTACTACTCCACGGCCCGCCTGTGGGACGACGGGATCATCGACCCCGCAGACACCCGCACTGTCCTCGGTCTGGCCCTGGCGGCCGCGGCCAACGCCCCCCTCGAGCCGGTCAACAACGGCGTCTTCAGGATGTGAGCAGCCCCATGTCAGAACAACTGTCACAAAAACTCCACACCGTCCTGGTGGCCAACCGCGGGGAGATCGCGTGCCGCGTGATCCGCTCGCTGCGGGCAGCGGGTATCCGCTCGGTCGCCGTCTACTCCGACGCGGACGCCGACGCGCTGCACGTGCGCATGGCCGACGCCGCCGTCCGCCTCGGCCCGGCCCAGGCCTCGCAGTCCTACCTCGACATCGACAAGGTGATCGACGCCTGCCGCCAGACCGGGGCGCAGGCCGTGCACCCGGGCTACGGTTTCCTGTCCGAGAACTCGCGGTTCGCGCGGGCACTCGACGAGGCCGGCCTGATCTTCGTCGGACCGCCGGCCTCGGCGATCGAGACCATGGGCGACAAGATCACCGCCAAGGCGGCGGTGTCCGCACGTGACGTCCCCACCGTGCCCGGGATCTCGCGTCCGGGACTGACCGACGACGATCTGATCGCCGGTGCCGCCGAGGTCGGCTACCCGGTCCTCGTCAAGCCCTCGGCCGGTGGTGGCGGCAAGGGGATGCGCCGCGTCACCGATCCCGCCGATCTGCCGGCGGCACTGGAGTCCTCGCGACGGGAGTCGGCAGGCGCCTTCGGCGACGACACCCTGTTCCTCGAGCGGTTCGTCGACACCCCGCGCCACATCGAGGTGCAGGTCCTGGCCGACACCCACGGCAACGTCATCCACCTGGGCGAGCGGGAGTGCTCGCTGCAGCGCCGTCACCAGAAGGTCATCGAGGAGGCGCCCAGCGCACTGCTCGACGAGGTCACCCGTCAGCGCATTGGTCAGGCGGCCTGCGACGCGGCCCGCTCGGTGGGCTATGTGGGCGCGGGCACGGTGGAGTTCATCGTCTCCGCGCACGCCCCGGACGAGTTCTTCTTCATGGAGATGAACACCCGCCTGCAGGTCGAGCACCCGGTCACCGAGATGGTCACCGGTGTCGACCTGGTCGACTGGCAGGTCCGCATCGCCGCGGGCCAGGAGCTCACCCTGCGCCAGGAGGACATCACCCTCACCGGCCACGCGATCGAGGCCCGCGTCTATGCCGAGGACCCGGCCAAGGGCTTCCTGCCCACCGGCGGCACCGTGGTCGGGCTCGAGGAGCCCTCCGGCGACGGCATCCGCGTGGACTCCGGACTGCGCGTCGGCACGGTCGTCGGCAGCGACTACGACCCGATGCTCGGCAAGGTGATCGCCCACGGGGCGGACCGCGCCGAGGCTCTGGCCCGGCTGGACGCCGCGCTCGCCGGCACCCACGTGCTGGGCCTGCGCACGAACGTCGACTTTTGCCGGTTCCTGCTCTCGCGCCCGGAGGTCGTCTCCGGCGACCTGGACACGGGCCTGCTCGACCGGTCCGTCGACGACTACACCGCGACGCCCGCCCCCGAGGGCGGACTGATCGCCGTGGCCATGCACCGCACCGAGGAGCGCTGGGCCCGGGTGCCCGCGCAACGCCGCGGCCCGTGGGACGTTCCCAACGGGTGGCGCATCGGCGGGCGCGCCGAGGTGTGGACCCGCCTGGACGCCGGCGCCGGGTCCGACGCGGTCACCGTGGGACTGCGGGGGACCCCCGACGACGCCGAGGTGACCATCACCGACGCCACGATCGGCTCCACCGAGGCGCCCGAGGTCTCCTCCCGACATCGTGCGCGGGTCGCCCGGGACGGCGCCTCCCTCCGGCTGACCGTCGACGGCACCCAGCAGCGCTGGACCGTCGTGCGCTCGGCGGACCCCAAGGCCGCCGACACCTTCTGGGTGGCCGGCGACGGCGGGACCTGGGACCTCCGGATGCTCCCGCTCATCGACTCCCGGATCCACGACGCCGGGATGTCTGACGGCCAGATCGTCAGCCCCATGCCCGGGTCGGTCATCGCGTGCTTCGTCGCCGACGGCGACGAGGTCACCGCCGGACAGAACATCCTGGCCGTCGAGGCCATGAAGATGGAACACGCGCTGCCCGCGCCGATCGACGGTGTGGTCCGCGTGCACGTCACCACCGGCGAGCAGGTGCCCGCCGACCACCTGCTCGCGACCGTCGAGCCCCACCCCTCCACCGAGGAATCCGAAGGAGAAGGCAATGCCTGAGTTGGAAGAGCACTACGCCGACCTGAAGTCGACGGTCGCGGACTTCGCCGACAAGGTGGTCGCCCCGGCCTCGGCCGAGCACGATCGCAACCACACCTTCCCGTACGAGGTCGTCGCCCAGATGGGCGACATGGGCCTGTTCGGTCTGCCGTTCCCGGAGGAGTTCGGCGGGATGGGCGGCGACTACTTCGCGTTGTCGCTCGCCCTGGAGGAGCTCGGCCGCGTCGACCAGTCGACCGCCATGACCCTCGAGGCCGGCGTGGGCCTGGGCGCCATGCCCATCTACCACTTCGGCAACGACGAGCAGCGCGCCAAGTGGCTGCCGGACCTGGCCGCCGGCCGCACGCTCGCCGGCTTCGGCCTGACCGAGCCCGGCGCGGGCTCGGACGCCGGCGCCACCAAGACCACCGCGAAGCGTGACGGCGACGAGTGGGTGATCAACGGCAACAAGCAGTTCATCACCAACTCCGGCACCGACATCACCTCGCTGGTCACCGTCACCGCCGTGACCGGTGTCCGCGACAACGGCAAGAAGGCCATCTCGACGATCATCGTCCCGGCCGGCACCCCCGGTTTCACCGCGGAGCCCGCGTACGACAAGGTCGGGTGGAACTCCTCCGACACACACCCGCTGACCTTCGCCGACGCCCGGGTGCCGGCGGAGAACCTCCTCGGCGAGGAGGGGCGCGGGTACGCGAACTTCCTGTCGATCCTCGACGAGGGACGCGTCGCGATCGCCGCCGTGGCCACCGGTGCCGCGCAGGGGTGCGTCGACGAGTCCGTGAAGTACGCCCGTGAGCGCGAGTCCATGGGCCGCAAGATCGGCGAGTTCCAGGCCATCGCGTTCAAGATCGCCCGCATGGAGGCCCGAGCCCACACGGCGCGTTGCGCCTACTACGAGGCCGCGCGACTCATGCTGGCCGGCAAGGAGTTCAAGAAGGAGGCCGCCATCGCCAAGATGATCGCCTCCGAGGCGGCCATGGACAACGCCCGCGACGCCACCCAGATCCACGGTGGCTACGGCTTCATGAACGAGTACCCGGTGGCGCGGCACTACCGCGACTCGAAGATCCTCGAGATCGGCGAGGGCACCACCGAGGTGCAGCTCATGCTCATCGCGCGCGGTCTGGGGCTGTGACGATGTCTGAGCAGCGCAGAGAGGTCGTCCAGCGTGGCCTGTGGTTCGAGGAGTACGAGGTGGGGACCGCCTACCTCCACCGCCCCGGGCGCACGATGACCGAGACGGACAACGTCCTGTTCACCACGCTGACGATGAACACGCAGGCCCTGCACCTGGACGCGGCGTGGTCGGCCGAGCAGCCGGGCTTCGGCGGCGAGCGACTCATGAACTCGATGCACACGCTGTCGACGCTCGTGGGACTGTCGGTCGCCCAGCTCACCCAGGGCACGATCGTGGCGAACCTCGGCTTCTCCGAGGTCAGCTTCCCCAAGCCGGTCCTGCACGGTGACACGCTGTACGCGGAGACCGTGTGCACCGACAAGCGCGAGTCGAAGTCGCGGCCGGGCGAGGGCATCGTGACCCTCGAGCACATCGGCCGCAACCAGCACGGCGACATCGTGGCCAAGGCGGTCCGCAAGACGCTGGTCCGCAAGCGGCCGACGGAGTCGGGCCCGGGCGGGGAGGCCACGGCATGACCCCCGCACCCGCCTGGATCCCGCCCGGCCCGGCACTGTTGTTCTGCCCGGCCGACCGGCCGGAGCGCTACGGTAAGGCCGCCGACCGCGCGGACGTCGTGATCGTCGACCTCGAGGACGCCGTCGCACCGGCGGACCGCCCCGCGGCCCGTGAGGCGCTGCGGGCCTCGACACTCGATCCGGACCGGACGATCGTGCGAGTCAACCCGACCGGCACCGACGACCACGCGGCCGACCTCGAGGCCCTGGCCGACACGGACTACCGCTGCGTGATGCTGGCCAAGACCGAGTCCGCCGCGCAGGTCACGGATCTACACTCGACGACCGGCGCCGCGGTGCTGGCGTTGGTCGAGACCCCGCTCGGCGTCGTCCGCGCGGAGGAGATCGCCGCCGCGCCCGGGTGCGCCGGGATGATGTGGGGCGCCGAGGACCTCCTGGCCGCGATGGGCGGATCGACCAGCCGGTTCTCCTCCGCCGAGGCCGGTGGCCCCCGCGTGGCGGGGGAGTACCGCGACGTGCCCCGTCACGCCCGGGCGCGGGTCGCGCTCGCCGCGGCCGCGTTCGGTCGGTGGGCGGTCGACTCCGTGCACCTGGACATCGCCGACTCCTCCGGTCAGCGCGCCGAGGCGCTCGACGCCGTCGCGCTGGGGTTCGTGGCCACCGCGTGTATCCACCCGTCCCAGGTGGCGGTGGTCCGCGAGGCCTACGCCCCCGACGACGACGAGGTGGCCTGGGCCCGGAAGGTCCTCGCCGCCGCGGAACACAACCAGGGCGTGTTCCGGCTGGACGGTCGCATGGTCGACGGTCCCGTCTTCCGTCAGGCCGAGGCGACGATGCGTCGCGCCGCGGCCGCCGCCACCTGATACCGCAATCCCCATGTCGCGGGCCGTCCGGCCCCACCCCCAAGGAGTACCGAGATGACCACCACCGATCTCGATTCCACACCCCTCGACCCCGCCGGGTCCCACACGCGCGGGGAGACCGACGTCCCCCTGCTCACCCAGACGATCCCCGAGAACCTCGCGGCGACCGTCGAGAGGTTCGGCGACCGCGACGCGCTCGTCGACGTGCAGGCCGACCGGCGGTGGACCTACGCCGAGTTCCTCGCCGACGTGCGCCGACTGGCCTCCGGGCTGCACCGCCTCGGCATCCGTGCGGGCGACCGGGTGGGCATCTGGTCGCCCAACCGGTGGGAGTGGGTGATGGTCCAGTACGCCACCGCCGAGATCGGCGCGGTGCTGGTCAACATCAACCCGTCCTACCGGGTCCACGAGCTGGAGTACGTCCTCAAGCAGGCGGGGATCAAGGCCGTCGTCGCCGCCCCCCAGTTCAAGGATTCCGACTACACCGGGATGCTCGCGCAGGTCCAGCCGAACTGCCCCGACCTCGAGCTGGTCGTGCTCTTCGGCGACGAGGAGTGGGAGTCGCTGGTCTCGGGCCCCACCCACGCCGAGGAACTCGCGTCGATCCGCGCCGCACTGCAGCCGGGCGACCCGATCAACATCCAGTACACCTCCGGCACCACGGGCTTCCCCAAGGGCGCCACGCTCTCGCACTCGAACATCCTCAACAACGGGTACTTCGTCGGCGAGCTCGTCAACTACACGGAGGTCGACCGGGTGTGCATCCCGGTGCCCTTCTACCACTGCTTCGGCATGGTGATGGGCAACCTCGCGTGCACCAGCCACGGATCGGCCATGGTCATCCCCGCGCCCGCGTTCGACCCCGCGGCGTCGCTGCGCGCGGTGGAGCAGGAGAAGTGCACGAGTCTCTACGGCGTACCCACGATGTTCATCGCCGAGCTCGCGCTGGAGGATTTCGACTCCTACGACCTGTCCACGCTGCGTACCGGGATCATGGCCGGCTCGCCGTGCCCCGAATCCACCATGCGGCAGGTGATCGACAGGATGAACATGGAGGAGGTCTCCATCTGCTACGGCATGACCGAGACCTCGCCGGTGTCCACCCAGACCCGTCGGGACGATTCGCTGGACCGGCGCGTGTCCACGGTCGGCCGGGTCGGGCCGCACCTCGAGATCAAGATCGTCGACCCGTCGACCGGCGCCACACTGCCGCGCGGCGAGGCCGGCGAGTTCTGCACGAAGGGCTACAGCGTCATGCTGGGCTACTGGGACCAGCCGGACAAAACCGCCGAGGCGATCGACCCCGAGGGCTGGATGCACACCGGTGACATCGGGGAGATGGACTCGGGCGGTTACGTCCGCATCACCGGCCGCATCAAGGACATGGTCATCCGCGGTGGCGAGAACATCTACCCGCGGGAGGTCGAGGAGTTCCTCTACACCCACCCGGACATCCTCGACGCCCAGGTGATCGGCGTGCCCGACCCGAAATACGGCGAGGAGCTCATGGCCTGGGTCCGGCTCAAGCCGGGACGCGACGATCTCACGGCCGAGGAGGTCCGCGAGTTCGCCACCGGCAAGCTCGCCCGCCACAAGATCCCGAAGTACGTCCACGTGGTCGACGAGTTCCCCATGACCGTCACCGGCAAGGTCCGCAAGGTCGACATGCGCAAGAGTGCGATCGAGATCCTCGGCATCGCCTGACTGCCCCCACACCCAAGGAGTGCGTGTATGTCCAGCAAGATCATGACCGCGGCCGAGGCCGTCGCGGACATCCCCGACGGGGCGTCGATCGCCGCCGGCGGGTTCGGCCTGAGCGGGATCCCGCAGATCGTGATCGAGGCCCTCGCCGCCCGCGACGTCGGGGACTTCGAGGTGTTCTCCAACAACGCCGGCGTCGACGGCAAGGGCCTCGGCATCCTGCTGGAGAGCGGCAAACTCCGGCGCATCGTCTCCTCCTACGTCGGGGAGAACAAGGAGTTCGCCCGCCAGTACCTGTCCGGTGAGCTCGAGGTGGAGCTCACCCCGCAGGGCACGCTCGCCGAGCGGATGCGTGCGGGAGGGTCCGGCATCGGGGCGTTCTTCACCCGAACCGGCGTCGGCACGTTCGTCGCCGACGGCGGCATGCCGTGGAAGTACGACTCGGCCGGCGGGATCGCGGTGGCCTCCCCGCCCAAGGAGACCCGCGAGATCCGCGGCGAGACCTACGTGCTGGAGCAGGCCATCGAGGCCGACTACTCGCTGGTGCGCGCCGCCGTGGCCGACCGCAACGGCAACCTCCGGTTCAACCTCACGGCCCGCAACTTCTCGCCGCTCGCGGCGATGGCCGGCCGCGTGTGCATCGTGGAGGCCGAGAAGATCGTCGAGGTCGGGGAACTCGCGCCCGACGACATCCACCTCCCGGGCATCTTCGTCCACCGGCTGGTGGAACTGACCCCGGAGCAGGTCGCCCAGACCAAGTGGATCGAGAAGACCACCACCAACCCGCCCTCGGAAGGACAGCGCTGATGAGCAGGATCGGACGCGACCGCAAGGCCATGGCCGCCCGCGCGGCCCTGGAGCTGGAGGACGGCCAGTACGTCAACCTCGGGATCGGCCTGCCGACCCTGGTCCCCAACTACGTCCCCGAGGGCGTCAACGTCACCCTGCAGTCCGAGAACGGGCTGCTGGGCATCGGGCCGTACCCGCACCCCGACGACGTCGACCCGGACCTCATCAACGCCGGCAAGGAGACCGTCACGACCCTGCCGGGGTCGGCGATCTTCGACTCGGCGATGAGCTTCGGCATGATCCGCTCGGGCAAGATCGACGTGGCGATCCTCGGCGCGATGGAGGTCAACCCGGCCGGTGACATCGCCAACTGGATGGTCCCCGGCGCGATGGTCAAGGGCATGGGCGGCGCGATGGACCTCGTGGTGGGCGCCCGCCGGATCGTCGTGGTCATGGACCAGGTCGCCAAGGACGGTTCCTCCAAGATCGTCTCCGAGATCTCCCTGCCGCTCACCGGCCTGGGCTGCGTCAACCGGATCATCACCGAGCTGGGCGTGTTCGACCGGGACGCCGACGGGCTGACCCTCATCGAGATCGTCGACGGGGTGACCGTCGAGCAGATCGAGGCGGCCACCGACGCGCCGTTCCGGGTGGCCGAGCACCTCAGGTGACCCCGCCGCCGCCGGCGCCGCCCGGCCTCTGGACCACACCGGTCCGGGGCCGGGCGGCATTGTCGGCGTTGGCGTGGGTCCTCGTGTACGGGGCCGCCCTCGTCGTCGTCGTCCTCCTCGGCCTGGTCACCGCACGGTCCCTCGGGGCCGGCCGCCCCGATACCGCGCTCCTCGCCCTGGTCGTCCTCGCCGGCACCGCCGTGGCCGCGCTGCTCGCGGTGCGGATCCACCTCCTGCGTCGGCGCGGTCTCGGGTGGGCGGACGTCGGCCTCCGGCCACCGGACCGCTCACCCTGGCACCTTGCGTGGCAGATCCCCGCGGTGATGGCGGCCGGCGTCACCGCCTCGATGATCGTGCTCATCCCCCTGGGGGCGGGCGCCGAGTCGACGGGGGATGAGGCCGATGCGGCGATCGCGGACCTGGCGGCCGGCGGGCCGGTGTTCGCCGTCCTCGGGCTGCTGACCGTCGCCGTGCTCGTCCCGGTGGCGGAGGAGGTCGTGTTCCGCGGCATCGTGCTGCCGGCCCTGCGGGCGCGGCTGCGGGCCGTCGCGGGGATCCTGCTCGCCGGGGCGGTGTTCGCCGCCGTGCACCTGCTGCCCCCGGCGCTGCCCTACCTGCTGGTGGTGGGGATCTCGCTGTGCGCGATGGCCGAGTGGTACCGGTCGATCGTGCCCGGCATCGTGCTCCACGGCGTCAACAACGCGGTCGTGTTCGCCGGGGTCATCGCCGCCGGGTCAGGCCAGTAGCGCGGAGACCAGCAGGAGGACCGGCAGCGCGCCGAGGGTGGTGAGGACGGCGGAGTCCCGGGCCAGCAGAGTCCCGTGTCCGTATCGGGTCGCGACCACGAGGACGTTCTGCGCGGTGGGCAGCGCGGCGGCGACCACCACGGTGAGGAGCTCGTGGCCCCGCATCCCCATGAGCCCGGCGCCGATGGCGTACGCGAGCACGGGGTGGGCGACGAGTTTGAGTGCGCTCGCGAGGAAGATCTCCCGGCGGGGCGAGGCGCCGGCCTCGAGGACCTTCACCCCGTAGAGCGACATGCCGAACACCAGCAGGGCGCCGGGGACGGAGATCTGGCCGACCAGGTGCACGGGCTCCAGGAGAGTCTCGGGCGGCGTCCAGGGCAGGGCGGCGACGACGACGCCCGCGAGCGCGGCGAGGACGATCGGGGTGCGGACCGACTGCAGTAGCGCACCGAGCGCGCCCCCGTCCCCGCCGCCGTCCGACCCCTCGGCCCGCGCGGCCCGCTCCAGCACGGCGATGGCGACCGGTTGTAGGACCACCACCTGGAAGAGCAGCAGCGGCATGACGAACCCGAGGTCCCCGAGGACGTACAGCGCGATGGGGATTCCGAGGTTGGCGGAGTTGACGTAGCCGGCGGACAGGGCACCCACCACGAGGTCCGCCGCCGGGCGCTTGAGCCACAGCCGGGCGATCGCCACGTACAGGACCGCGACGATGATCGCCGACACCGCGGACACCACGAACACGCCGGTGAAGACCTGGTCGAGGGTGGTGCGGGCGAGGGAGTCGAACAGCAGTGCCGGGGTGGCGACGTAGAAGACGAGCCGGTTGAGCACCAGCCGTGCGTCCGTACCGAGAACCAGGGTGCGGGCGAGGATCCAGCCCAGCGCGACCAGCGCGACGATGACGGCGAAGCCGTTGAGGACGCCGGCCACGGGTGGACTCCTGGTGTCGGGGAGGGGAGGGGGAGAGGGGAGCGGTAGGCGCGGTAACGCCGATCGGGGTCGCGCACTCCTGCGTGAGGAGGCACGACCCCGATCGGGTTGCTGTTGCCTGAGTCGGCGGCTAGAGGCCGCAGGCGGGACGGGCGGTCCGGTTCACCCGCGCCGAGTGGTGACTCAGCGGCTGGTGAACGGCAGCAGGGCCATCTCGCGGGCGTTCTTGACCGCGACGGCGACCTGACGCTGCTGCTGCGGCGTGAGGCCGGTGACCCGACGCGAACGGATCTTGCCGCGATCGGAGATGAACGTACGGAGGGTGTTGACGTCCTTGTAGTCGACCGTCTCGATACCCGCCACCTTCAACGGGTTCTTCTTGGGTCGACGGCCCTCCTGGGCGCGGATCTTCTTGGACGGGGTGCTACGTGCTTTAGCCATGGTTACCTACTCACCAACTCGACTTCGTGACACCGGGCAACTCGCCACGGTGGGCCATCTCGCGCATGCGGACGCGGGAGAGGCCGAACTTGCGGAGGTAGCCGCGGGGGCGACCGTCGGCGACGTCGCGGTTACGCACCCGCACGGGCGAGGCGTCACGCGGCATCTTGTTGAGAGCGGTCTGGGCATCCATACGTGCCTCGTCCGTGCTCTCGGGGTTCTTGATGATTGCCTTGAGCTCGGCGCGACGCTCGGCGAACCGGGCGACCTTGGCCTTGCGCTGCTCGTTGCGCGCGATCTTGGACTTCTTGGCCACGAGTCAGCGCTCCTCTCGGAATTCGACGTGCTTACGGACGACCGGGTCGAACTTCTTGAGGACGATGCGGTCCGGATTGTTGCGACGGTTCTTGCGGGTCACGTAGGTGAACCCGGTCCCGGCCGTGGACTTGAGCTTGATGATGGGTCGAACGTCGTTACGTGCCATCTCAGATCTTCTCCCCACGGGCGCGGATACGGGCCACGACGGCCTCGATGCCATCGCGGTCGATGGTCTTGATGCCCTTGGTCGAGACCGTCAGCGTGATGCGACGACCCTCGGAGGGCACGAAGTAGCTACGGCGCTGGATGTTCGGGTTCCAGCGACGGTTGGTCCTGCGGTGTGAGTGCGAGACGGACTTGCCGAAACCCGGCTTCCGTCCCGTTACCTGGCAATGCGCCGACATGGCGTGGTTCTCCTTCCGCCCCGTCCTGCGGTGGCGCGCGGCGGAGGAGGCACCCTCGGTCGGCCTGGGCCGTACGGGGGCTTACCGCCACGTCGCGAGCACCGTGAGAGGCGATAGCAAACGTGCAGACAACAGCGATGGTCTAGTTTACGGCCCGACCGCGTGAAACGGTAATCGGCACGTCAGTGGGCATAAAGGCGGCCGCAGCGGCTCCGGCGGCCGGATGTCCGCGGCGCACGAATTGGGTGCCCGGCCATCCTACGGGTACGATCTACCGATGCGTGTGCTGACACCGGGATCCCCGGTTCGGCCACTGGCAATTGCGCGCTCTTGCAGGAGCGAGCGCCAGACCCACAGACTTCTACCGAGCTAGAGGGATCCAGTATGAAGAACGACATTCACCCCGACTACCACCCGGTGGTCTTCCAAGACTCGGGCACGGGCACCAAGTTCCTCACCCGTTCCACCGCGACCAGCAGCCGCACGGTCGAGTGGGAGGACGGTCAGACGTACCCGCTCATCGTCGTGGACGTGACCAGCGAGTCGCACCCGTTCTGGACCGGCGCGCAGCGCGTCATGGACACCGCCGGCCGCGTCGAGAAGTTCCAGCGTCGCTACGGCAACCGCACCCGCCGCAAGTGAGCAGCGGGGCGTCCGCGCCCCGACCACCCTCCTAGACCCCGAGGACGATAATCATGGCAGTTCCGAAGCGCCGCCTCTCGCGTGCCAACACCCACTCCCGCCGGTCCCAGTGGAAGGCCGACAACGTCGCCCTCCAGGAGACCAAGATCGACGGCCGCCCCGTGGCGCTGCCGCGTCGTCTGGTCAAGGCCGCTCAGCTCGGCCTGGTCAACCTCGACCGCTGAGCCGCGTCGGCTGCCGCCCCCGGGGCGCAGCTGAGCACGGCGGCGCCGCGGGCGCCGCACGCACACGCCCGGTCACGAGCCCGACGGGTCCACACGGACCCGTCGGGCTCGTCGGCGTCTGCGGCGCGCGTGGCGGCGGCCCTCCGCGGCGGATCCTCAGCCGCGCTTCAGTCGGGTGGGCGAGAATCCCGTCATGAAGATTCTCGTTGTCGACGACGACCAGGCCGTGCGCGAATCGCTCCGGCGCTCCCTGACTTTCAACGGCTACGACGTGGAGCTCGCCGGCGACGGCATCGAGGCGATCGAGAGGGTCGATACCAACCGGCCCGACGCGGTCATCCTCGACGTGATGATGCCCCGTCGGGACGGGCTCGAGGTGTGCCGGATCCTGCGCAGCAGGGGGGACGACCTGCCGGTGCTCATGCTCACCGCGAGGGACGCCGTTTCCGAGCGGGTCGCGGGTCTGGACGCGGGGGCCGACGACTACCTGCCCAAACCCTTCGCGCTGGAGGAACTCCTCGCCCGCCTGCGGGCTCTGCTGCGTCGTCGCGGCACGGACGCCGAGGAGGTCGACGAGGTGCTGGAGTTCGAGGACCTGCGGATGGATATCGCGACCCGCGAGGTCACCCGCGGCGAGCGGCGGATTCAGCTCACCCGCACCGAGTTCTCCCTGCTCGAACTCCTCATGCACCACCCTCGCCGGGTCCTCACCCGCAGCCACATCCTCGAGGAGGTGTGGGGCTATGACTTCCCGACCTCGGGTAACGCTCTCGAGGTCTACATCGGCTACCTGCGGCGTAAGACGGAAGGGGAGGGCGAGAGTCGGTTGATCCACACCGTGCGCGGTGTGGGTTACGTGCTGCGCGAGACGCCGTAGTGCCCGCCCGCACGATGCGGACGGGGTCCGCGCCGATCTCCCTGCACCAGCGGGTGACGCTGCTGGCGGCGAGCTCGGTGGGTGTCGCGGTGGCCCTCATGGCCGTCGCGGCGTACTTCGTCGTGTCGGGGTCGATGTACAGCGATGTCAACAACCGCCTGCAGCAGCAGGCCGACCAGTTGGTCAACAGCCAACTCGCCTCCGAGTTCGCCCTGCAGTCGCGCAGCACGCTGATCGCACTGCGGGCGTTCAACCCGAACCTGGACGCGCAGATCGTCGCTCCCTCCGGGGTGCGCACCGCGACCGGGGAACCCTTCCAGATCGGTGGCCCGGAGATCGCGGTCGTGCGCGGCGAGGCCGAGTCGAGCCTGCGTACCTCCGGGGGCAAGCAGATCTACGCGGTCGGGGTCCGAGACGGCTCGACCCTCATCCTGGCCCAGGACCTCAGCCCCACCCGGGCTGCGTTGAACCGTCTGGCGATCGTGCTCACGCTCGTCGGGGCAGCGGGCATCGCCCTGGCCGCGGTGGCCGGGACGGCCGTCGGCCGCACCGGGTTGGCGCCGGTGGCCCGGCTGACCAGGGCCGTGGAACGCATCGCCCGCACCGATGATCTGCGGCCGATCCCCGTGGCCGGTGACGACGAGATCGCCCGCCTGACGAGCAGTTTCAACCAGATGCTCGTCGCGCTGGGGGAGAGCCGGGAGAGACAGGCGCGGCTCGTCGCGGACGCCGGGCACGAACTCAAGACGCCCCTGACGAGTCTGCGGACGAACGTCGAGTTGCTCATCGCGGCCAGTCGCCCCGGCGCGCGGACGATCCCCGACGCCGACCGGAACGAACTCGAGGCAGACGTCGTGGGGCAGATCTCGGAACTCAGTCAGCTCGTCGGGGATCTGGTCGAGCTCGCCCGGGAGGACTCCGGCGAGGTCGAGCTGGAGCCGGTGGCCGTCTCCGACGCGGTCGAACGGGCCCTCGAGCGGGTCCGGCGTCGCCGACACGACGTGGACTTCGACGTCGAGTTGATGCCGTGGTACTCCTTCGGCGACTCGGCCGGGATCGAGCGGGCGGTGCTGAACGTGTGCGACAACGCGGCCAAGTGGAGTCCCGCCGGCGGGACGGTGACGGTGCGGATGCGGCCCGTCTCCGACGCGGTGATGGAACTGACGGTCGCCGACCAGGGGCCCGGCATTCCCGAACAGGACCGCGAGTTGGTCTTCGAACGGTTCCACCGCTCGCACGAGGCGCGCGCGATGCCGGGGTCGGGTCTGGGGCTGGCCATCGTCCGACAGGTCACGACCCGACACGGTGGAACCGTCGAGATCAGCGACGCCGAGGGCGGCGGCGCACTGGTGCGGGTGACCATCCCCGGAAGCGAGCAGCCGCCCGGGTGAGTCCCGGGGTGGCGAGTACCGTCTCAGCGGGCACACAGCGCCATCGGGAACCATGGGACCCATGGAGAACGAGAACGAGAACGGCCGGGGCAGGGGCGAACCCGGGTCCCCGGACGAGTGGGCCGGCAGATCGGGTGCCGGTCTCGGAGGACCCGCACACGGACCCTCCGGCCAGAACCCCTACGCCGCCGAGAATCCCTACGGCATGGCCCAGGGGTGGGGTGGAACCGATCGGCCCACCACGGCCTTCCCCGCTCAGCACCCCGCGCAGGCGCAGGCGCAGGCGCAGGGGCACGCACAGGGCCAGGGGCAGGCCGGACCGTGGCGACCCGCGGACGCCATACCCCCCTCCGACGCCATGCCCCCCTCGGGCCCGCCGCCCCACCCCGGGGCCGGGCCGGGTGTGGAGCCCGGAACGCCGCCGGGACAACGGAAGTCGGGCCGGGGCCTGCTCGCGGCCGGCATCGTGGCCGCCATGCTCGTCTCGGGTGGGCTCGGTGGGTGGATCGGTGCGACGGTTGCCGGTGGGTCCGCGGCGGGGTTGTCCTCGCCCATCAGCGCGACCCAACCCGAGGGGACGGCGCCCGACGGCACCGTCGAGGCGGTGGCGGACAAGGTGCTGCCGAGCGTCGTGTCGATCGACGTGCGTTCCCAGACGGGCCGCGGCGAGGGGTCCGGGGTGGTGTTGACCGCCGACGGCCTCATCATCACCAACAGCCACGTCATCGGCGCGGCTCTCGCCGGGGGCCAGATCCAGGTGCGCTTCGACGACGGCTCCAAGGCTCCCGCGAGCGTCGTCGGCACGGACCCGGCCACCGACATCGCGGTCATCAAGGCGGAGACCTCCCGCCCGCTCACCCCCATTGCCCTGGGCACCTCGGCGACGTTGACCGAAGGACAGGCCGTGGCCGCGGTGGGGTCGCCACTGGGGTTGTCGGGCACCATCACGACCGGGATCGTCTCCGCGCTGAACCGCCCGGTGCGGGCCGGCGGCGCCCAGTCGGACCAGAGCACGGTGATCGACGCCATCCAGACCGACGCAGCCGTGAACCCGGGCAACTCGGGCGGCGCGCTGGTCAACATGAACGGCGAACTGGTCGGGATCAACTCGGCCATCGCGTCGTTGGGATCGGGCAATTCGGGATCGATCGGCCTGGGCTTCGCCATCCCGGTGGACCAGGCCAGGCGGATCGCCGACCAGCTGATCAAGCAGCAGTACGCGACCCGCGCGGTGCTCGGGGTCTCGGTCAGCGACTCGCCGGAGGGCGACGGCGCGCTGGTGCGTGCCGTCGAGCCGGGTGGGCCCGCCGAGCGCGCGGGGATCGAGCAGGGCGCGGTCATCACCGGGGTGGGGGATCGGCTCATCGAGGGCGGCGACGCGCTCGTCGCGGCCATCCGGTCCCAGGCGCCGGGGGACACCGTGACCGTCACCTATGCTTCTCGTGAGGGCGATTCGCCGAACACCGTAGACGTGATGCTGGGAGAGGCCAGATGAGCACCAGATTTGACCCGCGGGCTCTGCCCGGGGGCCGCAAGCTCCCCACCGGTATGGACTTCGACCCCGCGGCCGTCGAGCCCGTGGAGCCGCAGATCGCCGGCCGCGCCATGGTCGTGGTGGTGACCGACCGCCTCAACGAGCGGGAGGACTCCATCGGTCCGCTGGTCACGGAGCTCCTCGAGGAGGAGGGGTTCCTCGTCGGCGGTGTCGTGGGCGTGGCGGCCGACGAGGCGGAGGTCCGCAAGGCCCTCGAGACGGCGGTGGTCGGTGGATTCGACTTCGTCGTGACCGTGGGGGGCACCGGGGTCGGTCCCCGGGACATCACGCCCGAGGTCACCGAGGAGATCCTCGACCAGCGCCTGCCCGGCATCGCCGAGGCCATCCGGTCGTCGGGTCTCACGGCCGGCGCGGTCGACTCGATCGTCTCGCGCGGCTACGTGGGGGTGTCCGGCAGCACGGTCGTCGCCAACCTCGCGCCGAGTCGCGCGGCCATCCGCGACGGGATGGCGACCCTGTGTCCGCTGGTCTCGTACGTGGTGGCGCAGCTGTCCGCCTTCGACGAACTGTGACGGATCCACGGCCGGTGGACCGGGGGCGACTCGACGAGGTGTTCGGGGAGACCCTGCCCGAGACGACCTCGGATGAGGCGCGCAGCGCCGACAGTCGGATCGACGACGACTGGTGGCGCGATCAGCGCCCGCCGCACCACGGCTGACTCCACGGCGACGCAGCGCCACCGCCGGCAGACGCCGACGCCCCGCCGGCCATGACGGCGCCGACGGGGCGTGGGACGTGAACCGGGGTTGATCAGGCGTTGCTCGACGGGCTGTCCGGCTCGGACGGGTGCGTGAGCGGGCGACCGGCGAGCAGGTCGCGGATCTCCACGAGGAGGTCATTGTCCGAGGCGGGGGCCTCGATGCCCTTGCGCTTGGCGACGGCCTCCTTCATCTTGTTCATCGGTCCGACCAGGACGAAGTAGATGATGGCCGCGATCAGCAGGAAGTTGATGATCGCGGTGATGAGCATCCCGAAGTCCATGACGGTCTCGGGATTGCCCTCCAGGAGTTGGACGGCGAACCCGATCTCGCGGTCGCCGCCGAGCAGCGCGATCAGTGGGTTGATGATCGCGCTGGTGAAGGCGTCGACGATGGATGCGAACGCGGTGCCGATCACGACGGCGACCGCCAGATCGATCACGTTGCCCTGCATGATGAATTCCTTGAAACCCTTGAGCATTCGTGCACCTTCCCAAAACGGTCGTTTCACCGGATTCGGCGAGGATACCAGCCGGCCGTGCCGCTTCCGCGCAACTCAACCGTGGACCACGACGGCCAGCGGGGTCCCGGCGGCCGTCGCGGCGAGGCGGGCGGCGTCGGTCTCGGGGACCTCGACGAGGATCGAGCGGGCGCCCGACCGCCCCACGGGGGCGTCCCGTACCCGGGCGGCGTGGGCGATGAGCGCGGGCGACTGCCCCGGGACGATTTCGGCGGTCCCGACGAGGTCGACCAGGTCGCCGGGACGGAGCAGATCGGCCACGGTGGGGTCGGCGAGCGGGACGGGCACCACCCGGACCGGTCCGCGAGCGGGATCGTCGCCGGGCCCCGCGGCGGCGGCCGGGGCGGTGGGTTCCGCCGGGTCCTGGGCGCCGGATCGGTCCACGAACGGGGCGGCCACCACGAGTGCGGCCGCGAGCCCGATTCGAACCGCGCGGCGCCGCCGCCACCGCCCGGGTGTGGTCACCGAGGCGATGGTGCGGCGCATGGGGTCCCCCGTCGGTCGGTGCGCTCGACTCGAGCGCCGGATCGGTGGGCGCCGGGCGGGCCGGTGCCGTGTCGATCAGACCGTAGCGGCGCGGTGGGTCGGCCATGCCGCCCCGGGCGCGCTGGGGTGCGACGTCTGTGGAGACGGCCGGGGGTGTGGATAACCGGCGGGCAGAACCGGCGGGCGGTGCCCCGGCCGGGGGCGGCGGTGACGCGGCCGGTGACGACGGCGGTGCCGGTGACTACGGCGCCGGTGACGACGGTGCCGGTTACGACGACGAGGTCGACGACCCCGAGGAGGAGCCCGAGCCGGTGGATGCGCCGGAGCCGGAGCCCGAGCCGGATCCCGAGGAGCCGGACGTCGAGGAGCTACTGTCCGACGAGCCGGAGCCCGAGGAACCGCTGCCGGACGAACTGCCGCCCGATCCCTTGCCGGCCGATCCCTTGCCGACCGAGCCGCTGTCGCCGGAGGCCCGGCTGTCGGTGCGGTAGAAGCCGGAGCCCTTGAAGACGACGCCGACCGTGTTGAAGAGCTTGCGCAGCGTGCCGTCGCACCGGGGGCAGACCGTCAGCGAGTCCTCGTCGAAGGACTGCTGGATGTCGAAGGCGACGTCGCAGTCGCGGCACCGGTAGGAGTAGGTGGGCATCGGGCCTCCCGAGGAGTATCGGATAACGCCTTGGCACTCTACTCCGGCGAGTGCCAAGTTCCGAAGTCGAGAACCGCCTCCGGGGTGATGACGCCGTCGACCGGCCGGTCGTGTGGCTCGGCGGGGACGTGGTCGACGACGTTCTCGGAGTCCAGCAGCGCGAGCATCCTCGTGCGCGGGCCGGTCAACGCGAGGGACCGGTCGTAGTAGCCACCGCCCCGGCCGAGCCGGTTCCCGGACCGGTCCACGGCGACGGCGGGGACGAGGACGAGATCGGCACCCGAGATGAACTCCGGCCCTGCGGGCGGGGCCGACGGGACGGGGATGCCGAACCGTCCCGGGACCAGGTCCGCCGGCCCCGCGTACGCCGCCCACTGCAACGGGCCGACCACCGGCGAGACCGGCAGGAACACCCGCGCACCGCACCGGGTGAGTTCCTCGGCCAGACCCCGTCCGCCGGCCTCGTCGTCGTCGGGGACGTACGCGCAGACCACCATCCCGGCGGTGACGACGCCCCCCAGGCGCCCGAGGATCCTCCGGTCGCGTTCGGCGCGCACCGGCGCCGGCACCGCGGCCCGGCGATCGAGGGCCTCGCGGCGCAACCGCGTCTTGTCGACCGAGAGGGCGACGGTCTCGTCGGTACGATCGGGCCGGTCGGACTGCATGACCCCAGTCTGCCGCGCGTGGCGCCACCCCGAGGGGGCGGGTGCGAGGTCTATGGTGGTCGCCATGACGTCCAGTACCTCTGTCGACCCGCAGTTCCGGACCGCCGTCGTGCCGGCGGCCGGCCTGGGGACCAGGTTCCTGCCCGCCACCAAGACGGTGCCCAAGGAACTGCTACCGGTCGTGGACACCCCGGGCATCGAGCTCATCGCCGAGGAGGCCACCGAGGCCGGCGCCGGCCGACTCGCGATCGTCACCTCCGAGCGCAAGGTCGGCGTGATGGCGCACTTCTCCGAGGACCAGGTCCTCGAGGACACGCTGTCCGACCGCGGCAAGGACGTCCTGCTGCACAAGGTCCAGCGCGCCCCCGGGCTCATCGAGGTCGTGGACGTGCGCCAGGACGAGCCGCTGGGGCTCGGTCACGCGGTCGCGCAGGTGGAGTCGGTGCTCGGCGACGAGGAGAAGGCGGTGGCCGTGCTGCTGCCGGACGACCTCGTCCTGCCGTTCGGGATCCTCGGCCGGATGTCGGCGGTCCGCGCGGCCCGCGGCGGCAGCGTGCTGTGCGCGTTCGAGGTGGATCCGGAGGACGTGTCGTCCTACGGCGTGTTCCGGGTCGAGGACACCGATGACCCGTCGGTGAAGAAGGTGCTCGGCATGGTCGAGAAGCCCGCCGCCGAGGACGCTCCGTCCAACCTCGCCGCGGCCGGGCGGTACGTGCTCGACCGGGCGATCTTCGACGCGCTGCGCCGGATCGAGCCGGGTGCCGGAGGCGAGCTCCAGCTCACCGACGCGATCGACCTGCTCATCGGCGAGGGACACCCCGTGCACGTGGTGGTCCACGACGGTACGCGGCACGACCTGGGCAACCCGGGCGGCTACATCAAGGCCTGCGTGGACTTCGCTCTGGACAACCCGGCGTACGCGGACGATCTCCGCGAGTGGCTCTCGGACCGACTGGGTTCCTGACGAGCACCGTAGGTGAGGCGGGCCCGCTCGGCGGGCGGTGACTGGTACGGGAAGGGGACACTGGGTGCGCTCCGTCGAGGAACAGCTGGCGCTGGTGACGGCGGCCGCGGTCGCCCCGCGCCCGGTCCGTGTGGCGATCTCCGAGGCGCAAGGCTTGTTGTGCGCCGAGGAGGTCGTCGCGGAACGGCCGCTGCCGGCGTTCGACCAGGCCGCCATCGACGGGTACGCGGTGCGCAGCGTCGACGTGCGCGCCGGCGGGTCCACCGCCCAGGGCGGGGACGGCCCGGCCGGACCGGCGACACTGCCCGTGGTCGGTCAGATCACCGCGGGATCCCGCCAGCCGACCCGCCTCCAGCCCGGCCAGACCGTCCGGGTGGACACCGGCGCGCCGCTGCCCACGCTCGCGGACGCGGTCCTGCCGATCGGATGGGCCACCGCCGACGGGCGTCACATCACCCCCTCCCGCGCCGTCCGCACCGGGGACTACGTCCGACGGGTCGGCGACGACGTGCAGCCCGGGGACGTGGCGGTGCGCGCGGGCAGCATCATCGGACCGGCGCAGGTCGGCCTGCTCGCCTCGGTCGGGCGCGCGAAGGTATTGGTGCACCCCAAGCCACGGATGGCGGTCATCTCCGTCGGCGACGAACTCGTCGACGTCGACGGCCGGCCCGGCACCGGACAGGTCTACGACGTCAACTCCTACGCCCTCACCGCGGCCGGCCGGGACGCCGGCGCCGACGTCCACCGCGTGGGCATCGCCAGTACCGAACCGTCCCGCCTGCGCGAGGTCCTCGAGGGTCAACTCGTGCGCAGCGAGCTCGTCGTGGTCTCGGGCGCCGCCGGCGGTGAGGCGACCACCCGCATCCGCCAGGTCATGGCCGAGCTCGGCCAGATCGAGGTCAACCGGGTGGCGATGCATCCTGGGTCGGTCCAGGGGTTCGGGCGGCTCGGACGCGACGAGGCCCCCACCTTCCTCCTGCCGTCCAACCCGGTCAGCGCCCTGGTGGTCTTCGAGATCATGGTCCGCCCACTCATCCGGATCGCCCTCGGCAAGCGCCAGCCCATGCGCCGCACCGTCCGCGCACGGACCGTCGCGCCGATCTCGTCGGTCGAGGGTCGGCGCGGCTACCTGCGCGGACAACTGATGCGCGACACCGACACCGGCGAGTACCTGGTCCGCGCCCTCGGCGGCGCCCAGGGGTCGTCCACCCACCTGCTGGCCTCGCTGGCGGAGGCGAACTGCCTCGTCGTGATCGACCCCGGCGTCACCGCGGTGCGTACGGGTGACGAGGTCGACGTGATGTTCCTCGCCCAGCGCGGGTGACCGGGCCGGCGACGTGAGCGGACCGTGGAGCGCGTTCGCCGCCGACACGGTGACCCGCCCCGGGTGGCCGATCGAGGCCGGGCCGGTGCGGGTGCGCGCAGGGGTCGTGACCTTGCGCCCGGTCCGCCGCCGCGACGCCCGGGACTGGGCGGCGCTGCGGTTGTTCGAGCGGGACCACCTCGAACCGTGGGAGCCCACCGTCGAGGGGCGCTGGCACGAGAACAACTCCGCGCGCGCCTGGCCCCCCATCCACGCCCAGCTCAAGCGTTACGCCCGCGCCGGCGCGAGCCTGGCCGCCGCCATCGAGTTGGACGGCCGCTTCTGCGGGCAGCTCACCGTGGGCGGGATCGTCCGCGGCGCGCTGCACTCCGGCTGGATCGGCTACTGGGTGGGGCGACCCTTCCTCGGTGGCGGGGTGGCCACGGCCGCCCTGGCGCTGGGTGTCGACCACGCGTTGGGTCCGGGAGCACTGCACCGGGTCGACGCCACCGTCCGGCCGGAGAACACCGCCAGCCGCGTGGTGCTGGACCGGTGCGGTTTCCGCGAGGAGGGGCTGCTGCGGCGCTACCTCCACGTCGACGGGGCGTGGCGCGATCATCTCCTGGTGGCACGGACCCGCGAGGAGCACGGCCGGGGCGCCGTCGCGGCTCTGGTGCAGGCGGGTCTGGCGCGACGCGCGTGACCGCGCGTCTGAGTATGTCCTGAGCATCGTGACCTGCGGCGCGCCGTCACTGGACGGGGCTCGGGCCCCGATACGGTTGGGACCTCACCACGACGTCCCGTGTCGGGGTAGACGCTCGAGGAGGCCTGATCGATGTCGAGCTCGCTGCTGATCATCCTGCTGGTGGTGGTCTGGCTGTTCGTCCTCGCGCCGATGCTCATCCGGTCGCGGAATCCCATCCGCCGCACCGGTGACGCACTGGCCCAGACGCGCACGCTCTACTCCGGCGGTTCCGGCCGACTGGTACCCAGTCGTGGCCGTGCCGCCGCCGACCCGGTCCAGGCCGAGGACGAGGACTCCCTCTTCGGTCTGCCCTCCGGGGCGGGCGCGACGGACGCCGAGTTGCTCGACACCGAGACGTGGGAGCACCTGCTCGAGCAGACCCTGCGCCGTGAGGCCGCCGGCCGCCGGGGCGAGGCCGTCCGCCGGGCGATGGAGGAGCGGCGCGCCGCGGTGGCCGGGGACCCGGCCGCCGAGGAGGTCACCTCCGAGATCCCGGCTGTGCCCGTGGCCGACGAGTACGACCCGGCCAGGGCGGTCGCGTCGGTCGACGAGCGGTCCGCCTCGGTCGTGGGCGCCCGGGTCGGCGACCTCCGCTCGAACGGCATGGGCGCGGCGGCCACGGACTCGGACGTGTCGGGCGCGGAGGCGGACGACGAGACCCGGCGACCGGTGGTCGTCGACGGCGAGCTCGTCGAGGGCACGGCGGGGGAGCGGACCGCGGCTCGGACCGATCACGCCGAGGACGCCGCGGGCATCGACGAGGAGGCCGTGCTCACCCATCGTGGGCGCCGACGCCCGGCCGAGCCCGAGGTCGAGCTCACCGACGCCGATCTGAGCTTCGCCGAGCGGCGTCGCGGGCGCGGGGCCTACGACCCGATGGCGGACCGCGAGGCCGCCGAGCAGCGGGCCCACGCGCGCCAGCGCACCGCGCTCATTCTCGTGGCGCTGTCCGTCGTCACCGTGATCGCCGCGCTGCTCACCGTGCCCGCCGTCTGGTGGTTCGCCGGAGGCTCCGTCCTGCTGCTCGCCGCCTACCTGACCTACCTGCGCCGCCAGGTCAAACTCGAGGAGAGCCTGCGCCGCCGCCGCGTCGAGAGGATGCGTCGCGCCCGGCTCGGTGTGGAGTCCCGCGAGGACGACGAGCTGTCCGTGGTGCCGCCCCGCCTGCGGCGTCCCGGTGCGGTCGTGCTGGAGATCGACGACGAGGACCCGGCGTTCGACGTCCTCGATACGTTCGACGATCACCTGGATTCCGACCCCGGGCACCACGATCACCGGCGCCGGCAGCACGCACCGCTGCGGCGCGCCGTGGGGTGATCGACGGCCCGGTTTGGTCGGGGGACCGACCATCCTGGTAAGGTATTCCACGCTGCTCGAGAGGGCGGCACCGTCGCCTGAGAGAGTGACAACGTCGCCCGCCAGGGCGGCGAGGGGCTATAGCGCAGTTGGTAGCGCGTCTCGTTCGCATCGAGAAGGTCAGGGGTTCGATTCCCCTTAGCTCCACCCAAGGACTACGAGTTCTCAAGGCCGTTTCCGCGCAAGCGGGGACGGCCTTTCCGCTTTGTGGTGAGTTGGCGCTGTGGTGAGTTGGCGCTGTGGTGAGTCGGCGCTGTGGTGAGCTGGGGCAGTGGCCGTTCACTCCTTCACGATCGTCGAGCGCTTCTCGGCCGAGCCCGGTGACGTGCTCTCCCTCGCCTCCGACGCCGCGCGGTGGCAGGAGTGGGCGCCTGCGCTGTTGCGCGGGCTCGGCCGACGTCACCCCGGCGCCGTCACCGTGCGCGCCCTGCCCGGCGGTGGTGGCGAGCTCGAGTGGGAGTGCTCCATCCGGACGTCCGATCGGGTCGTCGGCACGGTCGTCGCCCGTGTCATCGCGGCGCTCGTCGCCCTGCTGGCGCGTCGTCTGGTCACCGAGGCCGACCGTCGGATCACGCTCACCCGTCGGCCGAGTCTCCCGGCATGCCTCCAACGCCTCGGCCTACAGCTGGTCATCCGCCCCGTGCTGACCATCGCACCGTTCGACCGGAGGTGGATCCGGGCGATGCGCGCGGTGGCCACGGGCGCGTCGCGGGCCACGGGATCCCGCCGGGTGGCCCGACCGGCCGACGATGCTCCCGTCCCCGGGCTCTGGATCGACGGGCCGGCGGATGCCCCGGGGCTGCTCGTGTTGCACGGTGGTGGCTATGTCGCCGGCTCAGCGGACACGCACGCCACCATGGCGACCACGCTCGCCCGGCTGTCCGGATCGACCGCCTACGTCCCCGACTACCGACTCGCGCCCGAGCACCGGTACCCGGCCGCCCTCGACGACGCCGAGGTGGCGTTCCGTCATCTCGCCGAGCGTGTCGGTGGCGCAGCGCGGGTCGCCGTCGCCGGGGACTCCGCGGGCGGCGCCCTCGCCCTCGGGCTGCTCGACCGCCTCCGCCGCAGTGGGGAGCGTCCGGCCGCCCTGGCGTTGGTCAGCCCCTGGGTCGACCTGGCCGGGCGCACCGGCCCGGGGCGGCAGGCCGGCGCGGCCCGGTGGAGTGGCGCGTTCGACCCGCGCACGCCGCCGAGGCTGGCCCGCGCCTGTCGCGACGCCTATGCCGGGAACGTCCCGGTCGACGACCCGGGGGTCTCACCCGCCCGGCGCCCCCTCGACGCGTCGGCGCCACCGACCGCGATCGTGTGCGGCGGCGACGACTTCGTGGTCGACGACGTCCGCCGCTTCGTCGAGGCCAGTCGCTCGCGTGGCGCGACGATCGACCTGAGGGTCTGGCCCGGGATGATCCATTGCTTCCCGGTCGTGGCGGGCACCCCGGAGGGCGCCTCAGCGCTGGCCGTGCTCGCGGTCCACATCGGGAGCGCGGTCGGCGGTGCCTCGGATCCCCGACGGGAGGACTGATGGGGTCGGGGATCGTGACGACCGCCTGCGGCGTATTGCTCGTGGAGATCGGTGCGGGCGTCTGAAGCGGGTAAGGCCAACCTATGGTCTGCAGGTGGCGGGCGGTAGCGCCGCCCGGCGTAGGGTGCCTGCGGCGAATCACGACAAATGCGCTGGCCAGACAGGGGACGGGGCGGGTGGAACAGGTTATAGTTCTGCTCATGAGTCTCGCGCCCGGAACACCCGCACCCGATGTCTTCAGCCCCGGCAAGATCGGCAACGTGACGCTGCGCAACCGCATCGTCAAGGCCGCGACCTTCGAGGGGCGCTGTCCCAAGGGGCGCATCACCGACGAGCTCATCGAGTTCCACGCCGAGTACGCGCGCGGCGGCGTGGGCATGACGACCGTGGCCTACCTCGCAACCTCCCCCGAGGGCCGCACCGACAAGCACCAATACCACTGGGGAATGGACGACGGTGGCATGCTGCGCAAGCTCACCGACGCCGTGCACGCCGAGGGCGCCGCGATCTCCGCCCAGGTCGGTCACGCCGGGGCCGTCGCCAACGGGTCGTCCAACGGGCTGCCCCCGCTCGGGCCGTCCCGGATCCCGGCGCCCACCGGCCTGGCGATCACCAAGGCGTGCACGGAGGCGGACATCGACCGGATCGTGTCCGACCACGTCCGCGCCGCCCGCGGTGCGTATGAGGCCGGTTTCGACGCCATCGAGGTGCACTTCGGTCACAACTACCTCGTCAGCGAGTTCCTCAGCCCCAAACTCAACCGGCGCAAGGACTCCTACGGTGGATCGCTGGAGAATCGCGCCCGCTTTGCACGGCGCATCGCCCGCGCCATCCGTGACGCCATGGGCGACAAGATCACGGTGACCATCAAGCTCAACATGGACGACGGGGTGCCCGGCGGGTTCTGGATCGACGAGGCCCGCCAGGTCGCCCAGTGGCTCGAGCAGGACGGCTCCGCCGACGCGCTGGTGATGACAGTCGGCAGCTCCCTGCTCAACCCCATCTACCTGTTCAAGGGCGCCGCGCCCCTGGAGGAGTTCGCCGCCACCCAGCCCGCGGTGATCAAGATGGGCATGAAGGTCGTGGGTCCGAAGATGTTCAAGGAGTACCCGTACACCGACGCGTACATGTTCGACGACGCCCGGCAGATCCGCGAGGCCGTGGACCTGCCGATGATGCTGCTCGGCGGGATCGTCGACCGGCCGTCCATCGACAAGGCGATGGGGGCCGGTTTCGAGTTCGTCGCCATTGGCCGAGGCCTCCTGCGTGAGCCCGACCTGCCCAACAAGCTCAAGGAGGACGACCGGCGTCGGTCGCTCTGCGTGCACTGCAACCGCTGTATGGCCACCATCTACAGCGGCAGCCGCTGCGTGCTGCGCGAGTACGTCCCGCCGATCCCCGCCCGCGGCGGCCACGACACCCTCCAGGCGACGAGCCCCACGCCACCCGTGTAGAGCGGACGCGCCCGCCCGTCCCCGCCTCACGTGCCCCGTCGGGCCGCTACGGTGATCACATCGGGTGGCCCGCCGCTTTTCGATCCGGGCCCGGACGTGGGGGAGTAGATGTCGAGGCGACGGATCAAGAACTACCGGGGCAGGGTCTGCGTGGTGACCGGCGCGGCCAGCGGGATCGGTCGCGCGGCGGCCCTCCGGCTCGCGGATGAGGGCGCCCGCTTGGTGCTCACCGACCTCAACGCCGAGGGGCTGGCCTCCGCCGAGCAGGCCTGCCGGGACGCCGGTGCGCCCGTGCTCGTGGCCGAGGCGCTCGATCTCACCGACCACGAGGCCGTGATGGCGTTCGGGGAGCGCGTCGTGGCCGACAGCGGTGCGCCCGACGCGATCTTCCACGTGGCCGGCAACTCGGCCTGGGGCCGCCCGGATCTGCTCGAGCACCGGATCTGGCGGTCGATGGTCGAGGTCAATCTCATGGGCACCATCCACGTGGTGGAGGCGTTCGTGCCCGCGATGATGACCGCCCGCAAGCCCGCCGCGCTCGTCCTGGTCTCGTCCGCCGCCGGTCTGCTCGGCCTGCCGTGGCACGCCGCCTACAGTGCCGCCAAGTTCGGGATCCGCGGCGTCGCCGAGGTCCTGCGCTTCGACCTGGCGCCGTACGACATCGGCGTGCACCTCGTCTGCCCCGGCGGCGTCGACACCCCGCTCGTGGAGTCCGTCGAGATCGCG
The DNA here is from genome assembly GCF_900537145.1 of Dietzia sp. Alg238-R159. Taxonomy (NCBI): domain Bacteria; kingdom Bacillati; phylum Actinomycetota; class Actinomycetes; order Mycobacteriales; family Dietziaceae; genus Dietzia; species Dietzia sp. Alg238-R159. The sequence continues at coordinate 20,508 of NZ_UNRI01000004.1, read as the reverse complement.
GGCGTCGACAGGTCCGATCCCGAGGTGGCCAGGACCGTCGACCAGTTCCGGCGCCACGCGGTCACCCCGGACCAGGCCGCCGAGAAGATGCTCGAGGGCGTGCGCAAGGGGCGCTACCTCGTCTACACCTCCCCGGACGTCCGCATCGGCTTCGCCGCGCAGAAGTTCGCCCCGCCGCTCTACCGGATCGCGATGACGGCCCTCCACCGCCGACTCGCCAAGGCCGGCCGGGGCATCCTCCCGTGAGGGGGATGGAGACCCTCCGGGACGCCGCGATCCTCCTGGCCCGTGTCGGGCTCGGGGTGGTGTTCGCGGCCCACGGGTGGCAGAAGTTCTTCACCCTCGGCCTGAGCCGGGTGGCCGAGCAGTTCTCGAGCTACGGCATCCCGCAGCCGGCCGTCACCGCCGCGATCGTCGCCGGGGTGGAGTTGGTGGCGGGGGCCGCCCTCATCGCCGGGCTTCTCACCCCGCTCGCGGGCATCCTGCTCGGCGTGGACATGGCCGGCGCGTTCTACTTCGTCCACGCCACCAACGGCCCGTTCATCACGCAGAACGGCTGGGAGCTCGTGGTGGCGCTCGGGGTGGGGGCGCTGCTCGTGGCGGCGGTCGGCGCCGGCCGGTTCAGCATCGACAGGGTGCTGGGCGGCTAGCGCCGACCGGGCGGGAACGGCTGTCGCCGCCCGGGCCTCACCCCGAGGCCATCGCGCGCATCGCGGACACCGGGAGGCCGTCCGGGTACGGGGCGTCGATGCCGGCCTCGTCGAAGGCGTTGCGGATGCGGCGCCGCAGCTCCCGCTCGGTGGCCCACTGGGTGTTGGCCTGCGTCACCGCGGTCATCCGCAGGGACCAGAAGTCCGCGTCCAGCGCGTTCACGCCCTGGAGCTCCGGGCCCGAGATGAGGTTCGACGCGATCGGCTCCTCGGCCGCCGCCTGCCTGGCGGTCTCGATGGCCACGGTGCACGCCCGGTCGACGTCGGCGGTGTAGGACACGGGGATCTCGAGGAACGCGACGCCGAAGTCCTGGCTGTAGTTCCCGACCCGGGCGATGTCGCCGTTGCGGCAGTACCAGAGCGTCCCGTGCAGGTCCCGCAGTGAGGTGACGCGCAGTCCCACGTGCTCGACCGTGCCCTCGGCCTCGCCCAGGTCGACCCAGTCACCGACGCCGTACTGGTCCTCGAAGAGCATGAACAGACCGGAGAGGAAGTCCCGGACGAGGGCCTGGGCGCCGAAGCCCAGCGCGACGCCGACGATCCCGGCGGACGCGATGAAGGGCGCCACGTTGACGCCGACGATGGCCAGGGTCTGCAGCACCACCCACACGAGCACGGCGAACGAGACGATCGACTTGAGCACCGACCCGATGGTGGCCATCCGCTGTGCCCGCCGTTCCGCGCGTCGATGCTCGGTCCGCACGTGCTCCGCGGAGCGTCGTCGACTGTTCTTCTTCAGACTCGCGGCGGTGAGACCGCCACTCTCGTCGGCGGTGACCTCACCGCGGTCGCCGTCGGGGTCGAGTTCGACCGTGTGCGCGTCGGCGCGCCGGTCGGCCCGTTCCTGTCGGCGGCGCCGCCACGAGGACGGGGACGCGTTCTTCGACGGGGCGGTGATCCGGTCGATGCCCCGGTGGAGCACCCACCGCACCAGCAGCGCCAGCACGAGGTACAGGGCGATCATGACCGGCTTCTCGACCAGCCACTGTTGGGTCACGTCGCTCATCGGGAGATCGGCGAAGGGAAGGGATAGCTCGTTCACTGCCGCGACGGTACTGACCGCACACCGTCTGCGACACCTCGTCCCCGGCCGCGGGGCGCGGGGATCAGACGGCGCCGAGCCGGTGATCAGCACATGCTCAGGGGGCGGGATCCACGTGCGGGTGGGGACCTCGCGGGGGCGACTGCGCTAGCGCCAGGAAGGTAGCCAGAGCTGGTGACTCCACTCGGTCTGGGTGATGGGCATCCCCGAGAGGATGGGCAGCGCGTAGATGAAGTTCACCACGACCAGCGCGAGGTACAGGCTGACGATCGCACGACCGATGAGTTGCCGCCGGGGGGAGTCGGTGGCCCTGCCGGCGATCTCGCCCAACACGAGCGCGATCATCATGACGAAGAACGGCGCCATGACCGAGGCGTAGAAGAAATACATCTGGCGGTCGTGCTGGAAGAACCACGGCAGATAGCCGGCCATGTAGCCCACCAGTGGGAACGCGTAGCGGCCGTCACGGCAGATGACTGCGCGCCAGAACGCCCACGCCAGGACGGGGACGGCCAGCCACCAGATGGCGGGGGTCCCCAGGAGCATGATCGCGCGGACGCACGAGGTCTCCCCACAGCCGGCGATGCCCTCGCCCTGCTCGACGTAGTAGAGCATCGGTCGCAGGCTCATGGGCCAGGTCCACGGCTTGGACTCCCAGGGGTGTCGGTTCCCGGCGGAGGTGGTCAGCGTGGAGTGGAAGTCCAGGACCGACGACTGGTAGTACAGCCACGACTGCACCGAGTCGGGCAGCCAGTTGTCCTCGACCTCGTCGCCCACGACGTGCCGGTACACGGAGTTCTCGTTCGCGAACCAGGGCAGCCACGTGAACATGTGGAGGATCGCCGGCCAGAGGACGAGGGTGAGGAAGGCCGGCACCGCGTCGCGCAGCAGTGCGCCCGCGAGGGGGCGCTGGACCCCGTAACGGCTGCGCAGAGCCCAGTCCCACGCCACGGTCATCACACCGAAGAAGGCGATGAAGTACAGGCCGGACCACTTGACCCCGAGGGCGAGGCCCAGCATGACGCCGGCTGTGAAGCGCCACCAGCGGAATCCCAGTCGCGGTCCCAGGCTCGACAGGTGGAGCCTGCCCTCGAGGGCGGTCCGGTGCATGCGGGCGCGCATCTGGTCGCGGTCCACCAACAGGGCGCCGGCGGCCGCGACGACGAAGAGCACCTGGTAGATGTCCAGCATGCCGATGCGGGAGGTCACGAAGCTGACGCCGTCGAGGCACAGCAGCAGCCCGGCGACGAGGCCGAGCTGGGTGGACCGGGTCAGGCGCCGGGTGATGCGCATGACCATGAGCACCACGAGCACCCCGGCCAGGGCCGCGGTGAACCGCCAGCCCAGGGGGGAGTAGTCGAAGAGCATGCCGCCGATGGACTGGATCTGCTTGGCGACGGGCGGGTGGACGACCAGGCCGTAGGCGGGATTCTCCTCGATGCCGAGCTGGGCGACGTTGTACGACTGCGGTGCGTAGTGCTTCTCGTCGAAGACCGGGGTGCCCTTGTCCGTGGCCGAGGTCAGGCCCCAGAAGCGGGAGAGGAACGCCAGGACCAGGATGACGCCGGTGGCGATCAGGTCGCGGGTCGTGTCGACCGGACCGGTGTCGGGGGAGGGCAGCGGGCGTCCTGGTGAGCGCACGCCGATGGTCGAGGTCACAGGCAGAGCATAGTGGGGGCCGTACGCCGGGCGGGGATGCGCCCGGCCACCGATAGGGTGGTCGTCATGACGTCCGGACGTGTCGTGTTGGCGGCCACCCCCATCGGGAACCCGGCTGACGCCTCGGACCGGCTGCGGCAGGTCCTGGCGACCGCCGACATCGTGGCCGCGGAGGACACCCGCCGGCTGCGTTCCCTCTCGACGGCTCTCGGGGTGACCATCGGGGGCCGGGTGATGAGTTTCTTCGAGCACAACGAGGCCGGTCGTGTGCCCCAGTTGGTCGAGCGGGTCCGCGCCGGGGACGTGGTGGCGGTGGTGACCGACGCGGGGATGCCGGCGGTGTCGGACCCGGGGTACTCCCTGGTCGTGGCGTGCATCGAGGCCGGGCTCCCGGTGACGTGTCTGCCGGGTCCGTCGGCGGTCACCACGGCGTTGGTGCTCAGCGGGCTGCCGGTCGACCGCTTCTGCTTCGACGGGTTCCCGCCGCGGCGCCCGGGCCGACGCCGGACGTGGTTGGCCCGGCTGGCGACCGAGGAGCGCACGTGTGTGTTCTTCGAGTCCCCGCACCGCCTGGCCGACACGCTCGCCGAGGCGGCGCAGGTCCTGGGCGCGGACCGCCGGGCGGCGGTGTGCCGGGAGTTGACCAAGACCTATGAGGAGGTCCTGCGCGGGACCCTGGGCGAGCTGGCCGAGCGGACCGCCGGCGGCGTGCTGGGGGAGATCGTCGTGGTGGTCGAGGGGGCCGACGCCGCCGGGTCGACCGCCACTGTCGAGGACCTCGTGGAGATCGTCGAGGAGCGGGTCGAGGCGGGGGAGCGGCTCAAGGACGCCTGCGCCGCCGTGGCCGAGGGGTCGGCGGTGACCAAGCGGGACCTCTACCAGGCCGTGCTCGACTCACGCGCCTGAGGGGGCACGGCGGCTCAGAGCCAGGGCGCGGGACCGCCGCCCCAGGTGAACGCCGCCTTGTGCACGCATTCGTCCCATTCGGCGTCCGGGTCGGAGTCGATGGTGATCCCGCCGCCCACCCCGAGTTCGCAGCGGCCGTCCGGCGCCACCTCGAGGGTGCGGATGGCCACCGCCAGGTCGAGGGTGTCGGCGGTCGCGAACCCGTAGGTGCCGCAGTGCAGGCCGCGGGACCGCGACTCCCAGCCGGCGATGAGTTCCCGGGCACGCTGCTTGGGGGTGCCGGTGACCGACGCGGGCGGGAAGGTGGCGGCCACGAGGGCGTCGTGGTCCACCGAGGTGCGCGCCGTGACGGTGGAGACCAGGTGGTGGACGCCGGGCGCGGGACGGACGGCGAGTAGTTCGGACACCCTCACCGAACCCACGTCCGCCACTCGTCCGAGGTCGTTGCGCGCGAGGTCGACGATCATGATGTTCTCCGCGACGTCCTTGGCGGAGGCGAGGAGCTGGGCGGGGTCCCGGTCGGCGGGCACCGTGCCCTTGATGGGGCTGGTGCGGACGTCGTCGCCGGTGCGCACGAGGAACTCCTCGGGGGAGAAGGCCAGTACCGCGCCCCACTCGCCCTCGAGGTACGCCGACCGCGCGGCGGGGGCGCGGCGGGCCAGGGAGAGGAAGGTCTCGAGTGGGTCCGCGCGGAGCCTGCCGTCGAGGCGGGTGCTCAGGCAGGTCTGGTAGACCTCGCCGGCGCGGATCGCCTCGAGGCAGTCGACCACGGCACGTCTGTGTGCGCGACGGTCGGGGACGGCCCAGGTGAGGGGGATGCCGAGCTCGTCGTCGTCCCCCTCGTCCCCATCGCCGCGGGTGTCCCCGGTGCCCCCGGATGACGGCGGCCCGTACCGTCGGATTACCTCGTGCGGGTCGGGGGCGGTGCCGTCGCCCCGCCACCGGCCGTCCGGGTCGAGCGTGAGCATGCCCGTGGCCGTGCCGCGGACCGCCGCGGGCAGGAGAGGGGCGTGGTCCGGTACGTGGTCGGGGAAGGAGCGGAACCCGACGACGACGAGGTCGCCGTCCACCGAGAATACCTGCTCGGGCCGGGTCGGCCGCAGGTCCACGGAGGGGATGATCACCGCCGGGGAGTCGCGCCAGTCGCCGAGGAACGCCGCCGGGGGACCGATCCCGAGGGCCCGCGCCCGCACGTGGAGAGCGCGCAGGAGCGCCGGCACGGCGGGGGTGGAATCGGGCACCGTCCGATCGTGCCACCCCGGGACGGCGAATCCACGCCGGGGCCGATAAGCGTTTTATTATCTTGCGCTCACCTTGGATTGTTGACAGGGTTCGACGTATGCCAAAGTCACGAGAGAAAGCTTTCGACGCGTCGAATGACGGCCCAGAGGACCCTGTGCGCGGGCCCCGCCCGGGCGTCGACTTCACGGTCCTCGTGCCCACCACGATCATCGCTCTCATCGTGGTGATCTGGGGCGCCATGTACACCACTTCGTTCGAGAACGCCGCCGGTGAGGCGTTCTCGTTGGTGGTGGACACGGTGGGATGGCTGTTCATCCTCGTCTCCACCACGGTCGTGGTCTACGCGATCTACCTGGCACTGTCCCGGTTCGGCGGCGTCCGGCTGGGTGGGGACGACGAGAAGCCGGAATACTCCACCCGGTCGTGGATCGCCATGATGTTCGCCGCGGGTATGGGGATCGGGTTGATGTTCTACGGCGTGTCCGAGCCGCTGACCCACTTCCAGGAGCCGCCGCCGGGGCAGGAGCAGCAGTACGACGTGGCCATGGCCACGACGACGTTCCACTGGACCCTGCACCCGTGGTCGATGTACGCGATCGTCGGGCTCGCGCTCGCCCTGGCCGCCTACCGCTTCAAGCGCGGCCACCTCATCTCCCAGGCGTTCGTTCCGCTCATCGGCGAGAAGCGGGCCGCGGGATGGATCGGCAAGGTCCTCGACATCGCGACCGTCGTCGCGACCATCTTCGGCACCGCGGCCTCGCTCGGCCTGGGTGCGCTGCAGATCCGGGCCGGGCTCAACGAGACCGGCGCGATCAGCGGTGGCGGCATCGCCCTGGTCGTGGGCGTCATCGTGGTCCTGGGCCTGGTGTTCCTCGCCTCGGCCGCCTCCGGGATCAGCCGCGGTATCCAGCTGCTGTCGAACATCAACCTCATCCTGGCGGTGTCACTCGCGCTGTTCGTGGCGATCTTCTCCGGCGCCCTGTTCTTCATGCTCGACCTCATCCCCACCACGATCGGCACCTACTTCTCCGACTTCTTCGACATGGCCTCCCGCACCGCGGTGAGCGAGAACGGTGAGGCCGCCGAGTGGCTCTCCGGGTGGACGGTCTTCTACTGGGCGTGGTGGATCTCCTGGTCGCCGTTCGTGGGCATGTTCCTGGCCCGTATCAGCCGTGGGCGCACTGTTCGCGAGTTCATCATCGGCGTGGTCCTGATCCCCAGCACCCTGTCGGTGGTCTGGTTCTCCATCTTCGGCGGCTTCGCCCTCTACCTCGAGGAGGCCGGACGCAGCGTCTTCGGCGACGGGTCCCTCGAGCCGCAACTGTTCAACCTGCTCCGCGAGCTGCCGCTCGCGCCCGTACTCATGGTGGTGGCGATGGTCCTCATCGCCATCTTCTTCATCACCTCCGCGGACTCGGCGTCGATCGTCATGGGCGGGATGGCCCAGCACGGCGTGGAGGAGCCGACCCGCTGGCTCGTCATGCTCATGGGCTCGTTCACCGCCGCCGTGGCGATCATCATGCTCGTGGCCGGTGACGGTGGCGGCGACGCCCTGTCGAGCCTGCAGAACATGACGATCATCGCCGCCTCGCCGTTCGTACTGGTGCTGATCGCGCTGTGCGTGTCCATCCACAAATCGCTCTCGCGAGATCCCGCGGCCGAGGCGGCCTGACGCGGTCCCGGCCCCCGCGGACGTGACCACTAGTCTGTAGCCCATGGCGAAGACAGTCCTGACCGCGGTCGCATGGCCGTACGCGAACGGCCCCCGGCACATCGGACACGTCTCGGGGTTCGGGGTGCCGTCGGACGTCTTCTCGCGCTACCAGCGGATGGCAGGCAACGACGTCCTCATGGTCTCGGGCACGGACGAGCACGGCACGCCGCTGCTCGTGCAGGCCGAGAAGGAGGGCGTGCCGGTCCAGGAGCTAGCGGACCGCTACAACCGGGTGATCGTGGACGACCTCGCCGGCCTGGGGCTGAGCTACGACCTGTTCACCCGCACCACCACGCGGAACCACTACGCGGTGGTGCAGGAACTGTTCCGGGGCCTGCACGCCAACGGCTACATGGTCGCCAAGACCACCACCGGTGCGGTGAGCCCGTCCACCGGGCGGACCCTGCCGGACCGCTACATCGAGGGCACCTGCCCCATCTGTGGTGACGACGGCGCCCGCGGGGACCAGTGCGACAACTGCGGCAACCAGCTCGACCCGGCGGACCTGAAGAACCCGGTCTCCAAGATCAACGGTGAGACGCCGAAGTTCATCGAGACCGAGCACTGGTTCCTCGACCTGCCCGCGCTCGCGGACTCGCTGGGGGACTGGCTCAAGGGGCGGAAGGACTGGCGACCCAACGTCCTCAAGTTCTCGCTCAACCTGCTCGAGGACCTGCGTCCGCGCGCCATGAGCCGCGACATCGACTGGGGGATCCCCATCCCGGTGGAGGGGTGGCAGGATCGCGGCGACAAGAAGCTCTACGTGTGGTTCGACGCCGTGGTCGGCTACCTGTCCGCTTCCATCGAGTGGGCGTGGCGCTCCGGCGAGCCTGAGGCGTGGCGACGGTGGTGGACCGACCCCGAGGCCGTGTCCCACTACTTCATGGGCAAGGACAACATCACCTTCCACTCGCAGATCTGGCCGGCCGAGCTCATCGGCTACGACGGCCGGGGCGCCCACGGCGGCGAGCCGGGGGCGCTGGGCGCACTGAACCTGCCCACCGAGGTGGTCTCGTCCGAGTTCCTCACCATGTCCGGGTCCAAGTTCTCGTCCTCGCGCGGCGTGGTGATCTACGTGCGCGACTTCCTGGCCGAGTTCGGCCCCGATGCGCTGCGCTACTTCATCTCGGTCGCGGGCCCGGAGAACCACGACACCGACTTCACCTGGGACGAGTATGTGCGCCGCACCAACTCCGAGCTGGTCGGCGGCTGGGGCAACCTCGTCAACCGCACCGTGTCGATGGCACACAAGAACTTCGGCGAGATCCCGCGGCCCGGCACCCTGTCCGACCTCGACGCCGAACTGCTGCGCGAGGCGGAGTCGGCCTTCGCCACCGTCGGCGCGCACCTCGAGCGCTCGCGGTTCAAGGCCGGCGCCACCGAGGCCATGCGCATCGTCGGCGCCGCCAACCGCTACATCGCCGCCACCGAGCCGTGGAAGCTGGCCAAGGAGCCCGACCAGCGCGAGCGCCTGGGTACCGTGCTGCACACCGCGCTGCAGGTGGTCTCCGACGCCAACACGCTGCTGACCCCGTACCTGCCGTCGGCCGCGCAGCAGATCCACGGCGCGATCGGCGGGCAGGGCGTGTGGGCCGCCGCCCCGCAGGTGCACGAGGTCACCGACGACATGCCGGTCGAGCTCGTCGGGGTCGGGCTGCCCGACGCTGGCCGCAGCTACCCGGTGATCATGGGTGACTACGCCGCCGAGCAGGCGCGGTGGGCGCGCACCGAGATCACCCCGGGCACCCCGCTGGCCAAGCCCAGCCCGCTGTTCGCCAAGGTCGACCCCGAGTTGGCCGAGACCGGGCCGAGCTGGGCGCCGATCCAGCAGGAGGACTGAGGCGACCGTATGGGTAAGCGCAAGCCCCGCCCCACTCCCGTCCTGCCCGAGTCGCTACCCGGGCTCGTCGACGCACACACGCACCTCTACTCCTGCGGTCACCGCACCGCCGACGAGGTGCGCGCCGCCGCAGACCGCGCCGCACTCGCCGGGGTCGCGGCCCTGGTCACGGTGGGCGACGACCTCGCCGAGTCCGAGGCCGTCGTGGCCGCCGCCGAAGCCGACGAGCGGGTGTACGCCGCCGTGGCCGTGCACCCCACCCGAGCCGCCGAGATCACCGACCCCGAGCGCGGCGAGCAGGTGCGGGCGCGCCTGCGCGAACTCGCCGCCCATCCGCGGGTCGTCGCGGTGGGGGAGACCGGCCTCGACCACTACTGGGTGGGGAAGATGGACGGCTGCGCCGACCCGGCCGAGCAGGAGGAGTCGCTGCGCTGGCACGCCGGGCTCGCCGCCGAGCTGGGCAAATGCCTGATGATCCACAATCGCGAGGCCGATGACGACCTGCTGCGTGTGCTCGCGGAGGTCGCCGGCCCGGGCTCGGGCATCCCGCACGTGATGCTCCACTGCTTCTCCTCGCCGCTGGAGGTGGCGCGGGAGGCGCTGGACCGCGGGTACGTGCTGTCGTTCACCGGCAACGTCACGTTCAAGGCCAACGACCACCTGCGCGAGGCGGCCCGCCTGGCCCCGGCCGGGCAGCTGCTCGTGGAGACCGACGCCCCGTACATGGCTCCCGAGCCGTTCCGGGGCGCCCGCAACGAGCCCGGCCTGGTGGGTTACACCGCCCGGGCGATCGCGGAGGTCCGGGGGCAGACGCCGGAGGACTTCGTGTCGGAGGTCGCCGACACCGCCCGCGCCGTGTTCGGCCTGACCGTCTGACGGGCGGGCCCGCCCGGGCCGACGACCGGTGTGGCGCGTGGTACTGGTGAGGGCTGAGTGGCGAATGTAACGAAACGTGACCTGAATACCTCGTCGTCGTCGACTCGTTCCCGCATGTCACGAGGGTCACGTTGCCCCGGCGCTGTCCGCTCGTTACGCTATCGTGATGAAACGCGAACGGCTGTACGGCAGTTCGCGGAGCTACCCGAGGAGAGAACCCACAAGTGGTTGACGACGCACGGACCGACACCCCCACGGGCGCCCGACCCACCGCGACCCGGGGCATGCTCGCCCCCGTCAAGCGACTCCACGAGTCCCGCTCCACCATGCTGCGGCTGTCCGTCGCCGGGATGCTCACCACCCTCGTGGTGGGTGGGGTGGCGGCGCTCGACCAGCGCACGCAGTACACCCTCGAGGTCGACGGCGAGCAGGTCGAATTGGTGACCTTCAGCTCCGACGTCCACGCCGCGCTCGCCGACGCCGGCTACAGCGTCGACGACCGGGACGTGGTGATCGCGCCCGGCGACCGCATCGACGACGGCGACACCGTCACCCTGCTGCGCGCCCGGCCCGTCACCGTCGAGGTCGACGGTCGCAGCGAGCAGGTGTGGACCACCGCCACCACCGTCGCCGACCTCGTGGCCGAGCGCGACGACGTCCCGCCCCGCAGCTACGTCAGCCCACGCATCGACGCGGACGTCCCGCTCGACGGCACCACCGTCTCCGTGGTGACCCCGCGCGAGGCGCTGCTGTCCGACCACGGCGGCCCCGCCACCCCGATGGCCTCACCCGGTGAGACGGTCGGGCAGTTCCTCGAGCGCGCCGGCATCACCCTCGGCCCGCTGGACACTGTCACCCCGGCCCCGGACGCCCCCGTCGAGCCCGGCACCGAGGTCACCATCACCCGGGTGGCCGTCGCCGAGGAGACCGCGGTCGAGCAGTTCGAGGCCCCCGAACAGACCACCGAGGACCCCGAGGCCACCGAGGGCGAGCGCACGGTCGTCGATCCCGGTGCCCCCGGCGAGCGCGAGGTCGTCTACACGATCACCCGCGTCAACGGTGTCGAGACCGAGCGCGCCCGCGGCGCGGAGAAGGTCCTCACCGAGGCCCGCCCCGCCGTCGTCCGCGTGGGCACCAAGCCCAAGCCCGCCGCGCCGGCCGTCTCGAACGGCGGCGTGTGGGACTCGATCGCCCAGTGCGAGTCGGGCGGGAACTGGAGCATCAACACCGGCAACGGGTACTCCGGCGGGCTGCAGTTCGCCGCCGGCACCTGGACCGGCCACGGCGGCGGCCAGTACGCGCCCAGCGCGCACCTCGCCACGCGTGAGCAGCAGATCGCGATCGCCGAGAAGGTCCGGGCCTCGCAGGGCTGGGGCGCCTGGCCCGCCTGCACCTCCAAGCTGGGTCTGCGCTGACCGGCCCGGACGCGACCTTCCGCGGGCAGGCCGACCCTCTCGGCCCGCAGGAGGTGCGCGCGCTCGCGGAGGAACTGGGCATCAAGCCCACCAAGACCCTTGGACAGAACTTCGTCCACGACGCCAATACGGTCCGCAAGATCGTCACCGCCTCCGGCGTGGGCCGAGACGACACGGTGATCGAGGTCGGGCCGGGCCTCGGGTCGCTGACCCTGCCGCTGCTCGACGCCGCCGGCCACGTGGTGGCCGTGGAGATCGACCCCGTGCTGGCCACGCGCCTGCCCCGGACCGTGGCCGAGCGGGCCCCGCAGCTCGCCGACGCACTGACCGTCGTGGGCGCCGACGCGCTCGCGGTCTCCGGCGCCGACCTGGGCGGCCCGGGGGTCCCGCCGCCGACCGCGCTGGTGGCCAACCTGCCCTACAACGTCTCCGTGCCCGTGCTCCTGCACATGCTCGCCGAGGTGCCGACCCTGCGCACCGCGCTGGTGATGGTGCAGCTCGAGGTGGCCGATCGCCTCGCCGCCGCCCCCGGCTCCCGCGTCTACGGGGTGCCCAGCGTCAAGGCCGGGTTCTTCGGCACCGTCCGCCGCACCGGCACCGTCGGCCGCAACGTCTTCTGGCCCGTCCCCAACGTCGAGTCGGGCCTGGTGCGGATCGACGCCTACCCCGAGGCCCCGTGGGACCTGGGCGAGGCACACCGGAAACGGGTGTTCGCGGTGGCCGACGCCGCGTTCGCCCAGCGTCGCAAGACCCTGCGCGCCGCCCTGTCCGGGTGGGCGGGCTCCGGCGCGAACGCCGAACTCGCGCTGACCGAGGCCGACGTCGACCCCAAGGCCCGCGGTGAACAACTCACCACCGCCGACTTCGTCCGGATCGCCGAGGCGGCGGTGCGGCTCGGGATCGGACCGGCGCACCGGGAGCCGTAGGCTGGTGGTCATGCCCCGCGACGCCTCCACCCCCGCCGGCGCGCGCGCCGTGACGGCCGTCGCCCCCGCCAAGATCAACCTCCACCTCGGCGTCGGTGACGTCCGCGGCGACGGTTACCACGACCTGCTCACCGTGTACCGGGCCGTGGACATGTGGGAGCGGGTCACCGTGTCGCTGGACGACGCCGACGACGACAGCGAGGTCGTCGTCACCGGGCCCGGGGCCCCGCAGGTGCCGACGGATCGGACCAATCTCGCCGCCCGGGCCGTCGACCTGCTCCGCGAGGAGGCGGGATCGGACGCCCGGATCGCCATCCGGATCCACAAGGGCGTCCCCGTGGCCGGCGGGATGGCCGGCGGCAGCGCGGACGCCGCCGCCGCGCTCGTGGCCACGGACCGGCTGCTCGGTCTGGGACTCAGCCGGGCGGCGCTGGAGGAGCGGGCCGCGCGGCTGGGCAGCGACGTGCCCTTCTGCATCCGCGGCGGCACGGCGTTGGGCACCGGACGCGGCGAGAAACTCGCGACGCTGCTTCACGCCCGCGCCGAGCAGCACATCGTGGTGGCCCTGGCCGACGGGGGACTGTCCACCCCGACGGTGTTCGCCGAGCTCGACCGGCTGCGCGCCGAGCGCGACCCTGCTGATCCCGGGCGCGACCCGGCTGATCCCGAGCGTGGCCTGCCGCGCGCGGGCGGGGTCGACCCGCTCGTGGCGGCCCTCGCCGGCGACGATCCCGCCGCCGTGGCCGGGCTGCTCGCCAACGACATGGAGGCCGCCGCGCTCTCGCTCATGCCCGCCCTCCGCCGGACCCTGTGCGTCGGCCGGGAGGCCGGGGCCCTGCACGGCATGGTCTCCGGCTCCGGCCCCACCTGCCTGTTCTTCTGCACCGACCGTGACCACGCGATCGCCGTCGCCGCCGAGATCAGCGAGCACGGCGTCGCCCGCGAGGTCCGCGTGACCCGCGGCCCGGTCGGCGGTGCGCACATCGTCGACGACCCCACAGGAAAGTAGAGATGGCCCCCACCAACCTCATCAACCTCGAGCAGTGCTCGGTCTCCTTCGGGATCCGGCAGGTGCTCGACAACGTCTCACTGGGCGTCAACGCCGGCGACCGCATCGGCGTCGTCGGCCTCAACGGGGGCGGCAAGACCACCCTGCTGGAGATCCTCACCGGCGTGGCCGAGCCCGACTCCGGGCGCGTCTCGCAGGTCAGCGGTCTGCGGATCGCCGTGGTCACGCAGCGCACGGAGCTCGCCGCCGACACCGTGGGCCAGGCCGTGGTCGGCGGGCTCGGCCTCGCGGTCCACGAGTGGGCCGGTGACGCCCGCGTCCGCGCGGTGCTCGACGGCATCGGGATCCACGACCTGGGACTGGACACGCCCGTCGCGGATCTGTCCGGCGGTGAGCGGCGCCGGGTGTCGCTCGCCGCGGCCCTCGTGCAGGATTTGGACCTGCTCGTGTTGGACGAGCCGACCAACCATCTCGACGTCGAGGGGGTCCAGTGGTTGGCGGACCACCTCGTCGCGCGATCGAGTGCGCTCGTCGTCGTCACCCACGACCGGTGGTTCCTCGACACGATCGCCACCCACACCTGGGAGGTGGTCGACGGCCACGTCGAGCAGTACGAGGGTGGCTACAACGACTGGGTGTTCGCGCTCGCCGAGCGCGACCGCCAGGCCGCGGCCACCGAGTCGCGTCGTCAGAACCTCATGCGCAAAGAACTCGCGTGGCTGCGCCGCGGCGCCCCGGCGCGGACGTCCAAGCCGCGCTATCGCATCGAGGCGGCCGAGGCGCTCATCAAGGACGTGCCGCCGCCCCGCGACTCGCTACAGCTGTCGAGCTTCGCCGCGCGGCGCCTCGGTAAAGTCGTGATCGAGCTCGAGGACGTGCGCCTCGACGCCCCCGACGGCCGCACCCTCGTCGACGACCTCACCTGGCGACTGGCCCCCGGCGAGCGAGTGGGCCTCGTCGGCGTCAACGGTTCCGGCAAGACCACGCTCCTGCGGGCGCTCGCCGGTGAGGCCCCTCTCGCCGCGGGCAGCCGCAAGGAGGGCAAGACCATCCGGATCGGGTGGTTGCGGCAGGAACTCGACGACCTGCCGCTGGACCAGCGGGTGCTCGAGGCGATCGAGGACGTCGCCGCCCAGGTGGCATTCGGCAAGGACGAGCTCACCGCCTCCCAGCTGGCCGAGCGGCTGGGCTTTTCGCCGGCCCGTCAGCGCACGCCCGTCGGCGACCTGTCCGGCGGCGAGCGACGGCGCCTGCAGTTGACGCGCGTGCTCATGGCCGAGCCCAACGTCCTGCTGCTCGACGAGCCCACCAACGACCTCGACATCGACACGCTGCGTCAACTCGAGGACCTGCTCGACGGCTGGCCCGGCACGATGGTCGTCATCTCGCACGACCGCTACCTCGTCGAGCGCATCTGTGACTCGGTGTGGGCGCTGTTCGGCGACGGCCAGCTCACCAACCTCCCGCGCGGCATCGACGAATACCTCGAGCGCCGTCGCGTCGCCGGGGCGGCGGGCGACTCGGGCAAGGTGTCGCGCTCCGCGCCGGGCGCCGGGTCTGCTTCGGCTGGCGGTTCTGTGGCTGGCGGCGCGGACGGGTCTGCCACGGCTCCCGCCCTCTCCGCCGCCGAGGAGCGGGCACTCACCAAGGAGATGTCGAAGATCGAGCGGCAGATGGGCAAGCTCGACAAGCGCGAGGCCGAGCTCCACAAGGCCATGGCCGATGTCTCGGCAGGGGCGATGGACACCGAGAAGCTGGCCGCCCTGGACCGCGAGCTCAAGGACGTCTCCGCGGAGAAGGACACGCTCGAGGAGCGCTGGATGGAACTGGGCGAGCAAATCGAGGGTTGAGTCGCCCGGCCGGCCGACCTAGGCAGCCGACTGCGACCCTGGTTCGCTCTCGGCAGCGTGTAGTCGCTGTTCCGCCTGAGCGCGCAGGTACCTCCGTTCGGAGGCGCGACGGTGCCGGGTGTGCGGTTGGCGCTGCGATCCGGGGATGCTGTCACCGGTTCTGCCGGCTTCGGCGGCCTCCTTCTGTAGCCGGGAGCGTTCGGGGTGTCGCGGTGCGCCGAACTCCGCCAATGGGCCGGTGGGGGTGGTGATGACGCGTGTCCCGGGGTCCTTGTCGGGATGGTTCGGACCATGGATCCACACGTAGTCCCCGTCAGGGCTCCGGTAGTAGGCCCAGATGCCATCGGTCTTGAGGCGATGGTGGGTGCGGCAGATGCTGCCGAGGTCGTCGCTGGTGGTGTATCCGCCGCGCTGGGGATCCTCGTGGTCGAAGGGGATGATGTGGTCGAGGTCCGTCTTGTCCGCCGGGGTCTGGCAGCCCGGGAAGACGCAGGTGCCGTCGCGGCCTCGACAGAAGCGCGCCAGTGCCTCCGAGGGGCTGTACCGGCGGGACGCCTCACTGTCCGGGTCCGCGAGCGTGTCGATCGCGTCGAGCCTGCGTCTGGCGAATCGCTGCAGTTCGTCGGACGTGAAGCGACTGACGGGGCCATAACCTGCCACGAACAGTCCCCGGAAGTCCGCGTCCCCGTCGTCGTAGGCGTGGATCACGACCCGGCGGGCCGCGGCCATCGCGTCCGGGTCCGTGGGGTGGTCTCCGTCGGGTGCGGGCAGACAGGTCCAGCCGCGGCTCAGGGCGAGGAGGCCGGCGGCCCTGAGTTGCCCGATCGACCGGGGGTCGTCTGTTGCGGCGGTGCGGACCAGGGCTTCGATCCGTTCAGTGATCTCCAGGCCGTCGACGGCTGAGATGGTCGCGGTGAGCAGCGCGAGATCGCCCGTGACCGGCGTCATCTTCACGTTCTGCTCTCGCCGAGCCTGTTGTGCGCGGGCGTCCGCTCCCACGGGGTCGCAGCTCGCGACGTGCTTGCTGAGCATCTTGCGCAGTGGCCCGATCCTGGGAGGGTGGGTTCGGCGCCTCGTCGGTGCGAGTCCCTCGCTGATGCGGCGGTCGAGTTCCGGCATGAGACGGTCCTCCACCAGGGCGGTCTCCTCGGCGATGGCGTGGGCCGCGTCGACTCCGATCCACCCAGTCGTCAGCAGTGTCGCGGTGAGAGGCAGCCGCTCGGTCAGTTCTATGGCGGTGGCCACCAGCCGAAATGCCCCGCGGCGGGACAAAGCCATCGAGGCGCTCACCATGGTCGCCGCCGTGTCCAGGGGATCGCGTCGCTGGTCGTTCTGGGTTGACCTGGATACGCAGTCGTACGCATAGGCCACAGTGCGGCCTTCGGCAGCGTTGATCGCCCGCTGCGCGAGATAGCCGCGTCGCTGTCCGGGGTCCCATCGGCTGAAGGCCTCAGGGACGACGACGTCGGTGGCGGGGGTAGGCACCGTCGTGAATCCCGGCGGGGTCACGAACGGCGAGTGGGCGGTGTCTGTTGGGCTCATGGTTCGACTGTATGTTCGAGGTACGACATGGTCGGAAGAAGTGGCTGTCACGGCCGTGACCTGCGGTGCCCTGGATGCCCCGTTCAGGGCGCCGCAGGTCAGACGGCACTGCAGCTCAGACGGCACTGCGGTTCAGACGGCACTGCGGTTCAGACGGAGGCGTGGACGGCAGCCAGAAGTGCGTCGGCGTAGGTGAGGCATGGCGGTACGGCGTGCCACCGCGCCCGGGCGCTCTATGGATACCGCCAGGCCGTGGGCCCGGGCGGCGTCTGCAGCCTCGTGACCTGCGGTGCCCTGGATGCCCCGTCCAGGGCACCGCAGGTCGGACGGCACCGCGGTTCAGACGGTGGCGTGGATCGCGGCCAGCAGGGCGCCGGGATCTGTGAGATCCGGCAGGACGGCGTGGGCGCCGGCGGCGCGGAGGTCGTCGGCGGAAACCCTGCCGGTGGCGACAGCCACGCAGACGGCACCCGCGGCGCGCGCCCCGCGGACATCGTGCACGTGATCGCCCACGACCACCGACCGCCCGGGGGTCACGTCCACACCGCGGGCCCGGGCGGCGGCGAGGGCGTCGCGGACGAGGTGGGCGCGGTCCGCGTGGTGATCACCGAACGCGCCGAGTCCGGGATCGGGCAGCCCGTCGAAGCCACAGAGCCGCAGCTTGAGCAGCGCCGTCCGCCGCATGTTGCCCGTGACGATCCCCTGGTGCAGTCGCGGGTCCGCGGCCAGGGCGGCGACAGCTTCGTGGGCGCCGGGCAGGGGACCGCCACCTCCGGCCAGGAGATCGTCCCCGAACGTTTCGCAGCGCCGGGCCACGGCGTCCATGAGGGAATGGACCACCTCGTCGTCGTCGACACCTATCCCGTTGATCTCGAGCAGATCGGTGAGGATCGCGCGGTCGGTCCGTCCGGCGAAGGACACGCCCATGACGGGGTCGCGGCCGAGGAGGTCGGCGAGCGCCGGGGTGATCATGCGGGTCCCGAAACCGGCGGGGTCGAGGAGGGTGAGGTCGAGGTCCCACAGGACCAGTACGTCGCTCACGTCCCGAACGTCTCCAGCAGCGGCGCCAGCCAGGTGATGAGGAAGGTGCGGAGGTCGTCGTCGGAGCGGGCCTCGGGCGAGTCCAGGCACAGCACCGACCAGCCCACGTGCACGCCCACCTCCGCGACCAGGTCCAGGCGGCCGGCCAGTTGCGGGAACCGCTCGGCGGCGGGGACGAGGAGCTCGACCGCGTACTGGCGGGCCCGTTCGGCGGAGCCGGGGTCGAAGATGGGGTTCGAGCCGCCGCCGAGCGTGAGCGCGCGCAGCAGGGGATCGTCGAGGATGCAGTGGCGGCCCACGACCACGATCTCCACGATCAGCTCGAGGGGCGTCGTCGCGGCGTCGAGCACATCGGTGAACGCGCCGGTGAGCATGGTGAGTCGCTCGGAGACGGCCTGCGAGACCAGGTCCTCGCGGCTGCCGAAGATGGAGTAGACGGTCTGGCGGCTGACCTCGGCCTGCTTGGCGACCGCGGCGATCGTGACGCCCCCGAAACCGGCGCGCCCGATGACGGCTCGGGTGGCGTCGAGGATGGAGTCGCGGGAGCGCACCCCGCCAGTATCCCGGACGCCGCCGGACGCCGTGCCTAAAAGACGGCGCCCTCAGAAGACGGCGCCCACGTCCTGCCGCACGATCCTGTCCAGCGGGCGCTCGGCGATCGCGGCGATGGTCAGCGACGGGTTGCACGCGGCGGTCGTGCCGGGGATGAGCGCGCCGTCGACGACGTACAGCCCGCGCTGGCCCGGGACGCGGCCGTCGAGGTCGCAGACCTGTCCCATGACGGCGCCGCCGAGCGGGTGCCAGGTGGAGTTGAGCATGCGGTTGGTGTCCGTGAGGTGGCCGGTCGGGCCGGCGATGTCGCGTGCGGTGCGGTCGACGTGGGTGAGGATGTTGGAGCCGCCGCCGGCCGGCCATCGGATGATCCCGCGGTCCTGCGCGGAGTCGTAGACGACCCGACCGCGGTCGGCGCTGACGCCGTAGCCGACCATCACCGTGGTGTGGGGGTCCGGTCCGAACGGCGGGAGCGAGGCCTGGATGACGGTGTGGGCGGTGGCGGGGTCGGACCAGTTGAGACTGCCGTAGACCACGGGCCCGCCCTGGACGGCGCCGAACCCGGCGGTGGGGTCGGTCCACAGGTAGATGCGGTCGGCGTTGGAGCCCCAGCCGCTGCCGACGGCGTCGGGCAGGTCGGTGACGGCGTCGGTGGCGGCGGCGCGGGTGAGCAGGGTGGAGGTGCCCACCGAGCCGGCGGCCATGATCAGTGCCGGGGCCCGCATCGACAGCGTCCGGACGAGCCGTCCGGCGGTGTCGAGGACCTCCACGTCCAGCTCCCAGCGGCCGTCGGGAGGCGGCGCATCGCGCGCACATCGTGCAGAGGCCGGACGTCGACCAGGCCCGTGGCCTCGGCGCGGGCGAGTTAGGTGACGTCGACGGAGTGTTTGCCACCGTTGTTGACCCCCAGGGAGCTGTCGCCGTTGGTGTAGGACGGGCGCATCTCGCCGCGCAGTTCCGCCAGGGCGTAGTCCCAGTCCATCGGCATGGGGATCTTGCGCAGGGGCAGCCCGGCGTCGCGGACGCGCTGGGCGAAAACGCGGGAGGCGGCGTACCGGGGCGCGGCGACGAGCTCGTCGGGGGCCTCGGCGAGGCGCAGCATCCGGGAGACGCGTGGGTAGTACTCGCGCTCCATCTCGCGCCAGTCGATCGCGCCGGGGGACCACGTGTGGAACAGCTCCTCGGTGGGTTGTAGTGCCATGCCCTGGTAGATGAGGGAGCCGCCGCCGACGCCGGTGGCGCAGACGGACGTCATGTTCTCGCCGACGGACGCCTCGAGCAGGCCGGTGTGGCGCGGGAGGTCCACGGGGCGGCCGAACACCTCGGCCGGCGGGCGGAACCACGGGGCGCGCTCGTCGGGGGAGGTGGCGCTGGGGAAGGTGGTGGAGCCCGGTCCGGTGGGCCAGCGACGGCCTCGTTCGACGACGACGACGGCGACGCCCGCCTCAGCGAGACGAAGCGCTGAGATGCCGCCGCCGAATCCGCTCCCGACCACGATGCACCGGTGGTCCTGCACATCGTGGGGGATCCGTCCGGGTGCGGGGGAGTCGGTCGCGGCGCCGGCGGAGTCGCTCGGCCGGGCGGCAGCCGCGGGGTCGGTGGCCAGGGCGGCGACCCCGGCGGCGGCGACGGTGCCGAGGAAGCCCCGGCGGGAGATGTGCCGCATGGGCGTGAAACTAGTGTCGCGTGTCGTTAGTTCCTAAATGCTTGGGTGTTTGGGAGAATGGGTCATGCCCAATAACCCGGCTCCGGCTTTGATTCTTCGTGATGGTGACCGCGAGGAGTTGGAGTCGTGGACGCGGTCAACGTCGATCCAATCGGGGTTGGCGATGCGGGCGCGGATTATCCTGCTCGCGGCGGAAGGTCAGGCGAACTCTCGGATCGCTGACCGGGAGCGAACGACGCCGACGACGGTGTGGAAGTGGCGAGGCAGGTATGAGGCGGATGGGATCGCGGGCCTGTTCGACGAGTCGCGCTCTGGCCGGCCGAAGCGGATAGATGACCAGAAGATCATCACCACGACGTTGACTCCTCCGCCGAAGAAGTACGGGGTGACGCACTGGTCCTCACGCCTGCTGGCGGATCATCTGAAGATCGGTAACGCCACCGTGGCCAGGGCGTGGTGCAAGGTCGGGGTGCAGACTTGGCGGGGCGGGACGGTCCAGTTCTCCACCGATCCCGAAC